>CAYYIK010000003.1:0-24667 GCA_964471955.1 uncultured Thermoanaerobaculia bacterium | reverse complement strand
GGCCAGCCGCCGGTGGCCAGTCCGCGCGTGAGAGAAATTGCCTCTGACTGAATTTTCCGGGTCAGGTGAGGTCCCACTTGCGGGCGAGGCGGCGGGCGAGGGCGTAGAGAACGATCGCCCAGACGAGCAGGACGGTGACTTCGGGCAGCAGGGCAGCCAGCCCCTCCTCGCGCCAGAAGACGTCGAGAAACCCCTCGAGCGCCCAGGAGTTGAAGAAGACCAGACTCGCCTTCTGCAGCCCCTCGGGCATCAGGAAGCGCGGAAACATCGAGCCGCCGAGCGCCGAGATCGACAGGATGACCAGATTCGACGCCGCCACCAGCTGCTTGCGGGTGCGGCAGAACGCCGCAAGGACCAGCCCGAAGGCCGAACAGGCGAGGGCCGTCGGCACCGCCATGACGAAGAATCCGGCGAGATGGGCCGGCAGCTCGAGGTCGAAGACCAGCCACCCCCAGACGAACATCACGGTCAGCTGGATCACCCCGAGGCCGGCCAGGTGGACGAGTTTGCCGGCCAGCAGTTGCCCCATCGTCAGCCGCGTGGCAAGCAGCCGGTCGAGGGTGCCGCTCTCGCGCTCCTCGATCAGCGCGCCGCCGGCGCCGGTGGCCGAAAAGAGCAGGAACATCACGCCGAGACCGGCCGCGTAGAAAGCCACCAGCGGGTTCGCCTTCGACTCGCCGAGCAGGTCGCGAATCGCGATGTCGACCGGCAGCTCGAAGCCGCCGGCCGCGCCGCCTTCCGGCCCCGCCGCCGCCCCCGCTCCCGCCTCGCCGCCGCGCGCCCGCTCGGTCAGGTCGGCGAGCAGCGCCCGCTGCTCCTCGGTGAAGCCGGCGATCCGGTCGAGCGAGTCGATGCCCCCTTCGAGAAAGAGGTCCGCCAGGCCGGTAAAGAGCACCTTCTGCAACAGGCCCGCGGTCATCTGTCCGGCGATCAGGTCCGAGCTGTCGGTGAGCAGTTCGAGGCGCGGCCGCCCCTCCCCCGGCCCGAAGGCGAAGCGCGCGGCGCCGAAGCCCGCCGGCACGACCAGCGCCACCGCCGCGTCGCCGTCACGGATCGCCTGTTCGGCCGCGGCGCGGTCATACGGCGGCGGCACCGCGTCCGCCTCACTCTTCGGCGCGCGGCGCACGTCGAAGGCGCTCTCGGCGACGAGCGCCTCGAGCAGCCTCGCCGACCGCGGCGTGTGATCCTCGTCGACGACCAGCAGGCGGACCCTGCGGGTGCCGGCGTCGCGCTGGCCACCGAAGATCAGCGCGAAGATCGAGAAGAAGACGACCGGCACCACGAAGGTGAGGGCGATGGCGGCGCGGTCGCGGCGCAGTTGCGCCCAGGCCGTGCGGACGACGGCGAGGATCATTCGCGCAACTCCCGGCCCGTCAGTTGAAGAAAGACGCTCTCGAGCCCGGGGCTGACCAGTTCGAGGTCGGCGACCGCCACGCCGGCGCGTTCGAGCGCCGAGAGCAGGAGCGGAATCGTCACCGCCGGCTCGTCGCTGGTCAGGTGGAGGCGTTCGCCGTCGACCGCCGCCCCCGGCAACTGCGCGACGGCGGCCGGGGGAATCGGCCGCACCGCGCGCACCAGGATCCGCTTGCCGTTGCCCACGGTGGCGCGCACCAGCTCTTCCCGCGTGCCGCTGGCGATCACCCTGCCGTGATCGATCACCGCCACCCGGTCGCAGAGACGCTCGGCCTCCTCGAGGTAGTGCGTGGTGTAGAGAATCGAGACGCCGCCGGCGGCGAGCTCCTCGATCATCGCGAAGATGCGCTCGCGCGACTGCGGATCGATGCCGACCGTCGGTTCGTCGAGCAGCACGACGCGCGGCTGGTGGAGGATGCCGACCGCCAGGTTGAGGCGGCGCTTCATGCCGCCGGAGAATGCCTCCACCGGATCGCCGGCGCGGTCGGCGAGGTTGGCGAAGGCGAGGCCAGCGGCCACGGCGCGCTCGAGGGGCTCACCGGCCAGCCCCTGGAAGCGGCCGAAAGCGCGCAGGTTCTCGCTCGCCGACAGCACCGGGTAGAGGGCGATCTCCTGCGGCACGTAGCCGAGCACGTCGCGCGCGCCGGGCTCGTCGGCGGTCCGGCCGAAGAGACGGATCTCGCCGGCATCCGGCCGCACCCGCCCCATCAGCGCCCGCACCAGAGTCGACTTGCCGGCGCCGTTGGGGCCGAGCAGGCCGAGGATCTCCCCCGCTGCCAGGTCGAGGTCCACCCCGGCGAGCGCGTCGAGCGAGCCGAAGCGGCGGGCGAGGGCACGAATCTCGACGGCGTGCATGGCGGACGATCCTACGCCGGAATGCGCCGGTACTTCAGTTGCCGCCGAGAATGAGCGGCAAGCCGTCGGGGCCCGAGCCGATAACCACGACCTTGCTGTTGCCACTCTTGGCGATCTCCATCGTCGCCTCGATCCCCTTCCAGCGCAGCAGCTGGTCGGAGATGCCCTGCGAGACGATGCGCTGGAAGTCGGAGATGCCCTGCGCCTCGATCCGCTTGCGCTCGGCCTCCTGAGTCTCTTTCTGGAGGACGAACTGCATGCGCTGCGACTCCTGTTCGGCCGACAGCTTCTCCTCGATCGCCGCGCCGAGACGCGGCGGCAGCCCGATGCGGCGCAGCGGCGTCGCCTCGACCAGGACGCCGCGCTCCTCGACCTGCTTGCGCAGCTCCGCGGTGAGCAGCCCGGCGAGCTGTTCGCGCTCCGAGGTGTAGAGCGCCTTGGCCTCGTAGGAGGCGGTGACCCCGCGCGCCACCGAGCGGAACTGCGGCACCAGGATCACCTCGACGAAGTTCTCCCCGACCGTGCGGTAGATCGCCGGCGCCTTCTCCGGGTCGAGGTGGTAGAGCACCGAGAGCTCGAGCTGCATGGTCAGCCCCTCTTTCGAAGGGACCTCCATCGTCTCCTTGATCTCCTGCGTCTTGATCGACATCGGCACCAGGCGCGCCAGCGGGTTGAGCAGCCGCAATCCCGACTGGAGCGGCTGCTCGCGCACCACGCCGAACAGGTCGACGACGCCGACGTGCCCGGCAGGCACGATGCGCACCAGCTGCAGCAGCGCCACGAGTACCGCAGCGACAGCGACCACCACCGCCGCCACTCGCGCACCGCGCAGCGCCGCGAGCTGCAGCGGATCGTCCGTGCCGCCCGCCAGTCGCCGCAGCACCACCACGGCGACGATCGCGATCACCACGGCGAACAGGAATGTCATCGCGCCTCCTCTCGCTTCTTGCCCAGCTCACTTGCCGGCAGGTTCGCCGCGGACGCTAGCACCGCGCCGGCGGCCGCGCTCAGGGGCAGGGGGCGCGCCCGGCGTCGCGCCAGGCCGCGGCGACCTCCGGATGGGGGAAACCGGCGAGCGACTCAACCGTTTCGCGTTTCGCCGCGAAGCCGGCGCCGCAGGGCGGCCAGTCGTCGGCGAGCATCTGAAGGAGGAAGTTGCGCGCCGTCTCGCGCAGCGCCTCCGGGCGCGCCGGGTCGAGCGCCGCGCGTCGCGCCGTCTCGATCAGCACCGGCGCCACGGCGCCCCGCCCGAAGGGCTCGAAAGCGCGCGACTCGTGAACCAGGACCTGCTCGAGCTCGCCGTCCGGCAGCCCTTCGGTGGCCGCGGTGAAGCGCCGCACCAGTTCGCGCCAGACGGCGTCGGCCGAAGCCAGCGGCCGCGCCGGGCGGGTGAGGTCGACCCGCGCCAGCAGCGGCGCGAAGCGCGAGGTCGCCAGATCGAGGCGCCGGCGGGTACCGGCGAGCCGCCCCTCCGCTTCGACGCCCGGCAGTACCTGCGTGACCACCGCCTTGCGCGCCAGGATGTTGTAGCCGGAGCCGGGTGAGAGCCGCTCGACCACCTCGAGGTAGCGCGAGCCCCAGAAGGGCAGCAGCGCGAGCGGCCCCCAGAACATCACCGGACGCCAGCGCCGCGGCAGCGGGCGACTCAGCAGCCGGGTGCCGAGCCACCAGAACGGCAGGCCGAAGGGGAGCGCGAGGATCAGGGCGGCGAACAGGTCGCCCCAGCCGCTGCCCAGGGTGGGCGGCAGGCGCGACAACGAGTCGCCGACGAAGATCCGCTGCGGGTCGCCTGGCCGGAAGCGCACCGGCAGGGTCAGGTCGTCCCCGGCCGGCCGTCGCCATTCGGCGAGCAGCCAGTCGAGCGGCCGGTCGAGTTCGGCGAGCGCGTTGTCGATCTCCGGCACCCCGTTCCAGACCGCTGGCTGCGCCAGCGCCTCGCGGTCAGCCGCCGCCGTGAGGACTTCGACCGCGGGCGCGCGGCTCGCCGGGTCGACCCAGCGCAGCCGCCACCCGGTCGCGTACTCGGCCGGCGCCTGGAAGAGCCCGGCATCGAGCCAGACCTGATGAAACGGCTCGAGGCCGCCGCCGTGCGGCAGATAGCGCACTCGCAGCGTGCGCCCCGGCTCGGGCTCGAAGGCGAGCACGACGTACGGCTCACCGCGCAACCCCGGCTCGTGCGGATCGGGCACCAGTCGCACGCCGGTGCGCTCGACGCGCGCCTCGGCGGTCGCCGTCGCGGTGGCGCGATAGAAGGCGGCGAGCGTCAGGGTTTCGATCTGGCGATACGGAAAGACGAAGAAGGGCGCCGACATGGCGACGAGAAAGGCGCCGGCCACCCAGCTGCCGCGCCCTATCACCGCCCGCAGCAGGAAGACGCCCAGCTCCGCCAGCGGCCCGCGCGGCGGCGGCAGCCGGCGATCGAGCCAGTGGTCGAACCGATCGAGCCAGCGCGCCGGATCCGGCGGCGAGTCGCTCTCCCGGCGCTCGCGGTCACGGCGGCGCGTCAACGAGTCTCTCCCCTGCGGCGGCTCATCCCGCTCGGGAGAACGGCACGCGGCCGCCGCGGCTGACAGGTCTGCAACGCCGTCCCGGTGCGCTTCGGTCGCCTACTCGCGCCGCAGCAGCACGAGCGTGCGGTCGTCCGCGTCGGGCTCGGCCCCGACGAAGGCGGCGACCGACCGCTCGATGGCGGCGTGCAGGTCCGCGAGCGGCTCTCCGCGCAGCTCGTCGAGCAGCTCGGCGAGGCGCTCGACGCCATACTCGGCCCCTTCCGGGTCGGCCGCCTCGACATAGCCGTCGGTGTAGAGGGCGAGCAGGTCGCCCGACGCCAGGGCGACCTCCTGAGCCGTGTAGGTCGAGTCGGCGAGCAGACCGAGCGGCCGGCCGGTGGAGGGGTACTGATCGACGCCGCCGCCGGCGCGCGCCACCAGCGCCGGCAGGTGGCCGGCGCCGGCAAGGCGCAGCCGGCCGCTGGCCAGGTCGAGCCGGCCGAGCAGCGCGGTGGCGTACTTCGAGGCCGGCGTGCGCTCGAACAGGCGGCGCGACACGAGGCCGAGCGCCTCCTCCGGCGCGATCGCCGCTTCGAGCGGCGCCGTGGCCAGTGCCTCGAGCGAGGCGGTGAGCAGCGCCGCCGCGATCCCCTTGCCGGCCACGTCGACGATCATCAGGTCCAGCTTGCGCTCCGCGCCCTCGCCGCGCTCGGCCACCAGGTAGTAGTCCCCCGAAACGTGCCGGGACGGCACACTGCCGGCGGCCAGCTGCCAGCCGGCCGGCTCCGGCAGCCGCTTGGGCAGCAGTCCGAGCTGGATCGAGCGGGCGAGCGCGAGCTCCTCCTCGAGCCGGCGCCGCTCGGCGGCTTCGTGGGTGAGGGCGACGTTGCGGATGCGCAGCGAAGCCACCGCGGCGAGCGAGGTGAGCAGCTCGAGGTCCTGCTCGTCGAACGGCCGCACGAAGGCACGCGAGTCGAGCGCGATCATGCCGAGTGGCCCGGCCTCGTCGTAGAGCGGCGCGGCGATCAGGCTGCGCACGCCCGACATGCGCAGGCTCGCCGCGCGCCCCCAGGTTTCGTCGGCCGCCACGTCGCACACCAGCGCCGCCTGGCGCTTCTCGACCACCTCCTCGAGCAGCGTGCGTGACAGCAGCGCGTCGCCGAGCGACCCTTCCGGGCGCCGCTGCGCGGCGCGGCGGTAGACCCCGGGCGCCTCGCGCAGGACGATGACCCCCTCCTCGGGTCCGAGGGCGCGGAAGGCGCGATCGAGCACCAGCTCGAGCAGCTCCTCGAGCGCCACCGAGCGGCCGAGCGCCTGGTGGACCCCGTTGAGCAGTTCGAGCCGTTCGGCGTGACGCCGCAGCGCCGCGACCTCGTCGGTAGCCGCCATCGCGCCGGAGCTGGCGAGCAACTCGTCGGCGCGGCGGAAGATCGAAGTGCCGGGCGCCGGCGTGCCGCCGCCCGCCGGTGCCGCCGCGACGGGCGCCGCGCCCCCCGCGGTCGCGACGGCGAGTATCGACTGACCGATGCCGAGGCGGTCCCCGTCGGCGAGGCGCTGGCGGCGGGCGATCGCCCGGCCGTTGAGCCAGGTACCGCCCCGCGAGCCGAGGTCCTCGATCCACCAGCCGTCGACGGCCAGTTCGAGCCGCGCGTGACGACGCGAGACGGCGCGATCCGCCAGCACGAGATCGCAGTCGTCGGCGCGGCCGACCACCGCCGCGCCGCCGGCCAGCTCGACCGTGCGCGCGCCGGCCGCGTCGCTCCAGGAGAGGGCGAGTCGGATCACGGCGGCTCCCCGGCGAGTGCGCCCGCGATGGCCGGTGGCAGCGGTGGTTCGAGGACGCCGCGCTCGGTGATCAGGGCGGTGACCAGGCTGGCGGGGGTGACGTCGAAGGCGAGGTTGAAGGCGAGGGTCCCGGCCGGGGCGACGGAGGCACCCGCCAGGTGGGTGATCTCGCCTCCGGCGCGCTCTTCGAGCGGCACGGCGGCGCCGTCGGCGAGGCCGGCGTCGAACGTCGACAGCGGCGCCGCGACGTAGAAGGGGACGCCATGGCGCGCGGCCAGCACCGCCACCGTGTAGGTGCCGATCTTGTTGGCGACGTCGCCGCCGGCGGTGATGCGGTCGGCGCCGACGACCACCGCGTCGACCTGGCCACGGCTCATCAGGGCGCCCGCCATCGAATCGGTGATCAGCCGGTGCGGGATACCGAGGCGACCGAGCTCCCAGGCGGTCAGGCGCGCCCCCTGCAGCAGCGGCCGCGTCTCGTCGACCCAGACCTCGGCGACGTGGCCGTGCCGGAAGGCCTCGGCAATGACGCCGAGCGCCGTGCCGATGCCGCCGGTGGCGAGCGCCCCGGCGTTGCAGTGGGTGAGCACCCGCCGCCGGCCGGCGAGCCGCGGCGCGCCGTGCGCCGCCATGGCTCGATTGCGCTCCACGTCGTCCGCATGCAGCTCGCACGCCCAGGCGAGCAGGCGTTCCCGGCGCTCGCCCGGCGGCAGGTCGGCGAAGGAGGCGAAAGCCCGCTGCCCGGCTTCGAGGGCCCAGCGCAGATTGACCGCGGTCGGCCGCGTCGCCAGAAGGCGGGTGGCGGCGGCGGCGATCGCGGCCGCCTCGCCGCCGCCGGACTGCTCGTCGAGGGCCACCACCAGGCCGTAGGCGGCAGCGATGCCGATCGCCGGGGCGCCGCGCACGGCGAGGCGGCCGATCGCCCCGGCGAGTTCCTCCACGGTGCCGATGCGCAGCCAGACCTCGGCGTGCGGCAGGAGGGTCTGGTCGAGCAGCTCGAGTCCCCCGCGCCAGCGCAGCGGCGTGATCGAGGTCGCGGCGGGGCCGGCATTCATGCCCGGAATCCTATCCGCCGCGCTGCTAGACTGGCCGCCCGGATCCGACCGGAGCGCGCCCCACCGGGCGGCGCCCATTGTCCCTGCCGCAGGAAGGAGTCATCAAGTGAAGGGCGACTGGAAGTCTCGAGGATTCTCCACCCGCGCCATCCATGCCGGCCAGCAGCCCGACCCGACGACCGGCGCGGTTTCGGTACCGATCTACGCCACCTCGACTTACGTCCTCGACGAACTCGGACGTCACAAGGGGTTCGAGTACGCGCGGGTGCAGAACCCCACCCGCTTCGCCCTCGAGGCCAACGTCGCGGCGCTCGAGGGGGGGGCGAGCGGCCACGCCTTCGCCTCCGGCATGGCGGCCATCGCCACCCTGATGACCCTGGTGCGCGCCGGCGAGCACGTCGTCTTCTCGCGCAACGTCTACGGCGGCACCTACCGCTTCATGACTCAGGTGCTGTCGCGTTACGGCGTCGAGTCGAGCTGGGTCGACTCGACCGACCTGGTCAACATCCGTTCCGCGCTGCGGCCGACGACGCGCCTGATCTACGTCGAGACGCCGACCAACCCGATGATGGAGGTCACCGACATCGCCGGCGCGGCGGAGCTGGCGCACGCCCACGGCGCGCTGCTGGCGGTCGACAACACCTTCATGTCGCCGTACTTCCAGCGGCCGCTCGAGCTGGGAGCCGACGTCGTCGTGCACTCGACCACCAAGTTCCTCAACGGTCACTCCGACTCGATCGGTGGCGTGCTGGTGGCCAGGAGCGCCGAGCAGGGGGAGTGGTTCTCCTTCGTGCAGAAGTCGGAAGGCGCGATCGCCTCGCCGTTCGATTCCTTCCTCATCCTGCGCGGCATCAAGACGCTCGCCGTGCGCATGGAGCGGCACGAGGCCAACGGCCGTGCTCTGGCCGCGCACCTCGCCGGCCACCCCAAGGTGCGCAAGGTCTTCTATCCCGGGCTCGCCGACCACCCGGGCCACGCGGTCCAGCAGCGCCAGGCCACCGGATTCGGCGCCCTGATCACCTTCGACCTCGGCGACTTCGCGGCGGCCAAGCGGTGGCTCGACCGGGTCGAGGTGATGTCGCTCGCCGAGAGCCTGGGCGGGGTCGAGACGCTGACCTCTCACCCGGCCTCGATGACGCACGCTTCGGTCCCCCCCGACAAGCGCGCCGAGCTCGGCATCACCGACGGCCTGGTCCGGATCTCGGCCGGCATCGAGGATCTCGCCGACCTCCTCGCCGACGTCGACCAGGCACTCGCCGCGGTCTGACGCCGCGGCGGAAATTGCCTCTGACTGAATTTCAGTAGTTGGTTTCGTCGAGCGGGACGAGGGGCTCTTCGAGCTCGTCTTCGGCATCGGCGCAGGTGCCCTGCGTCTTGTCGAGCGCGCCGGCGAGCCAGGCGAGGAAGCCGGGTTCGCCGCGCTCGGCCCGGAAGGCGAGGATCTCGGGCAGCTCGTAGCTGTGCAGCTCGCGGATCTTCGCCTCGACCTGCGGATACTCGTCTTCGCCCGTCTTGATGATCAGCAGGTACTCGCCGTCGCGGCAGACCTTGCCCTGCCAGCGATAGACCGACTTCAGTCCGGGGACGATGTTGACGCAGGCGGCGTGCCGGCGGCAGACCAGCTCGCGCGCGATCTCGTTGGCCTGCTCTTCGGTGCCGACGGTGGTGATGACGACCAGCGCGCTCACGGCCGGAGAGGCTACGCCCCGCCCGGCGCGGAGTCAAACCGTGTTCAGCGCCAGAGCTCGCGACGCGGGTCGTAGACGAGGACGCGGGTGCGCGCGGTGGCGTTGGTCACGCGCGTCGCGGCGAGACGGCTGCGTCCGTCGGTCACGTAGACCGTCCCCGGGGTCGATCCGCCGAGCGGTCCGAAGGAGGCGATGTCGGAGCGGTTGAAGCGGATCGGGTCGTCGAGCCGGTCGAGCCGGCGGCGGGGGTCACCGGGATCCCGCGGCGCCGGCCCCGGAGGGAAGCCGAGCCGCACCTGGCGACCGAAGTGGGCGAGTGAGCGGGCGGGGGCCACCCGCGGATCGACCCCGGAGAGGATGTCATCGCTGCGGACGCCGTCACCGTCGCCGTCCCGGTAGAGGGTCCAGGTCACCGCGCCGCCCGGGCCGGTGCGGAACTTCACCCCCACGTGAACGGCGTGGGTCACGGCGTGAGCCCGTGCCAGGCGCAGCGCCGATCCGACTTCGGCGGCGGCGAGGCGGACCTCGCGGCCGGCGGCGAGCTCGAGCAGCGGCGGCAGCGCGATTCCCAGCACGAGCATCGCGACGGCGACGGTGATCAGCAGCTCGACGAGCGTGAAGCCGGACGTGGCGCGGCGCATGGCACGGGTCTCCCGACGACCTCCGGTTCAGCCCCTCGGCGCCGACTCGGCGGTGCGCGCCGGCCGCGGCGAGGGGACGCTCTGCTTGAGCGTCGTCGCGCCCGACGTCGCCACGTACGGCTTGAGCCGCTCGAGGCTCTTCTCGCCGATGCCGCGCACCAGCATCAGGTCGTCGGCCGACTTGAAGGCGCCGTTCTCCTCGCGGTGAGCGACGATGCGCTGCGCCACGGCGGCGCCGACGCCGGGCAGCAGCTCGAGCTCGGCCGGCGAGGCGGTGTTGATGTTGACCACTCCCGCGGGGGCGTCGGCCGCGAAGGCCGGGACGGCGGCGAGGGTGAGGACGCCCGTCAGGGCGAGAAGGGCGAGGCGGGTCAGGCGAAGGTTTCGACGCATGGTTTGCTCCTTCTGGTTGCTGCCGCCGGGCTCCTGGCCCGGCGAGCGGGTTGGCTCGGGTGCCGGTCGTGCCGGCTCCCCGGTCGTCGGCCGGCCGCGCACGGCGCGGCCGGGTCCTGCGGTCCTGTCCGGACGTGGCGTTTCCGCTCTCGGGTGGTCGCTGTCTCGGGCCGCCTCCTTCTCTCCCGGGTGCGGGGTTCATTCCCCGCCTGCATCCCCGACAGAGCGAATCCCCTGCCAGGCAGCGACAGCGGGCACAAACTCGGGAAGCATTGGGTTTGTTCGCCTTCCGCGGGGTCGACATGGCGGCGTTCCGCGTCCAGCGGAGTTGCGCCGCGCTGACTTGCCCGCCCCTTCCGCAGGCCGGCGCGCCCGCCGGGAGGGGCCGCCGGGCGGCCGTCAAGCCGCCTTTCCCGGCGCCGTTCCACTTGTCGCGCGCGGCGGTGCGGTCGCCGTCCGCGGCGGGGATCGGCTAAGCTCGTCCGCCCATGACCGCCGATTCCGCGCCGCGCTCGACCTTCCGCGAGTACCTCGAGGCCCTGCTCATCGCCGGCCTCTTTCTCGGCTTCACCAACACCTTCGTGGTGAAGACCTTCTTCATTCCGAGCGGCTCGATGGAGGAGACCCTGCTGGTGGGCGACCATCTGTTCGTCAACCGGTTCATCTTCGGCGCCGCGCCGTCCGCTCTCGAGCGGGCGGTGCTGCCGCTGCGCCAGCCGCGGCGCGGCGACATCGTCGTCTTCCGCTCACCGGAGCGGCCGACGATCGATCTGGTCAAGCGGCTGGTCGGGCTGCCCGGCGACACCATCCGCAGCGTCGGCAAGCAGCTTTACGTCAACGGCGAACGGCTCGACGAGTCGGGCTACGTGGTGCACAAGGACTCGCGCACGTTTCCCAACGCTCCCTTCCTCGACCAGCAGCACCGGCTGCGTGACAACTTCGGCCCCATCACCGTGCCGCCCGGCGAGTACTTCTGCATGGGCGACAATCGCGATCAGTCGAACGATTCGCGCTACTGGGGGACGGTGCCGGCCCGCTACCTCAAGGGGCGCGCCTCGCTCATCTACTGGTCGTTCGGCGGCGGCACGTCGGACGGCAACTGGCGGGGCTTCGGGGCCAAGCTCGCCGAGCTGGCGCGCACGGCGGCCGGCTTCGTCACCGAGACGCGGTGGTCCCGCACCCTCCACCTGCCACGCTGAGGCCGGCGGCGGGCGCCGGCGGCCTGCCGCGTGCCGTGCTGGTGGCCGTCCTGCTCGCCCTGCACGTGCGCGGCTTCGTCTGCGAACTGCGGGTCATCCGCACCGCGTCCATGGCTCCGGCGCTGCTGCCGGGCGACCGCATCCTCGTCGACCGGATGGTCTTCGCCCGCGGCCTGCCGCGCACCGCCAGGGCCCTGCTGCCGGTGCGCGAGGTCGTCCGCGGCGACGTCGTGCTGGCGCGCTCGCCCGAGGACGGCCGCACGCCGCTGGTCAAGCGCTGCGTCGCGACGGGCGGGGATCGCACCGCCGCCGGCCACCCGCTTGCGCCGGACGCGCTCTGGCTGCTCGGCGATCACCGCGCCGTCTCGCGCGATTCGCGGCACTTCGGCGCCGTCGAGCGGCAGGCGGTCTTCGGACGCGCTGTCGCGGTTCTCGCCTCGCGCGCCCCCGCGGCCGGGCGACGCCCCTGGCGCGGCTGGCGACTGTCGCGCCTGCTGCGGCCGGTGCGCTAGACTCGGCGCCGCTCTACTCTCGAACGCAAGGAGTCGCCATGAGCCGCAGGCGTGGACAGGCCGGAGACGGGAAGCTGGGGTGCATCCTCTGGGCTTTCCTGGTGGGAGTTGCCGCGTTGGTCGCCTTCAAGATGGTGCCGGTCAAGATCAACAGCTCCGAGCTCTACGACTTCATGATCGAGCAGGCGAAGTTCGCCGCCCGGCAGTCGCCCGAAGGGATCGAGCGCGGCATCCTGCGCAAGGCCGCCGATCTCAAGCTGCCGCTCGACCCGAAGAACGTCAACGTCGAGCGCTACGGCGACAACATCCGGATGCGCGCCCGGTTCACCGTGCCGGTCGAGTTCCCCGGCTACACCTACAACTGGGAGTTCGACTTCCAGGTCGACCGGCCGATCTACATCTTCTAGCGGTCGGGGCGGCGCCTCAGGCGAGTTCGCGAGCCAACCCGGCGAGTGCCGCCTCCGGATCGGCGGCGCGGGTGAGCGGCCGGCCGATGACCAGCAGGTCGGCACCGCCGGCGAGCGCCGCCGCGGGCGTCGCGACGCGCTTCTGATCGCCCGCCTCGGCGCCCGCCGGGCGGATGCCGGGGGTCACCAGGCGGAACGGGCGCGGCAGGGCCGGGCGCAGCCGGCCGAGTTCCTGCGGCGAGCAGACGACGCCGGCACAGCCCGCCGCGCGGGCCAGCTCCGCCCAGCGCAACGCCCGCTCGGCGGCGCTGCCGGGCAGGTCGAGCTGCGTCAGCTCCCCGGCGTCGAGATGGGTGAGCACGGTCACCGCGAGGATTGCGACCCTGCCGGCGGCCGCTTCGACGGCCGCCGCCAGCATCGCCGGGCCGCCCCCCGCATGGACCGTGAGGTAGTCGACCTCGAGCGCCGCCGCCGCCGCGACCGCTCCGGCGACCGTGTTGGGGATGTCGTGCAGCTTGAGGTCGAGGAAGACCCTCCCCCCGGCCTGCCGCGCCTCGGCCACCGCGGGGGCGCCGAAACGCAGAAAGGCTTCGAGCCCGACCTTGAGTACCCCCACCCGTGGCGCGAAGCGGGCGACCCAGGCGCTGAACGTCGCCCGGTCGGCCGTGTCGAGGGCGACTGCGACCGGCTCCAGTCGGCCGCTCACCTCTCCCCCCAGGGGCGCACGCCTCCCACCATCTCGGCGGCGCTCGCCGCGCCGAGCTCGGCGAGGCGCCCCGGCAGGGCGGCGACCAGCTTCTCGGCGGCACGCGGATCGCGAAAGAGCGCCGTGCCCACCTGCACCGCCGAGGCGCCGGCGAGCAGGAACTCGATGACGTCGTCGACCGTCTCGACGCCGCCGATGCCGATCACCGGCAGGCCGACCCGGCGCGCCACGTCGAAGACGACGCGCAGGGCGATCGGCTTGATCGCCGGTCCGGAGAGGCCGCCCCGGTTGGTGTGCAGCCGCGGCCGCCGGGTCCACGGGTCGATCGCCATGCCGAGCACGGTGTTGATCGCCGACAGGATGTCGGCGCCGCCGGCACGTGCCGCCTCGGCGACCGCCACGGGCGAGCCGGCGTTGGGCGACAGCTTGACGGCGATCGGCTTGCCGGTGGCCCGCCGCACGCTCGCGACCAGCCGCTCGAGCAGCTCCGGGTCGTGGCCGAACTCCATGCCCCCCCGCTTGACGTTCGGGCACGAGACGTTGAGCTCGACGGCGGCGATGCCGGGCAGCGGATCGACTCGCGCCGCCAGCCGCGCGTAGTCGTCGAACTCGTAGCCGAAGAGGTTGACCAGGATACGGGCCGGGTACCGGGCCAGGCCCGGCAGCACGTCGGCGACGAACTTCTCGATCCCGATGTTCTGCAGGCCGATCGAGTTGAGCATGCCGCCGCGCACCTCGCCGACACGCGGCGGCGGATTGCCGGGCAGCGGCGTGAGTGACAGCCCCTTGGTGACGATCCCTCCCAGCCGCTCGAGGTCGGCGAGGTGAGCGAACTCGAGGCCGTAGCCGAACGTCCCCGAAGCGGTGAGGATCGGGTTGGGCAGCTCGAGCGGACCGAGCCGCACCGCGAGCCCGGGCGGCGGCCCGCTCACCAGCGCACCTCATCGAGCGCGAAGACGGGCCCCTCCTTGCAGCACAGCGCCCACCGCCCGGAGACGTGCGGCACGGCGCAGCCGAGGCAGGCGCCGAAGCCGCACCCCATCTCGGTCTCGAGCGCCGCCTCGCCGGTCAGGCCGCAGCGAGCCGCCAGGCCCGCGAGTGCGGCGAGCATCGGCATCGGACCGCAGGCGAAAAGGCGTGCCGGCCGGAGCGTGGCGCAGAAGCGCTCGAGCGCCTCGGTGACCCGGCCGCGCTCGCCGAGCGAACCATCTTCGGTGACCGCGACGAAGCGCCCCCCGGAGGCGGCCGCCAGGCGCGCGAAATCCTCGCGCCGCGCCAGGTCGCCGGCGCTGCGACCGCCGAGAAAGAAGTCGAAGCGGACTCCGCGTGAGAGCAGCTGGCGGGCGAGCAGCAGCAGCGGCGCCGAGCCGACGCCCCCCGCCACCAGGGCGACCGGCCCGGACTCTCTCGCCGGAAGCGTGAAGCCGCGGCCGAGGGGTCCGAGCAGCGCGCGCCGCGCGCCGGTCGGCAGCTCCGACATCGCCCGAGTGCCGCGTCCGACCACCTTGGCGAGCAGCTCGACGCGCGAGCGCCCGGCATCCGCCCTGCTAACATCGGCGATCGAAAAGGCGCGGCGCAGGTACGGCTCGAGGCCGCCGGTGGTCTCGAGCATGACGAACTGGCCGGCTGCGGCCGCGGCGAACTCGGCCGGTGCGTCGAGCACCAGGGTGAAGTAGGGGAGCGGATGCGGCACGACTTCGACGACTCGGGCCTCGGCATCGCGCGCAACCATTCGAACCCGGGACTCTAGCAGAGCGCCGTGCGCCCTCCGGCTCCGCTCCTTCGCCTCCCGCGCGCGCTGCCGGCCCTGCTGCCGCTGCTGCCGGCGCTGCTCGCCGGCGCGCACCTGACCGGGTTGCTCTTCTTCCTCAATCCCGAGCAGCCGGTGTCGTGGGCCACCCTGGCCCGCGGCACGCTGCTCTATGGGGGGCTTTTCGCGCCGCCCTCGGTGGGGTTGCACCTGGCGTTGGCCCGTTGGCGGCACCGGCCGGTGGCCCGGCTGCTTCCCTGGACGCTGACGGCGGTCGTCGCGGCCGGGGGACTCGGGGACTGGGTGCACGCGTCGGTCTACGCTTACTACCTGCCGCCCGGCATCAACGTGCAGCTGATCAAGACCGCGCTCTGGCTCAGCCTCGGCGCGGTGGTTCTCTTCTACACCGCGTTGCTCCATACCCTGCACCGGCGCCGCTACGGCCTGCGCAGCCGGGCGCTGCTCGTCCTGGTGGCCCTCGGCACGGTCTACGCGATGTTCGACCGGCGCACCAGCTTCCGCCCGGTCGAGCCCCCGCCCCGGCTGGTCCAGGTCGAACCGGAGGAGGCGCCGCGACTGGTCGTCGTCGAGCTGCGCGGGGCGACCCTCGATTCGCTGCTGCCGCTCACCGAGCAGGGCAAGCTGCCCGCCTTCCGGGCGCTGCTCGACAACGGCTCGGCGGTGCGCCTGGAGGGCTTCGCGCCGGCCCGCGCGGCGGCGCTCGAGGCGAGCTGGGCGACCGCGAAGCTGCCTTATCGGCACGGCATGGCCGACCTGCGCGTGCATCCGGCACCGGCCCTCGGTCTGCGCGATCCGCTGCGTCTGCTGCCGCTCGCCGTCGGATTCGAGCTCTGGGGGCTGCCCTTCGGGCGGCCCCGCGCCGTCGCACCCTTCGACGTCGCGGCGCTGCCGGTCTGGGAGATCCTGGCGCGCACCGGCCGCTCGGTGGCCGTGGTCGGATTCCATCCGGCGCTCGGTGGGCGCCCGGCCGGGGCACCGGAGCCGGAAGAGCGGCTGCGCGCCGAGCAGGCGCTCGCCGAGAGCGGCTGGGAGCCGCTCGGCCGCGCCCTGGCCGCCGATCGGGCCCGCTTGGCGGCGGTGCGGGCCGCCCTGACCGCACCGGCGCCGCCAGCGGCGATCTTCGTCTCGCTGCCGGGCCTCGAAACCGCTTCGCTCGCCACTTTCGGCGGCTTCGTGCGCGCCGAGCTCGAAGGGGAGCGGGCGGGCGCGCTGCGCCGCGCCGCCGACGCCTACGCGACGTTCCTGTCGGGTCTCGATGCCGAGCTGGCGGCCCTCTGGGAGTCGATCCCCGAGCCCCGCCTGCTCGTCGTCTCCTCGGCGCGCGGCGCCGGGGTGGCCGGCGGCCTGGTGCGCTTCTCCCGGGATCTGCTCGGCGTGCGCCGGGTCGAGGGGACGCTCGACGGCCCGCCCGACGGCGTGCTGCTGGCGCGCGGCCAGGGGGTCCGTCGCGGCGGTTCGCCGGGCGTCGGGCGGATCGTCGACCTGGCGCCGACTCTGCTCTACGCCCTGGGTCTTCCTCTGGCTCGCGATTTCGACGGGCGGATGCTCGCCGATCTGTTCGAGCCGGCGCTGCTGCAGCGCCGTGCGCTGTCGTTCGTGCCCAGCTTCGAAGGGCTGCCTCCGCTCGAGGCGCACGCCCTGCCGGGTTTCCCCCCGGCGCCTCTCACGCCCGCGACGCCGCCTTGACCAGCAGGTCGTAGAGCCGCATCAGCTCCTCTTCGGAGTGGAAGCGGATGCGCAGCGCGCCGCCCTTGCCGCGCCGGTCGATCTCGACCTTCGTCTGCAGCAGCCGGGTGAGCTTGTCGGCCGCCGCGGCGGCGTGCGGCTCGGCCTCCGGCGCGACCCGGCGCTTGCTGTCATTCGGTGACACCATGGCCTCGATGGCGCGGGCCGGAAGCCCCTGGCGCACCGCCCGTTCAGCGAGCCGGAGGGCGGCTTCGGGATCGGCGAGGGCGAGCAGCGGTCGGGCCTGGCCGGCGGTCAGTTGGCCGGCGCGCAGCAGGTCGAGCACGGCCTCGGGCAGACGCAGCAGACGCAAGGCGTTGGTCACCGCGACCCGGCTCTTGCCGACCCGCTCGGCGATCTGGTCGTGGGTCAGCGAGAACTTCTCGGCCAGAAGGCGGTAGGCGTCGGCCTCTTCCACGGCATTGAGGTCGGCACGCTGGACGTTCTCGACCAGGGCGAGCTCGAGCCGGTGCTGATCGTCGCGCACGTCCCGCAGCACGACCGGCACCGTGACAAGACCCGCGCGCTGTGCAGCGCGCCAGCGGCGCTCTCCGGCGATGATCGCGTAAGTGTTTGCGCCTAATTGGTTTACAACGATCGGCTGGAGGATACCCTGGGCCCGGATCGACGCCGCGAGCTCCTCGAGCCCCTCGTCGTCGAACTGGCTGCGGGGCTGCAGTCGGTTCGGCTGGAGCTGCCCGATCGGCAGCTCACGCACTCCGGCGACCGCCTCTTCCCGGGGCAGCAGGGCGGAGAGCCCCCGCCCGAGGCCGCGCTTCTTCTCGCTCATGGGTTCCTCTTCAACAGTTCGCGGCCGAGGGCGAGGTAGGCCTCGGCGCCGCGGCTCTTGATGTCGTACTGCAGGATCGGCTTGCCGTGGCTGGGGGCTTCGGCCAGGCGGACGTTGCGCGGAACCACGGTGCCGAAGACCGCCTGGCCGAAATGTTCGCGGACCTCCCCCTCGACGTCGCGGGTCAGGTTCATCCGATCGTCGTACATGGTCAGAATGATGCCGCCGATCGCGAGCCCCGGATTGAGGCCGGAGCCGACCCGACGAACCGTGGCCACCAGCTCGGAGAGACCTTCGAGAGCGAAATACTCGCACTGCAGCGGGACGAGGACTTCGGACGCGGCGGTCAGGGCGAGCACGGTCAGTCGACCGAGCGAGGGGGGACAGTCGAGGAAGACGTAGTCGTAGCCGGACAGGACCGGCGCCAAGCGCTCACGCAGCCGGCTCTCCCATCCGGGCAGGTCGGCAAACTCCACTTCGACCCCCACCAGCTCCCGGTCGGCGGGCAGCAGGTCGAGATGCGGGAAGCCCGTGGGCCGGATCGCCGCAGCCGCCGGTGTCTCTCCGGCGAGGACCGGATAGAGGTTGGGCGGGGAGGCCTCGTGGCCGAGTCCGCGGGTGGCGTTGCCTTGCGGGTCGCAATCGACGAGCAGCACGCGCTTCTCGAGCGCGCCCAGTGCGGCGGCGAGGTTGATCGAGGTGGTGGTCTTGCCCACCCCCCCCTTCTGATTCACGACGGCGAAGACTGCGGTCATTTCGGCCCCTCGAGTCGGTACTCGCGCACGTAGCGCCCGGTGCTTCCCGGCAGCAGCTGCAGGCGGCCGGGAACGAACTCGCGCGGCAGCTCCGGGGGTTCGTCCCCGGTCCAGAGGAGGAGTCGGCCGCCCGGGCGCAGCCTCCTGGCGATCCCTGACCAGACAGCGGGAGGAAGCCTCAGAGCCCGGACCGTCACCAGGTCGAGCTCCGGGGACAGATCGTGCGGACGGCCGGCTTCGACTCTAGCACCCGAGATCCGGACCCTCAACGCCAGACGTCGCGCGACAGCGGCGAGGAAGGCGCGCCGGCGCTCGCGGGGCTCGACGAGCTCGACCTCCAGCTCGGGCCGGACCGCCGCCAGGACCAGCCCCGGAAAGCCGGCCCCGGAACCGAGATCGGCCATTCGGGCCGGACCCGGCGCCAGCCAGGGGAGCGGAGCAAGCGACTCGGCGAAATGCCGCTCGACCACCTCGCCCGCTGTCCCCGGCCCGATCAGGTCGACCCGGGGAGCCCACCGGCGCAGCTCCTCGTAATAGGCCCACAGGGCCCCCAGACGGTCGACGGACAGCTCGACTTCGGGCACTGCCGTCGCCAGCCGGCGGGTGAACTCTTCCGGCGAAAGGAGGGGGAGCTGCATCGGTCCGCAGAATCCTAGCCGGGCGGCGGTGCGGGCGGAAGCGGGATGTTTCCCGTGAAACATCGCTCCGGCACCCGCCCTCGGCGGGCCGGACGTTTCTCGTGAAACGTGCCGGCCGAGACCCGGCTCACTCTCCGCCGGTGGGCAGGGGGGAGATCCGGATCCGCTTCAGGTGACCGTCGCCGAGACTCTCGGTGTCGACGCCGGGGTGGGCCGACAGGGTCTGGTGGACGATCCGCCGCTCGGCCGGATTGAGCGGCTCGAGCAGTTCCGCCTCGCCGCCCGTCACGACCCGCTCGGCCGCCGTCTCGGCGCGCGCGATGAGTTCGCGCTCGCGGGCCGTGCGCAAGCCGGCGCCGTCGACGCGCACCCGGACCAGGTGGCCGCAGAGCCCGTGGATGGCGCGCGGCAGCAGGTGTTCGAACTCCTCGAGAAAGGGGAGTCCGAGCCCTTCCAGCCGCCCGCGGTCGGACCCTTCGAGCTCGACCTCGAGTCGTTCGTCGCCGCGCGTCACCCGGGCCGTCAGCTCGAGGCCAGCGAGGGCGAGCAGCCGGGCCGCCGCCTCGACGGCCGCCAGCTCCGCCTCCGGACCCGGGGCCCGCCAGACCTCGCGCTCGCCGCCCTCACCGCCTCCGTCGCCGGAGCGCCCCCGCCGGCGGACCGTCGCCGCCGCCGGGCTGCCCGACGCGGCCGAGCGCGGCGGACGAACGGCCTCGGGGGGCCGCTGCAACGGCGCGGAGAGGCGCACGTCGCTGTCATCTTTTGGCATCTCAGGGCGGACCAGGGCGGCCGGATCGACCTCGATCACCACCGCCCGGGCCGCCTTGACGACCCCGTGCCGCTTCTCGCGCTGTCGCCACGCAAGGCGCTCCGGATCGACGCCGTGCCAGCTCGCCGCGGCGGCGATCGCCTGGGCGAGCGAGTTGCCCGAGAAGAACCGCCGCGCCGGATCGTTCACTTCCGGCGCCCCTTGCGGCCCGGCGCCGCCGGCACGGCCTCGGCCGCCTGGCGGTCCTGGAAGCGGTTGTAGAGACCCTGCTGGACGATCGACAGCACGTTGTTGGTCAGCCAGTAGAGGACCAGGCCGGCCGGAAAGCCGAGAGAGAAGACGGTGAAGACGATGGGCATCGCCTGGATCATCCGCTTCTGGATCGGATCCGGCGGTGCCGGCGTCATCCGCTGCTGGACGATCTGGGTAACGCCCATGATGATCGGCAGGGCGTAGAACGGATCCGGCGCGGTCAGGTCCTTGACCCAGCCGATCCACGGCGAGTGCCAGAGCTCAACCGCGGTCGACAGCAGCTGGTAGAAGGCGAAGAAGATCGGCAGCTGGACGAGGATCGGCAGGCAGCCACCGGCCGGGTTGACCCCCTCGGTCCGGTAGAGCGCCATCACCTCCTCGTTCATCTGCTTCTGCGCCTCGGGATTGAACCGCCCCTGCTTGTCGCGCAGCTTGCCGCGCCAGCGCTCCCGGATCGCCTGCATGCGCGGATTGAGCTTCTGCATCTTGCGCATCGACTTGAAGGAGGCGAGCGACAGCGGCAGCAGCAGGATTTTCAAAAGGGTCGTCAGCACGACGATCGCCCAGCCGTAGTTGGCGACCAGGTTGGCGTGAATCCACTGCAGCCCCCAGAGCATTGGCCGGGCGAGGAAGCCCAGCCATCCCCAGCGCACCGTCCGCTCGAGTCCCCAGGGGAGCTCCTTGAGCCGGTCGTACTGCTTGGAGCCCCAGTAGGACGAGGCTGTCAGGCGCCCGTTGTCGGCCACCAGCACCAGCCGCGTGTCGCGTGGCCGCTTGGCGTCCTCTTTGGCGACCTCGCCGCCAGCCGGCAGCGCCCGGGCATCGAAAACCCCCTCCTCGGCACCGGCGTCGAGCAGCACCGGCTCGATCCGCGCTCCGGCAACCCCCTCGCCGGGCACCACGGCGACCAGAAAGTAGGTGTCCTCGACGCCGATCCAGTCGAGGCCGCCACCCGGGATGCGCAACGTCTCTTCGACCCCCTCGACCGTCTCGACCGACGCCGCCCCGGAAATGCTCCAGACCGCGGCGCGCTTGAGGAACCGGTTGGCGAGCTGCTCGGCGCTGCGCGAGCGCAGCCCCGGCCCGACCATGACCCCGAAGCCGGGAACCGACGCCGACACCTCGAGGTCGAGCCGACCGTCGGGGTGCAGCAGGAAGCGCTTCTCGGCCGCTCCGGCCACCCCCCGGAAGCGCAGGATCAGCTGCTGGCCGGCCGCCGTGGCCTCCCGCTCGGCCACGAAGAGCTCGTCGTTGATCGGCAGCGACGCGCCGGCGTCGTCGATCAGCGCGAAAGGCCAGGGTGCCGCGGCGCGGCGCTGCACCAGCTCGAGCGGCTCACCGTCCGTGCCGCGCTTGCTCTTGATCACCAGCGAGACCAGCTGACCACCCCGATTGGTGAAAGAGGCGCGCACCTCGGCGTTCTCGAGCGTCACGACCTCCTCGGCAACGGCGGCGAGGGGCTCGGCTGCGGGGACCGGCTCGGCCGCCGCGGAGGCCGCCGCCTCCGGCCCGGCCGGGGACGCCGTCGGGGGGGCCGGATCCGCGGCCGGGGGCACAGCCTCGGCCGGTGCGCCGGCCGCGGGGGCGGCCGGCTGGCGGACCGGCTCGGGCGGCGGGAAGAGGTACTGCCAGGCGAGCAGAATCCCCATCGACAGGACGGCGGCGAGAAGAAGACGTCGATTGTCCAAGGTTGCAGGATCTCCGGGGAAACGATTCGGTCAGGGGATGTCGATGCCGCCCAGACCAAGCGGCTGGCACCTGGCGATCCGCCCGAGCGCGCGTCGCAGGCCGCCGGAAGCGCCATGGCGCAGCACGGCGAGCCGGGCGTACTCCGAGCAGGTGGGCGAGAAACGGCAGGCGTCGGGCAGCAGCGGTGAGAGACGCCGCTTGTAACCGTCGAGCAGCGCGACGAGCAGGCGGGCCGCCACCCCCGCGGGTCGAACGCTCACGCCACCCTCGCCGGCACGCCGGCCAGCAGCCGTTCGAGCTCGGCGCGGAAGGCCGCGAAGTCCGCCTCGCCGGCCCCGGGCTTGAAGTGAACGATCAGATCGAGCGGCGGCAGAGACCCCCGGCGCGGGCTGCGCCGGTAGACCTCCCGCGTCCAGCGCTTGAGGCGCTGCCGCACCACGGACGAGCCCACCTTGCGGCTGACCGTGATGCCGAGGCGGGGGTACCCCTCGTCGTTGGGATGGAAGTGCAAGGTCACCAGGCTCCCGTGGCGCCGCCGACCGCCACGGTAGCAGCGCTGGTAATCGGCTCCACGGCGGAGGGTCTGCTGCCGCGGCAGCCGCTCGCCGGGGGCGGCGGGGGCCGTCGGCACACGCCCCTCACACGGTGAGGCGCTTGCGCCCCTTGCGGCGTCGACGCGCGAGGACCTTGCGACCGTTCTTGGTGCTCATCCGCTCGCGGAAACCGTGGGTCTTCTTGCGCCGGCGATTGTTCGGCTGGAACGTACGCTTCACTTCGGACCGCCTTCCTTACGGGATCTTTCCGAGTTGCCGTAGTCGCACCCTGCAGACCCGGGGCTGCTCGGCCGCGGGTCTTGCGGGTCCGGTCCGCCGCGGCGGCGCCCCCCGGTGGGGGACCGCAGACGGCGGCGAGCCGTCGATTCTAGACCGGGACGCCGGTCCGGGTCAAAAGCGAATTGGCGGAGAGGGTGGGATTCGAACCCACGGTACCCTTGCAGGTACAACGGTTTTCGAGACCGTCCCGATCGACCACTCCGGCACCTCTCCCCGAGTTCGCTGCTGCAAAACCATTGGCGGAGAGGGTGGGATTCGAACCCACGGTAGAGTTTCCCCTACACACGCTTTCCAAGCGTGCTCCTTAAGCCACTCGGACACCTCTCCCGCGCTGGACCTTCTCAAAGAGCCTCGACGCCCCCCCGCCGCAGGGCGGCGAAGAAGGCGCGCAGCATCTCACGGCTTTCCGCCTCGCGCACCCCCGAGGTGACTTCCGGCCGGTGGTTGAGCCGCACGTCCCCGACCAGGTCGCCCAGCGAGCCGCAGAATCCGGCCTTCGGATCGGCCGCGGCAAAGACCAGCCGCGCCACCCGCGACAACACGATGGCCCCGGCGCACATCGCGCACGGCTCGAGCGTCACGTACAGGGTCGCCCCGGCGAGACGCCAGCTACCGGTCGCCCGGGCCGCCGCGCGCAGCGCCAGGATCTCGGCGTGCGCCAGCGGGTCCTGATCGATCTCGCGCCGGTTGTGGGCGCGCGCCAGAACCCGTCCCTCGGCGCCGACGACGATCGCGCCGACCGGAACCTCGCCGAGCTCGGCGGCGGCGCGAGCCTCGGCGAGCGCCGCGTCCATCCACCGTTCATCCTCGCTGCGCGCCCGGCCCTCGCCCCTCAAACCGGGCGATTCTAGCCCAGGCGCAGCGGCCCGCGCACCCCCGGCTGGCGCGCCGCCTTTACAGGGGGGGAGCCTCCACGTACGATGCGACCGGGCGCGGACCGGCGAGACGAAGGGTTCAGGTCCTGTGCACCGGACGGTTCCGAACCTCGTCAGGCCCGGAAGGGAGCAGCGATCAGGTCCTCGCTCCGGGTGCCGCAGGGGTGCCGGAACCCTTCGTCGCGCCGGTCCGCGTCCCATCTCGCCCATGGCCTATCAGGTACTCGCCCGCAAGTGGCGACCGAAGGAGTTCGACTCCCTGGTCGGCCAGGAGGCGGTGGTCACCGCGCTGACCCATGCGCTGGCCGACCGCCGGATCGCCCAGGCGTATCTGTTCTCGGGTATCCGCGGCGTCGGCAAGACCACCGCCGCCCGCCTGCTGGCCAAGGCGCTCAACTGCGAGAAGGGCCTCGGACAGGGCCCGTGCAACGAGTGCCGGACCTGCGCGGAGATCACCGCCGGCGCCGACCTCGACGTCCTCGAGATCGACGCCGCCACCTATTCGAAGGTCGAGCAGGTGCGCGAGCTCACCGAGAGCCTCCAGTACGGCCCCTCGCGCGATCGCTACAAGGTCGTCGTGCTCGATGAGGTCCACCGCCTCTCCCGCCAGGCCTTCGACGCGCTGCTCAAAATCGTCGAGGAGCCGCCGCCGCGGCTGGTCTTCATCTTCGCGACGACCGAGCTCGACGCCGTGCCGGCGACCATCCTGTCGCGCTGCCAGGAGTACCAGTTCCGCCGCGTGCCGGCCAGCGTCCTCGAAGGGCACCTGGCGAAGATCTGCGCCGCCGAGCAGATCCAGGCCTCTGCGCGCGCTCTCAGCCTGATCGCGCGGGCCGCCGAGGGGAGCGTGCGCGATGCCGTGGCGCTGCTCGACCAGCTGGCCACTTTCGGCAAGGACACCGTCGACGAGGCCGCCGCGGCCCGCGTGGTCGGCGCGCTCGACCTCGGTCAGTACCACCGCCTGCTCGCCGCCATCGTCGACGCGGACAGACCGACCGTCGCCCGGATCGCCGCCGAAGTCGAGGCAGCCGGCTACGATCCCCGCCAGGTCTTCGCCCACTTCCTCGCTTTCTGCCGCGACGGCCTGCACCTCGCCCTCGGCGGCGAGGCGGTCGGGCTCGATCTGCCGCCCGAAGAAGCCGGCGAGCTCGCTGCCCTCGCCCGCCGGGCCGGCTACGAGAATCTGCTGCGCCTGCTCGCTCACCTGCTCGCCAGCGAGAACCTGGTCCGCCGCAGCGACGCCGGGGCTCTGGCGCTCGAGCTCGCCTGGCTGCGCGCCGCCGAGCTGCCGCGCCTTGTCGCCGTCGAGGCGCTGCTCGCCGCGGCCGGTGGCACCGCCGAAGCGCCGGCGCCGCCGCGCTCCGCACCCCCCTCCTCGGCCACCGCGCCGCCGCCCGCTCCGGCCGCGGCGCCCACCCCGCCGGCAG
>CAYYIK010000002.1:12571-89073 GCA_964471955.1 uncultured Thermoanaerobaculia bacterium | reverse complement strand
CGCGGAAGAGGCTGTGCAGGTAGAAGGCGAGGTTGAACGTGGTCGGGTTGTATTGGCCGTCGGCCATCAGCTTGGCGAGCGACTTGTGCCACGCCACGACGTCGCCGACGCGCTCTTCGCGCGCGCAGAGGCTGCGCTTGAGCAGGGCGGCGAGATCGGGGTGGATGTTGCCGCCGTCGGCGGCGATCACGCTCTGGTCGATCAGCATGCCGAAGCCGGCCGGCGGCATCGCCGGAACCGGCTGGCCGGTCAGCATCTCGAGGAGGATGGCGGCGAGCGAGTAGATGTCGTCGCTCTTGCCGGCCGGCTGGCCGGACAGCGCCTCGGGCGCCAGGTAGCGGCCGATCGCCTGCTTGACCACCGGGTGGGAGGCCGAGGCGCGCAGCGCCGGAGCCGCCTCGAAGCCGGTCAGGCGCAGCTCGCCCTCGTGCGACACCATCACCTGGTGGGGGGTGAGCATCCCGTGGGTGACCCGCTCGTCGTTGAAGCGCGTCTCCTGCGCCACCGCGAGGCCGGCGGCGATGCGCTCGGCGATCAGCAGCGCGTGGTCGAGCGGAATCGGCTGGCCGCGCTTGACCGCCTGCTCGCTCAGCTGCGCCAGGGTGCGCCCCGAGAAGTAGTCGTAGGCGACGTAGGGGACGCCGCGCACCTGCCCGGAGTCGACGGCGTTGGCGATGTTCGGGCTCTTGAGCGCCTGGGCGAGGCCGCCGCGGGCCTGGATCGTCTTGGCGACGCGGTCCGGATCGAGACCCGGCCCGTTGTAGACGCGCAGGTGGACGACGCGCTCCAGCGCCTGGCGCCCGATCTTGCCGGCACGGAACGTCTCGCCGAGGGCGTCCTCGGTCAGCTTCTTGAGCAGCAGATAGTGGCCGAACTGGTCGCGTGTGTTCATGACACCCCCATGGCGATGCGCAACCGACCCGGCTGGCTCCGTGTCTGCGCGACTCGCCTGGTCCCGGAACGATCTGTGGAAGTTTCCACTGTCACCGGCGTGCCTGTCAATGCGCGCGCCCGTCGCCGCCCGCGGCGCGGCGCTGGCGGAAGTACCGCCGCTGCCAGATCTCCACGTTGCGGTTGTGCTCGGCGAGTGTGGTGGAGAAGACGTGCGTGCCGTCGTTGCGGCTGACGAAGTAGAGGAAGGGCACCTCGGCCGGGCGGGCGGCGGCGCGCAGGCTGGCCAGCCCGGGCGAACAGATCGGGCCCGGCGGCAGGCCGGCGACGCGGTAGGTGTTCCAGGGCGAGTCGGCCTCGAGGTCGCGGCGCCGCAAGTTGCCGTCCCAGCGCCCCTCCAGCTTGAGGCCGTAGATGATCGTCGGGTCGGCGTAGAGCCCGATGCCGCGCGCCAGCCGGTTGGCGTAGACCGCGGCGATCAGCGGCCGCTCCTCTTCGCGCCTCGCCTCCTTCTCGACAAGCGAGGCGAGGATGACCAGCTCGCGCGGGGTGGCGAGCGGCGCTCCGGCCAGCAGCGGGCGGATCTCGCGCTCGAAGCGGGACCGGAAAGCCGCCACCAGGGCGTCGGCGATCGCCGCCTCGCCGGTGCCGCGCGCGAAGCGGTAGGTGTCCGGTTGGAGGTATCCCTCGAGGTTGGTCGCGCGCGGGTCGAGGTCGGCGATGCGGCCGGGAGTGCTGAACTCGGCCACGAAGCGCTCCTCGTCCCCGAACCCGGCGGCGGCGAGCGCCCCGGCGGTTTCGTGGAGCGTCAGCCCCTCGACCAGGGTCACCGGGTGGGTGACCACGTCGCCGCGCACCAGCTTCTCGATCGCGTCGATGGTCGACAGTGGCGGCTCGAAGCGGTACTGGCCGGCGTGAATGGCCGGATCGCCACGCACCCGGCCGAGCCAGAGCCGGGCGAGCAGGGCCGAGCCGATCACGCCGTCGCGCTCGAGCCGCTCGAGCACGGCGCGCGCCGACTCCCCCGAGGAGACCTCGAGGTCGACGGTGGCGAACTGCCGCGGCCGGACGAGCTCGCGCCTGGCCAGCCAGGCGGCGCCCGCCCCGGCGGCCGCCACGAGCAGTGCCGCCACCGCCAGTCGCGCCAGCCAGCATCTCATCGGCGCTCCCCGGCATGCCGGCGGTCGAGCGCCTCCTGAAGCAGGATCTGCGCCGCCACGGCATCCAGCTTGCCCTTCGCGCGCCGGGCGTCGATTCCGGCTTCGCGCAGTCGCTCGGCGGCCGAAGCCGACGAGAAGGATTCGTCGATCCACTCGACGGGCAGGCCCGTGGCGACGGCGAGCTTGTCGCCGAACGAGCGCGCCCGGGCGAGGACCGGACTGTCCGGCCCTTCCCCCGGCTGGTGGGGCAGGCCCACCACCAGCGCGGCGATCTCCTGCTCGACGATCCAGCCGGCCAGAGTGGCGATCGCGGCCTCGTCGCTGCGCCGCTCGAGCACCTTCCAGGGCAGCGCGAAGCGGCCTTCGGCGTCCGACAGCGCGAGGCCGATCCGCTTCTCTCCGAAGTCGATGGCGAGCGTCCGCATGGGCGTTCGGGGCCCGGCCGGCGTGGTAGCATCGCCGGGTTTCGTCGCCCCGTGTCCGGCATTCTCGCGGGCGCCCGGGCCGGCGGCAAGCCCCGGAGGAAATCCCGATGTCCGACGTCGTCATCCTGAGCGCCGCGCGCACCGCGATCGGCGCGTTCCAGGGGGCCTTTCGCGACGTGCCGGCCCCCCGGCTCGGCGCCCGCGCGCTCGCCGGCGCCATCGAGCGCGCCGGACTCGCTCCCGCCGACATCGAGCAGGTCTACCTCGGCTGCGTCCTGGCGGCCGGCATCGGCCAGGCTCCCGCCCGCCAGGCGGCGCTCGCCGCCGGTTGCCCGGAGTCGACCGGCGCGATCACCTTCAACAAGGTCTGCGGCTCGGCGATGCGGGCGGTCATGTCGGCCGCCAACGACCTGCGCGCCGGCGACTTCCGGATCGTCGCCGCGGGCGGCATGGAGAGCATGAGCCGGGCGCCGTATCTCGCCCTCGGGGCGCGCGACGGCCTGCGGCTCGGGCACGGCCAGTTCGTCGATTCGATGATCCACGACGGCCTGTGGGACCCCTACGGCGACAAGCACATGGGCAACTGCGCCGAGCTGTGCGTGGCGAAGTACGAGTTCACGCGCGAGCAGCAGGACGAGTACTCGCGCCGCAGCTACGCGCGCGCCCGCGCGGCGCAGGAATCCGGCGCCTTCGCGCGGGAGATCGTTCCGGTCGAAATCCAGGGGCGCAAGGGGACGACGGTGATCGACCGTGACGAAGAGCCTTTCAAGGTCGATCTCGAGAAGATGGCGACCCTGCGCCCGGCCTTCGACAAGGCGGGAACGGTGACGGCTGCCAACGCGTCGAAGATCGACGATGGCGCCGCGGCGCTGGTGCTCACCACCGCGGAAGAGGCGGCGCGCCGCGGGCTGCGGCCGATCGCCCGCCTCGTCGCCCAGGCCTCGCACGCCCAGGCTCCCGACTGGTTCACGACCGCGCCGGTGGCGGCGATGCGCAAGGCGCTCGATCGCGCCGGCCTGGCGGTCGGCGACATCGACCTGTTCGAGGTCAACGAGGCCTTCGCGGTCGTGGCGATGGCCTGCGCGCGCGAGCTCGGCATCCCCGACGAGCGGCTGAACGTGCGCGGCGGCGCTGTGGCCCTCGGCCACCCGATCGGCGCCTCCGGGGCGCGCATCCTGGTCACGCTGCTCGACGCGCTCGCCGAGAGCGGCGGCCGGTACGGCTGCGCCGGCATCTGCATCGGTGGCGGCGAGGCGACCGCGGTCGTCGTCGAGCGACTGCCCGGATGAGAGCACCGGCGTTCGCCCTGCTGCTGGCGCTGTCCGTCGCGACGGCGCCGGCGTGGAGCCAGGAGCCTCCGCCGGCCGAGCCGGCTCCCGAAGCCGGCGAAGCGACGCCGGCCGAACCGGTGCCGGCGGCCGACGGGGCCGTGACGGAGGCGCCGCGCCTCGATCGCATCACCTTCGAGTTGCCGATCCCCGACGAGCGGGGGGGCGGCCGGGTCTCCGGCGCGGCCGATCGCCTCGAGACGACCGAGGACGAGACGGCGGTCCTCGAGGGCAACGTCGAGCTGAAGTACCGCGACGTCACCTTCCGTGCCGAGCGCGTCGTCTTCCACCGCCAGACCATGACCCTCGAGGCCGAGGGGGACGTCGTCTTCGATCAGGGACCGCGGCGCGTCGGCGCCGCGCGCGTCGACTTCGACCTCTCCACCCGGACGGGTACGTTCTGGAACGCCTCGGCGTTCGTCGAGCCGGACTACTACTTCACCGGCGACGTGGTGGCCAAGACCGGCGAGAACGAGTACGAGATCCGCGACGGCATCTTCACGACCTGTTCCGGGGACGAGGTGCCCGACTGGAGTCTGCGCACCAGCCGCGCCGCGGTCGAGATCGGTGGCTACGCCCGGGCGCGCAACGCGCGCGTGAGAGCCAAGCGGCTTCCCCTGCTCTACTGGCCGTACATGCTCTGGCCGGCGCGCACCGACCGCGCCTCGGGACTGCTGATCCCCAGCATCGGGTACTCCGATCGGCGCGGCGGTTATCTCGGACTCGCCTACTACCAGGTTTTCGGCCCGAGCGCCGACGCGACCGTCTACCTCGACGGCTACAGCAAGGGTTTCGCCGGCCTCGGTGGCGAACTGCGCTATCGGCCGACCGAGGGGACGCGCGGCGAGGCGGAGGTCTACTTCCTGCGCGACTCGGACCGCGACGGCGAGGAGTGGCACGCCCGATTCGACCATCAGACGACGGACCTGCCGTGGGGCCTGCGCGGCGTCGTGGACTACGAGGATTACTCCGACTACGACTTCTTCCGCGAGTTCGAGCGCGCCGAGCGACAGAACACCCGGCGCTTCCTCTATTCGAACGCCTTTCTCTCCGGCTCGTGGGGAGCGCAGTCGGTCAACCTGCTGGTCGACGAGCGGCAGACCTTCCTGTCGAGCGGCCGGATCACCCATCAGCGCCAGCTTCCGGACTTCAACTACCGGGTCAACAAGCTGAAACTCGGCAAGAGCGATCTCTACCTGTCGGTCGACTCCACCGCGACGATGATCCAGTCCGAGAGCGAGGGGCTCTACGACGAGAGCTGGGAGCGCCTGGACGTGTCACCGGAGCTGACCTATCCGCTGCGCGTCGCGCCGTGGCTGTCGGTGGCGATGACGGCGGGCGGCCGCGCCACCTGGTGGGGCGAGACGGCTCCGGTCTCGCGGCTCGACCCGGAAACCGGGCAGAACGCTCTCTTCTGCGGCGAACAGCGGGTCGAGGCGGGCACTTTCGGCTGCGGCGAATCTCTCGACCGCGTCGTGCCGCGGGCGGCGGTCGACATCATCGGCCCGTCGCTGTCGCGCATCTTCGACGCCGAGGTCGGCCGATTCGGAAAGTTCAAGCACCTGATCGAGCCGCGCTGGCGCTGGCGATACAGCGGCGATTTCGAGGAGCAGGGGAGCGTCCTGCGTTTCGACGAGATCGACGGCTTCGAGGAGAACAACTTCGGGGAGTTCGCGCTGGTCAATCGCGTGCTCGGCAAGCCGTCCGATCCCGAGCAGGGGGGCGCCTTCGAAATCCTCTCCTTCGAGCTGGCCCAGGCCTATTCGCTCGACGACGAGGAGCCGTTCCAGCGCTCGCGCGACGGCTCGCTCGAGAGCTCGGAGGGGCCGATCCGGGCCACGTTGCGGCTCAATCCGACGCTCGACTTCTCGCTGCAGGCCAAGGCCGAATGGGCGACACTGTTCGACCGCCTGCAGTCCCGGTCGCTGTCGGCGCGCGGCAACGCCGGCCCGCTCTTCCTCGACCTGACCTGGTTCACGCGCTACAACGCCGAGCTCGACACGACGACCTCCGACCAGATCCGCCTCGGCACGCGCTTCGACATCGTGCCCCGACGACTGAAGTTCTCCGGCCAGGTCAGCTACGACATCGAGAACGCCGAGATGCAGCAGCAGCGCTACTTCCTGACCTGGACCTCGCAGTGCTGGAGCGCCGTGATCGAGGCGCGCGAGCAGCGCACGAGCCTCTACGAGAGCCGCGATTACCGTTTCATGCTGAATCTCAAGAATGTCGGCACATTCCTCGACCTGAGCAGCGGCGGATCGGGCGAGGAGTGAGCGCGACGTGAAGGTGCTGGTCCTCGGCGCCGCCGGGATCGTCGGCCGCGCCACGCTCGCCGAAGCGCGGCGTCGCGGCTGGTCGGCGGCGGGACTGTCGCGCGCCGCCTGCGACGTCACGGACGCCGCGGCGGTCGCCGCGGCGGTCGCCGCGGCGCGCCCGGACCTGGTGGTCAATTGCGCGGCCTTCACGCGGGTCGACCTGTGCGAGAGCGAACCGGAGGCGGCGCGGCTCGCCAACGGCGTCGCGCCGGGCCTGATCGCCGAGGCGAGCGCGCGCAGCGGCGCCCGGCTCGTCCACCTGTCGACCGACTACGTCTTCGACGGCACGGCGCGCCGGCCCTACCGCGAGGACGATCCGACCGGACCACGGTCGGTCTACGGCGCCACCAAGCTCGAAGGGGAGCGTCGTGCCCTCGCGGTCGCCGGAACCCTGGTGGTGCGCACGAGCTGGATTTTCGGCGCCGGCGGGCCGAACTTCGTCGATACGATGCGGGCCCGCATGGCGCCCGGGGCGGAGTCCCTGCGGGTGGTCGACGATCAGACCGGCGCACCGACCTGGGCGCCCTTCCTGGCGCGGGCGCTCGCCGATCTGGGAGAATCCGGGACGGCCGGGATCGTCCACTACCAGAATCGCGACACGATCACCTGGTACGGCTTCGCGCGCGAGATCGCGCGCCAGCTCGGTGCCGCGGTCGACATCCAGCCGGTGACGACGGCCGAAGTGCCGCGGCCGGCGCCGCGGCCGGCCTGGTCGGTACTCGACGTGGAGCGCTTCGAGCGGCTCGTCGGGCGCCGGGTCGAAGACTGGCGGGCGGGGCTCGCCGAGCACCTGAACACGAGCGGGGAGAGATGATGAGAAGGGTCCTGATCACCGGAATCACCGGCTTCGCCGGTTCTCACCTGGCCGACTTCCTGCTCGCCGAGCACCCGGAGGTCGAGGTCTGGGGCACCTGTCGCTGGCGCAGCCGGCGGGAGAACATCGAGCATCTCGAGGGGCGCATCGGCCTGCTCGAATGCGAGCTCGGCGACCCGACAGCGCTCGCCCGCACGCTCGAGGCGTCGCGGCCGGACGCCATCTTCCACCTGGCGGCGCAGAGCTTCGTGCCGACCTCCTGGGTGGCGCCCGCCGAGACCTTCCACATCAACGCCATCGGCCAGATCCACCTCTTCGAGGCGATCCGGGCGGCGAAGCTCGATCCGGTGGTGCAGATCGCCTGTTCGTCCGAGGAGTACGGCCTGGTGCTGCCCGACGAGACGCCGATCCGCGAGGAGAATCCGCTGCGGCCGCTCTCGCCGTACGCGGTGTCGAAGGTGGCCCAGGACTTCCTCGCCTACCAGTACTTCCGCAGCTACGGTCTGCGCGCCATCCGCACCCGCGGCTTCAATCACGAGGGGCCGCGCCGCGGCGAGGTCTTCGTGATGTCGAACTTCGCCCGCCAGATCGCGGCGATCGAGGCGGGCGCGCAGGAACCCGTCATCCGGGTGGGCAATCTCGACTCGGTGCGCGACTTCACCGACGTGCGCGACATGGTGCGTGCGTACTGGTTGGCGGTCCGGCACGCCGAGCCGGGCGAGGTCTACAACATCGCCTCCGGCCGCGGCATCACGATCCGCGCCATGCTCGACCAGCTGCTGGCGCTGTCGAAGGTCGAGGTCAAGGTCGAGACCGACCCGGCCCGCCTGCGCCCGTCGGACGTCGAGGTGCTGCTCGGCGACGCTTCGAAGTTCCGCGCCGCCACCGGCTGGGAGCCGCGCATCGCGCTCGAGACGACGATCGCCGACAGCCTCGAGTACTGGCGCGGCCGCTTCGCCGCGCGTCGCGCCGCGGTCGGCGCCTGAGACGCCGCCGTGCGCGTCCTGGTCACCGGCGCCTCTGGATTCCTCGGCCGGCACCTGGTCGCGCATCTGGCCGGGCGCGGTGACGAGGTCACGGCGCTCTGTCTCGAGCCCGGACCCCTGGCGCCCGGAATCCGTTTCCTCTCGGTTGACGTGCGCGATCGCGCCGCGGTGGCCGGCGCGGTCGCCGCGGCGGATCCGGAGCTGGTGATCCACCTCGCCGCACTGTCGCACGTGGGCGATTCGTGGAAACGCATGCCGGAGTACTTCGACGTGAACGTGCTCGGCACCGAACACGTGACGGCGGCGGCGTCGGCGCGGCGGATCCTCTTCGCCTCGACCGCCGAGGTCTACGGGCTGGTACCGGACGACGAGCAACCGATCGACGAACGCCGCGCACCGGCCCCGCGCTCGCCGTACGCGCTGACCAAGGCGGCCGCCGAGCGCATCGCCCTTGCGGCCGGCGCCGCGGTCGTCCGTCTGTTCAACCTGGTAGGCGCCGGCCAGGCGCCATCTTTCGCTCTGCCCGGCTTCGCGGCCCAGCTGGCGGCCATCGAGCGCGGTGCGAAGCCCGCGGTGCTGCGAGTCGGCAACCTCGCGGCGCGGCGCGATTTCGTGCCGGTCGCCGACGCGGTCGAAGGCCTGGCGCGGCTCGCCGACCGCGGCGCGCCGGGCGCCGTATACAACCTCGCCAGCGGCAAGGACGTGGCGATCTCGGAAGCCCTCGAACGGCTGCTGCGCGTCAGCGGCGTCGGCGCGAAGATCGAAGTCGACCCGGAGCGCTTCCGCCCGGTCGACGTGCCCCGTCTCGCCGGTGCGGCAGGGGGTCTGGCCGACCTCGGCTGGTCGCCTCGCCGGCCACTCGAGTCGGCGCTCGCCGACCTCTGGGCCGAAGCACGCGCGGCCGCCGCCGGCAGCTGAGGGCGGGAGACGCCGCTGCTCGACGTCCCCGGTTCCGGCGGCTCTGACTGGGCAGAGCTGGCGGGCGGTGCCCAGGTCGCCCGGCTCGGCGGGGCGCTGGCGTTCAACGGCGCGCTGGCCGCCCTGGCGGCCCTCACCCGGGGCGCGAGCGCCGGCGGAGCCGTGGCCGGAGCGCTGCTGGGCGGCGCGATTCTGGCCGCCGGCGGCTGGCCGGCCTGGCTGCTGGTCGCCGGCTTCTACGTGCTGGGCACGGCCGCGACTCGTTGTGGCCTGCGCCGCAAGGCGGCGGCCGGACTCGCCGAGCCACGAGGCGGGCGGCGCGGCGCCGGCAGCGTGCTCGCCAAGCTCACGGTGCCGGCGCTCGCCGCGCTGGCGGGCGCGGCGGCGCCGGAGGCGGAGGTGCTCCGCTTCGCTTTCGTCGGGGCGCTGGCGGCGGCGACGATGGACACCGTCTCGTCGGAGATCGGCAAGGCGCTCGGCGGCCGGACGCTGCTGGTGACCACCCTGCGGCCGGTGCCGCCGGGAACCGAAGGGGGGGTCTCTCTGGGCGGCACGGCAGCGGGTCTGGCCGGCGCCGCGGCGCTCGCCGCCGCCGCGATCGCGCTCGGCCTGCCGCCGGGGCCCGCCGGCGCCGTCCTGGCGGTGCTGCTCGCCGCCGCTCTGCTTGCCACGACGCTCGAGAGCGTCGCCGGCGCGACGCTCGAGCGGCGCGGGCTGCTCGACGGAGCGTCCGCGAACTTCTTCGTCTCGCTCGCCGGTGCCCTGGCCGCCGCGGGACTCTCCCGACTCGTCTGAGCCGGTGCTACCGGTTCACGGGGCGAGTTCGAGGGTCGCCGGGGTCGCCGTGTCGAGAGTGAGGAACGGCAGCTCGAGCGGCCGGACGGTCAGGGCGATCCGGTCGCCCGCCGGCGCCACGCCTTCGATCCGCCCGCGAAAGGCGACCGCCGGGTCGCCGGGGTCGCCGAGGCGCACGGTCGCGCCGGCGACGAACGGCGCCGCCTCGGCCGCCGCGAGGGTCACCGTGACGCGCGTCGCATCGAGGCCGGCGAACTCGAGGAAGGGCTTGCGCTTCTTCGACGTGGAGCCGACCGGGTAGAAGTAGTCGAGGACGTAGCCGTCCTTGGGCGCGCGCACCGGTGCCTCCGAGAGCCGGGTCTGCGCCTCGACCATCTCGCGCGTGGCATCGGCCTCGGCGGTTTCGACCGACATCTCCTGCCACGCTCCCGCCGGCGCGGTGTCACGGTTGCTTCCGCTGCTGCCCGGACGGGCGACACCGCGGTCGGTGGTCATCCGGCGGCGCTCGCTGCGCGCCTGCTCGAGCCGCTCGGTCGCCTCTCTCAGGCTCTTCTCGAGCTTGGAGAGATCGAGGTCCCCGAGCAGCGTCCCTTCGCGCACCGGCAGGTGGCGCTCGACCGGCAGGGCCAGAACGGGCAGCGAGGCGGTCGCCTTGACCGCTCTGACCTCGGTGGCGACGGCGGAAACCTGAGCCTGCACGGCGATCTGGGCGAAGGCCGCGGCGGCGCACGCGGCGCCGCAGGCGGCGACGAGGACGGGGCGGAGTCTGCGAATCATGGCGGCTTCCTTTCGTGGGGGCGGTCCGCCCATGTTACGCGTCCGGCTCGGCGGGTGCGAGGGAGCCGGTCGCCGGGCTCGCTCGGAGCGCCGGGAGCCTGCAAGCGTCGTTCCGGGGCGCGGGCTCGCGTCGAGCGCGCCGAGGGGCGAGAATCGGCGGGTGAGCGAGGGGATCCGCCGCGCCCTGCTGCGCGCCGAGCCGGGAGCGGAGGCGTTTCTCCGTTTCGAGCTTCCGGTCGAGAGCCGCCAGACGTTTCGGGCGGCGGAGGTGCCCGCGCTGCTCGCCTGGGCGGAGGAGGGTGCCGCGGCGGGGGACTGGATGGTCGGCTTCGTCGGCTACGAAGCGGCGCCCGCCTTCGACGACGCCCTGGTGGCCCGTCCGCCGGCCGCCGGACCGGTGCCGCTCGCCGCCTTCGGCCGCTTTCGCGCCCCGACCGCCTGGTCGCCGGCGGCGGCATCCGCGGGGCGCACGGCGGCGCCGCTGCTCGTCGGCGCGGTGCGGCCCGCTCTCGACGCCGCCGGGTTCCGCGCCACGGTCGGGCGGATCCGCGCCGCGATCGCCGCGGGGGAGACCTACCAGGTCAACGTCTCCTTCCCGCTGCGCGGCCGGCTGGCGACCCCGGCGAGCGGCGAGGAGCTGCTCGAGGCGCTGCTGGCGCCCGGCGAGGCGCCGTACGCCGCCTGGATCGAGGGCGAGGGCTGGGCGGTGCTCTCGCTCTCGCCCGAGCTCTTCTTCGAGCGCCGCTCCGGGAGCGTCGTTTCGCGTCCGATGAAGGGGACGCGGCCGCGCGGCCGCTTTCCGCGCGAGGACGCGGCACGCGCCGCCGAGTTGAGCGGGTCGGAGAAGGACCGCGCCGAGAACCTGATGATCGTCGACATGATCCGCAACGATCTCGGCCGGCTCGCCGAGCCGGGCTCGGTCGCCGTCGATCGGGTCCTCGAGCTCGAGCGCTATCCGACCGTCTGGCAGCTCACCTCGACGGTGTCGGCGCGGGCTTCGGCGCGGCTGCCGGAGCTGTTCGCCGCCCTGTTTCCCTGCGCTTCGATCACCGGCGCGCCGAAGGCGGCGACGTCGCGCTTCATCCGCGAGCTCGAAGCGGAGCCGCGCGGCCTCTACTGCGGGGCGATCGGGCGGGTCGAGCCGGGAGGCGCGGCACGCTTCGCGGTGGCGATCCGCACGCTCGAGATCGACCGGGCGGACGGCGGCTTCCGCTACGGGGTCGGCGCCGGCATCACCTGGGACTCCGACCCGGCCGAGGAGTGGCGCGAGTGCCTGGCCAAGTCGCGGGTGCTCGACGGCGCGCCGCCGCGTTTCGACCTGATCGAGACGATGCGCTGGCGCGCCGGCCGCGGGGTCGAGCTGTTCGAGCTCCACCTCGACCGCCTCGCCGCGTCGGCCGACTACTTCGGCTTCGACCCGGCGCGGCTCGCGCCGGGTGGCCCGGGCGACGCGTCGCTGCGCCAGCGTCTCGGCGAGCGGGTGGCCCGCGAACTGGCGGCGCGCTGCGCCGGGCTCGCCGCCGGCTCCTGGCGGGTGCGGTTGCGCCTCGCCAGGTCGGGCGAGCTCGCCTTCGACGTCGAGCCCTTCGCGCCCGCGCAGCGCGTCTGGACGGTCGCCGTCGCCGCCCGCGCGTTCGCCTCGACCGACGTGACGGCGTTCCACAAGAGCACCCGCCGCGAGCGCTACGTCGCGGCGACCGCCGCGGCGCCGGCGGAGGTCGACGAGGTGCTGCTGGTCAACGAGCACGGCGAGCTGACCGAAGGGACGCGGACGAATCTGATGGTGCAGTTCGGCGCCGGCCTCTGGGTCACCCCGCCGCTCGAGGCGGGCCTCCTGCCGGGGGTCTTCCGCGAGCACCTGCTGCGCAGCGGCCAGGCGATCGAGGCGACCCTGCGCCCGCGCGACCTGCGCCGCGCCCACCGCATCCGCCTGGTCAACGCCCTGCGCGGCTGGATCCCGGCCCGCCTCGCGACTCCGTCCGGGAACGCCTGATCCGGGTCATCGCTCGCCGGCGGCGATTCGGTTAGGATCCGCCGCCATGCCCAACTGTCAGGATTCTGTCATCGGCGGCGCGCCGGACGGCCGCACCGCGTCCGCTCGTCGCCTCGTCGCGGGCTGCGCGCTCGCTCTCGCGCTGTCCGCGCTCGCGGGTGCGGCCCCGGCTCCGGCAGCGCCAGTGCCCGATGACGCCTTCTGGATCACGATCGGCGCCGACGTCTTCGCGCGCGCCCGGGCGACGCTCGCGCCGCTGCCCGGCTGGTCGAACGGCGTCGTGCTCGAACCTCTCGACGAGCACGACGGCGTCGTGCTGACGCGAATTCCGGCTGCGGCGCTCGACGCGCTCTCGCAACTCGTCCACGAGGAGTTTCACGCCTGCGGCGGCTTCCTCAAACACGAGAGCCTCGGCGAGGCGCAGGAGACGATGGACCGCCTGCGCGGACCGCAGCCGCAACACCTGGCGCTGCCGTTCTCGATCGACCAGCCGACCCTGGTCAACGGTCTGATCGGAGAGGTGAGCGAAGCGAACCTCCTGGCGACCATCACTTCCCTGTCGACCAACTTCCCGAATCGCTACCACGCGCACCACGCGATTCACCAGTCGGCGAACTGGATCCGCGACCAGTGGGCGGCGCTCGCGGCCGGGAGGCCCGAGGTCACCGTCGAGATGTTCTCGCACGGCGGCATCACGCCGCAGCCGTCGGTCATCCTGACCATTCCGGGCTCCGCCCTTCCGAGCGAGTACGTCATCCTCGGCGGTCACCAGGACTCGACCGGTTCGGGGTGCTCGAGCAACTCGAGCTGCACCGCGCCCGGCGCCGACGACGACGCCTCCGGCATCGCGGTGCTCACCGAGGCGATCCGGATCGCGATGGCGGGCGGCTTCCAGCCGCAGCGCACCGTCCAGTTCATGGCTTATGCGGCCGAGGAGGTCGGCCTCGACGGCTCGGATCACATCGCCTCGACCTATCAGTCCCAGGGCAGAAACGTCGTCGCCGTCCTGCAGCAGGACATGACGGCCTACCACGGCTCGGCGCAGGACATCTACCTCTACACCAACCAGACCGACCCCGAGCTCAACGCCTTCTTCGCCGACCTGATCGAGACCTACCAGCCGGGCCTCGGGTGGGCCAACTCTTCGTGTCCGTACGCCTGTTCGGATCATGCGTCGTGGTCGAGTCGCGGCTACCGCGCCTCCTTCGCGTTCGAGGCGGCCTACAACCAGCACAACCTGCAGATCCACACCGCCAACGACACCGTCGCCACGATCGGCAACAGCGCGGCGCACGCGGCGAAGTTCGCGCGCCTGGCGGTGGCGTTCATGGTGGAGGCGGGCGTCGACGCCTCGATCGGCGGGACCGTGCAGTTCTCCGCGCCGACCTATCTGGCGGGCGAGGCGATCGGCAACGCCAGCCTGAGCGTCAGCCGCACCGGCAGCAACGCGGGCACGGCCACGGTGCGCTGCCGGACGGTCGCCGGCGGCACGGCGGTTCCGGGAGACGACTACACGGTGACCGACGCTCTGCTGAGCTGGGCCGCGGGCGAGGGGGGGACGAAGAGCTGCCCCATCCCGATCGTCGACGACACGCTGGACGAGATCACCGAGACGATCAAGGTCGAGCTCCAGGAGGCGAGCGGCGGAGTCCTGGGCGCCCAGGTCCAGGCGACGCTCAGCGTCACCGACAACGACGAGGGGGGCGTGCTCCAGTATGCCAGCCCGACGTCAGAGCACGCCGAGTCCGCGGGCACCGTCGCCGTCGCGGTCGGGCGGACCGGCGGCGCGGCGAGCGGTGTCACGGTCGCCTACACCGTGACCGGCGGCACCGCGACCGGCGGCGGAGTCGACTACACGCTCGCCGCGGGGGTGCTCGCCTTCGACGCCGGCGTGCTGAGCCGCAACATCGAGGTCGCGATCACCGACGACCTGCTGGTCGAGTCGGCCGAAACGATCCAGGTCCAGCTTTCCGCTCCCACCGGCGGCGCTGCGCTCGGCGCCGGCTCGCAGCACACGCTTACCATCGTCGACAACGACCTCGATCTTCTCTTCGCCGACGGCTTCGAGAGCGGCGACACCTCGGAGTGGTCGACGACGGGCGGGTGAGGCGCGGCGGGCCGTCGCGGGTGGCGGCTCAGAGCGAGACTTCGGACATCAGGGCGAGCAGGCTGCCGTCGGGGTCGCGGAAGAAGGCCATCCAGACTTCGCGGTCGGGCAGGCGGGCGACCAGGTGGGGGGCGGACTCGAAGCGGACGCCCCGCGCGCCGAGGGCGGCGAAGTTGGTCGGCAGGTCGTCGACCGTGAAGTAGAGGACCGAGCCGAAGCGGCTGCCGCGCTCGAAGGCCGGCCCGTCGAGCATCAGCCGGAGGCCCGTGCAGTCGAAGAAGGCGAGTCCGGGCGGCGCCTGGAAGAGAAAGCGCAGGCCGAGCTGGTCGCGGTAGAAGGCGACCGAGCGGTCGAGATCGGCGACCGGCAGCGCGAGCTGGCCGATGCGCTTCAGGTCGGGTTGCGGCAGTGCGGATTCGCTCATCGCGTTCTCCTCGGTGCCGCGGCATCGCGCGGAGCGGGACCCGCTCCCCCTTACGGCCGCGACGACTCCCGGGGGACAATACCCCGGTGACCCTCACCGACCCCCCGGCGACCCGGCTGATCCTCGAGCGGACGCCCCCCGGCGACCTCGGCGACCGCTATCGGATCACTCTTCGACTCGACGGTGAGCTCGTCGCCGACCTCGAGCCCGGCCAGACGGTCGAACGCGAGATCTCGACCGGCCGGCACCGGCTGCGCGCCAGCAACACGCTGCTCTGGACGACGAAGTCCTTCGAGGCGGCGCCCGGAGAGGCGATCCGTTTCCGCGTGCGCAACCGGACCAGCCTCACCACCCTGATCCTCGGCCTGCTCGGGTCGGCGCCCCTCGCCGTCGAACTCGAGCGGCTGCCGGCTCAGGTGGCTCCACCCGCCCACTCCCCGGCGAGCACGCCGTAGAGGAGCAGGTCGTCCTCACGGCCGTCGAGCCGGCGGGCGGCGCGGCGGCAACCCTCGCGGCGGAACCCCGCGGACTCGTAGAGCCGGATCGCCTCGCGGTTGGAGGCGAAGACCTCGAGCTCGACGCGGCCGAGGCCGGCGGCGAAGGCGCCGTCGACCGCCTCGCAGAGCAGCCGGCGGCCGAGGCCACGTCGCCGGAAGCCGGGCAGGACGGCGATACCGAGCCGGCCGACGTGGCGCATCCCCTCGGTGGCGAGGGGCACGATGTCGCAGGCGCCGACGATCTCGCCGTCGTCGGCTTCGGCCACCCGGTGGACGCCGCCGGCCGCGAGCAGGCGGGCGATGAAGCGCGCGGTTTCGTCGATCGCGAAGCCCTCGACGATGGCCAGGTAGCGGCGCTCGCGCGCCACCCGGTCGACGCACGCGGCGACCCCCGGCGCGTCGGCGGGGGTCCCCGGGCGGATGGAGATCATGCGCTCGGAACTGCTCGACGGGCGGCAGAGACTCAGGCGAGCAGACTCTCGACGGCGGCGCGCTCCTCGCGCAGTTCGCGATCGGAGGCCGCGAGGCGCTCGCGCGTGTCGGCGTCGAGCTCGAGCCCCTGGACGATTTCGACCTCGCCGCCCTTCGAAACGCACGGGTAGCTGAACACCACCCCGGGAGCGATTCCGTAGCTGCCGTCCGACGGTACCGCCATCGACACCCAGTCCCCCTCGCGGGTGCCGAGCAGCCAGTCGCGGACATGATCGATCGCCGAGGAGGCCGCCGAGGCCGCCGAGGAGGCGCCGCGCGCTTTGATGATCGCCGCGCCGCGCTGCTGCACCGTCGGGATGAACGTCTCGCGCGTCCACGCGGCGTCGACCAGCCCGGTCGCCGGTCGCCCGCCGACCGTGGCGTGGGCGATATCCGGCACCTGGGTCGACGAGTGGTTGCCCCAGATCGTCATCCGGTGGATGTCGCGCGGGTGGCTGCCCGTCTTCTCGGCGAGCTGCGAGAGAGCGCGGTTGTGGTCGAGCCGGGTCATGGCGTGGAACTGGCGCGGGTCGAGTCCCCTGGCGTTCGAGGCGGCGATCAGCGCGTTGGTGTTGGCCGGGTTGCCGACCACCAGCACGCGCACGTCCCGCGCCGCGCGGGCGGCGATTGCCTTGCCCTGCGGACCGAAGATCTTGCCGTTCTCGGCCAGCAGGTCCTTCCGCTCCATCCCCGGCCCGCGCGGTTTGGCACCGACCAGGAAGCAGACGTCGGCTCCCTCGAAAGCGGTTTCGGCGTCGGCGGTGACCACGACATCGTCGAGCAGCGGGAAGGCGCAGTCGCGCAGCTCCATCGCGACCCCTTCGAGCGCCGGCAGCGCCGGCGGGATCTCGAGCAGTTGCAGCACGATGCGCCGGTCGGCGCCGGCCAGGTCACCGGCGGCGAGGCGGAAGGCGAGGGCGTAGCCGATATTGCCGGCCGCGCCGGTGATGGCGATGTGCAGGGACTTGTTCATGGCGGCGGCGATTCTATCTCCCGCTCCTGAAACCCCGCCCGCCCGGCCGCGTAGGGCGGGGTGAGCGCGCCCCCCTTCTCCGGCGCGCCCGGAGGTTCCGATGCGCACCGCCACCCTCGACACCCCCTCCACGCTGGGCTCGCCGGTCGTGCGGGTCGTGGCGCCGTTTCTCGAAGCGCGCACCTGGGGATCGCTCGCCTACGTCTGGCTCGGTTTTCCGCTCGGGCTCGCCTGGTTCATCGGGCTGACCGTGGGGCTCACCACCGGCGCGGCGCTGACCATCGTCTGGGTCGGCCTCGCGCTGCTCTTCGTCACCTTCCTGGCGGCCTGGGGTGCCGAGGGGCTCGAGCGCCGGCTGGCCATCGGGCTGCTCGGCGCGAAGGTTCCGGAGCGCCGCGCGCGGCGGGACGGGCCGGAGAGCTTCCGCGCCTGGACGAAGTCGGTGTTCACCCGGGCGCCGCTCTGGAAGGGGCTGCTCTTCCTCGTCCTGCGCTTCCCGCTCGGCCTGGCCGGCTGGGTGGTCTCGGTGGCCTCGCTCGCGATCTCGGGCGGCCTGCTCGCGGCGCCGTTCGCCCTCGCGGCCGGCGGCTCGATCGACCTCGGGTTCTGGAACCCGGATACCGTCGCCGAAGCGCTGCCGATCTCGGTGGTCGGCCTGCTGCTGCTGATCGCCTCCTTCCACCTGCACCGAGCGATGGGCTGGGTCTGGGCGCGGCTCGCCGAGATGCTGCTCGGCGGCGAGCCGCCCGAACCTCAGTCGGCCGGCGCGATGGAGAGCTTCGCCCCGGCCGAGTAGGCGACGAACTCCGGCGCGTACATCGACTGGAGCTCGGCGGGTGCCACCCGGAACTCGCCGGCGGTCGCGGCGCGCACGCGGTACTTGAGCGTGTAGTCGCCGGCCGGCAGCCACTCGAAGAAGAAGTTGGTGCCGGAGTCGCGCACCTCCTCGTACCAGGCGATGCCGAGATCCCAGCGCCAGCCGGAATTCGAGCGGTCGGGCTCGAGCCCGGCCGCGCGCGGATCGCGCAGGTGGACGTACTCGGCCGCGGCCTTCGCCCGCACCGACAGCTGCACCTCGAGCTCGTCGCCGACGGCGAGGCGCGCCCCTTCGGCGAGCGGCTCGAGCGTCGTCTCGCTCCCCTGCTTGACCCGCCGGAACCAGCGCCGCTCGACCTGGAAGAGGTCGCCGCGGGCTTCTTCGGGAAGCTGCTCGGTCGAGAAGTGCCAGGTCGCCGAGGCGAAGGCGAACCCCTCGGTCTTCTGCTCGACCACGATCGTCGCGTCGCGCTCGGGGACGATCTCGTCGCCCTCGAGCACGATCTGGTTCTTCTTGCCGGTGTAACGGTCGGGCTCGAAGACGAACGGCGTGGTGCGGCCGCCGAAGGTGACCGCGATCTCCTCGCGCGCGCCGAGCAGCTCCTTCTTCTGCAGCCAGGCGGCGACCGAAAAGAGCACTTCGGCGGTGGCGCGGGTCGACTTCCAGTGGCCGAGCTTCTTGTTCAGGAAGAGCCACTGGACGAGCCCCTTGTCGCGGGCATCCTCGGGGGCGACCTCGGAGAGCGCGCGCAGCGCCCAGGCGTGGGTCTCGATCGTGTCGTTGTACCAGAGCCAGGCGCGGTCCTCCGGCGCCCACCAGGTGCCGAGGTCGCGGTCGGTCTTCGAGGAGTCCATGACGCTCGCCAGCACCAGACGCGCATCCTGCGGGCGCTCCATCCGGGTGAGGGTGAGCGCGAGCTGCAGCTTGAGCATCGGCGAGTGCTGCTTCCAGTGCTTGAACGAGAAGTCGAGGATCTCGCGCCGACGCTTCACGGGCAGGACCGACTCCATCCACTTCGGATCCGGATAGGACGAGGCGACGTAGTTGGCGAAGGTCAGCAGCTCCCAGCAGCAGTCCTTGGCGATGGCGTCGCGCCACCATTCGCGCTCGATCTGCTGCGCGAGGAAGGTCCAGCCGCGGCGCACCATCGGCTCGGGGACCTCGACGCCGAACTCGCTGGCGCGGGCGAGGCCGTACATCAGGTAGAGCGTCATGTAGGGCGACGGCGGCCCGCCCGGGAACCAGGGGAACGCCCCCGAGGGGAGCTGCGCCTTCTCGAGCTTGGCGAGCGCCTCGGCGCGCACGGCGCGGGCGACCTTCGGATCGAGCACCCGCAGCAGCGCCTCGTCCTCGACGCCCGGGCCGCCGCGCGCCTGGCGCAGCCACGGCGTCTCTTCGAGCGCCATGCGTCGATTCGGGTCGGCGGCGTCGAAGCGCTCCCAGCGGGTGTCGCGCTTCGCGAGCTCGGCGGCCATCGTCTGGAGCCCCGGGTGGCGGTCGAACATCGAGGCGAGCACGCCCGCCGAGACGAAGCGGTTGAGCGTCTGCTCGGTGCACTCGTAGGGGTATTCGACCAGGTAGGGGAGGGCGTCGAGCAGGCCGTAGAAGAGCTGGCCGTCGACGGTGACCACCATCCGCTCGTCGATGCGGGTCGGGTCTTCGGCGCGAAGGTCTTCGAAGGTCAGCTCGCGCCGCTCGCCGCCGGTGAGCGCGGCGAAACGCGACTGGGCGAGGCGGATGCGCGAGGGCAGCACCGGGATCGGCCGCAGCTCGCCGTCCGAGAGGGCGCCGGCGCGCGCTTCGACCCGGAAAGCGAGGGGGCGCACGCCCGCCGGCGCCGCGACCGGGAAGACCACGGTCGTCCCGAGCCCCGCCTCGGCCGCGAACTGCGCGCTGCCGCCGCCGGCCGGCAGGCCGAACTCGGCGGAGAGGTCCCGCTTCGTGTCGGGGTCCTCGATGCGGAAGCGGACCTCGCCGGTGAGCTTCGTCTCCGAGGCATTGTCGACCGCGACGCGGATCTCGGCGCGGTCCCCCTCGCGCAGGAAGCGCGGCAGGTAGGGGCGGACCATCAGGTCCTTGGCGGTCCGGATCTCCTGCTCGACGTAGCCGGAGGCGAGATCGCGGGTCACCGCCGCCACCCAGAGCTTCCAGGAGGTCAGCGATTCGGGGACACGGAACTCGATCGCCGCCGTGCCGTCGGCCGCGGTGACCAGATGCGGCTGCCAGAAGGCGGTCTCCGAGAAATCGGTGCGGGCGGTGACTTCGGCACCGGCCGGAGCGGCGGCCGCCGCGGATTCGTCGCGCTCGCGACCGCCCAGGTATCCGAGCGCGCTCAACTCCTCCTTCGCCTCGTTGCTTCGCGCCTCCGGAGCGGCGTCGGCGGCGGCCTGGGGCGCCGGGGCGGACGCCGGCATCGGGATCGCTCCGGTCTCCATCGCGACCGCGCCCTTCATCATCATCCGCTGGACCCCGAAGCCGGGGCCGCCGATGCCGTAAGGGTCGATGCCGACGAAGGCGTCGGCCGAGAAGACCGGCGCCGCGGTCCAGCGCCACCAGTCCTCGGCGTCGCGCCAGACGCTGCCGGCCCCCGTCAGTCCGTGCTGGAGGACGCCGGGGGCGCCGAAGGCCGGGTAGAGCGACGACGGGCGCGGGACCGAGAACGGCCGGAAGTAGTCGAGGCTGCGGTCGTACATCGAGGCCAGCAGCTCGGCGGCGCCGGCGCCGAGCGGACGGCCCTGGTGGTCCTTGACCGCGACGCGGAAGGTCTCGGTGGCGCCGGGCTCCAGCTTGTCGCGGAAGCTCGTGAGCTCGACGGTCAAGCCGCGGTCGTCCCAGGGCACCGCGACCGAGGTCGAGCGCGACACCACCTGGTGGTCGGAGACGACCGTGGCGCGCACGCCGAAGCCGCCGCGGTCGCCGCGCCCGGCCGGCCACTCGATCCAGACCGGATCGCGGCCGGCGGTGAGCGTGCGCCGCTCGCGCACTTCGGCGCCGCGCACCCGCTCGAGCACGATGGTCTGCCCGGGGAGCCCCGAGTGGACGAACAGGCGGGCGGTGCCGCCGACCTGGACCACCGGACGCTCGAAGCGCAGCTCGAGCGGCACGGCGAGCTTCGTGCCGCCGTCGGCGACCGCGAAGGAGCGCTCGAGCGTGAAGGTCTCGCCGTGGGTGTCCCTGGTCTCCGCGATCAGCCGGTAGGCGCCCGGCGCGAGCGCGCCGAGCGCGAGCGAGCCGGCCCCGTCCTCGCCGTGCGCGAGCGTGCCGCGCGTGACCTCGCGCGCGATCGGCCAGCCGGCGAGCAGCTCGGCGGAATCCGGCGCTCCCTCCCAACGCGGGCGCAGGCGATCGCCGGGAGTCGCCCAGCGCTCGCGGTCGGGGTCGACGGGCCGTGGCAGCTCGGCCGGCAGCGGCGCCCGCTCCGGCTGCGCGAGCTCGACCAGTCGCCAGCTCGTGGCACCCGGCCGGGCCTCGCCGTCGAGCGAGCGGCGGCGCACGGTCCACGCGCGCGGGCTCTCCGGACCGACCAGGAACGGATCGCCGTCGACCGCCAGCGTGACGCCGACCCAGCCGACCGCGATCGAGCGCGAGGCCGAGCGGGTCTCGCCCCCCTCGTCGGTCAGCTCGGTCTCGACCGTGAAGCGGTAGCAGCCGCAGGCGTCGCGCTCGCGCTCGTCCGCCTCGGGGGTGAAGCGGACGGTGAACTTCCCCTGTTCGTCGACCTCGGTCGAGCCGGAGGCGATCGTGCGCGGCGGCGCCGGCGGCCGCCAGAACCAACCGTGGCGTGCCCACTCCCACATCGGCGCGCGCACGACCCGCCACGAGACCTTGCCCGAGGCGACCGGCAGGCCGAAGTAGTAGCGCGCCTCGCCGGGGACTTCGAGCGGGCGATTGAGGCGCGGCTCGCCGGCGGGGGCCTCGAGCGTCACCTCGAAGGTCGGCCGCTTGTACTCTTCAACCGAGATCGAGGTCGAGCCGTTGGCGCTGGTGCGCAGCGTCCAGTGGCCGAGCAGTCGTCCGGTCGGGATCTCGAGCTCGCCGGCGGCGGTGCCGAAGTCGTTGGTCCTCGCCTCGCCGGTGGCCACGACCTCGCCGTTCGGATCGAGCAGCTCCACGATGTGCCCGCGCCCGCCGACGGCGCGGAAGCTCCCCTTGGCGGCCTCCCCCTCGTAGGCGAGGATCTTCCAGAGCAGCTTCTGGCCGGGCCGGTAGATGGCGCGGTCGGTGAAGACCAGCGCGCCGGACGAAGAGCCCGGTGGCGAAGTCGGCCGCCACCAGTAGCCCTGCGACCAGACCGACTCGTCGCCGCCGTGGCGCACGACGACGGCGATGCCGCGGCCGTCGCCGCCCGGTGGCAGCTCGAAGCGGGCGAGGCCGTCGGCGTCGGTGGTGCGCGTCTCGACCCGGACCGGCTTCTGCTCCCACTGCCAGCGGTAGAGGGTCGCCTCGGCGCCGGCGATCGCCGCCCCGCTCGCGCCCGAGACGACGCGGATCGCGTCGGCGCCCGGGGCGTGGCCGAACGACGGATCGCGCAGCACGACCAGGTCCGAGAGGCGCAGCTCGACCGCCTGGCGCAGGTTGCGGTCGCGCCGGAAGCCGGGATCGGCCGAGGCGACGATCAGGTAGCGGCCGCGCCCGCCGAGCGGCGGCCGGGTGAAGGTGCGGTGATCCCGGTAGTCGGCGGTCGCCGGCAGCCCGAGCTTCCAGGTCGCGGCGGGCGCGCCGCGCAGGACGTCGCGGATGCGGTCCTGGTTCCAGCCGGCCCAGGTCACGGGCTTGGCGTCGAAGCGCTCGTCGGGGAGCCGGTAGGCGCGCAGGTAAAGCGCGGCGAGGTTGCGATGGGTGATCTCGAGCGAGCGCCGGTCGGCGGCGTCGATGGTCATCGTCCGGAGGTCGTACGACGGGGCCTCGATCTGCTCGCGCACCACGCGGCAGTGCTCGGCGCCGGGCGAGCGCGGGTAGGCGCGCTCCCCTTCGAGCGCCAGTTCGCGAGCGCGGATCGCGGTGCCCGGCGCCTCCGACTCCTCGGTGACCTCGGCGAGCAGCGCCATCCCCATCGACCACCAGGGGTCCGAGCGGAACTCGGCGAGCGAGCGCTCGAGATCGGCGGCGAGCGCTTCGCGATCCTCGGTCTCCGAATAGGCCTCGAACAGGTGGCGGAAGCGCTCGAGTCGCGCCTCGAGCGCGGCGCCCGGCTCGCGCCGGACGCGGTGCCAACGCTCGAGGTCGCCGAGCAGGGCGGCGAGCCGCACCAGGGGATGGAGTGCGGCGTCCGCGAGCCGCTCGGGCGTCGGCTCGACGGTGCGGCCGTCGGCCAGGGCGTCGCGGTCGAGCTTCCAGAGCTCGGCGCTCTCGCCCGGCGACCAGTGGGAGCCGTCGGCCAGGCGCGCGGCCCAGAGGTAGGCGACGGCGTCGCGCAGGGTCGGGCGGATCGCTTCCGGGTAGTCGTTGGGGCGCAGCTCGGCGAGCGCGTCCGGGGCGAGCTCGCCCAGCGTCTCGCGCCGGGCCCAGACGCGGGCGAAGGCGCGGTCGGCCTCGGCGACGATCTGGTCGGCGGTCCAGAGCTTCAGGTCGAGCGCCTCGCCCGAGACCACCTTCTCGCGCTGGCGGATCTCCCAGCCGTAGGCGTTGAGATAACCGAGCAGGGCGTGGGCGTCGTAGAGCTCGACGGTGGCGCGGGCGAGCGGCGCCTCCGGCCACGCCTTCCCGCGCAGCGCCTCGACGGCGGTCTCGTAGCCGCCGAGCGCGAGGCCGACCTGGGTCTGGCGAACGAGGACCTTCGCGAGCTCGGGGTCGTCTCCCGCCTCGCGGGCGGCGGCCTCCAGGCGCTCGAGAATCTTCGCGGCCTCGGCGAGCTTCTGCTCGGAGAGCAGGCGGTCGACCTCGCGCCAATCGGCGTGCACGGCGGGAGGGTCCCCGGACGGCGTCGGCTCGGGGTCGGTTCGGTGTCCTGCGAGCGCGAAGGCACCGGCCGAGAGGGCGGTGACGGCGCCGACGGCGGCGGCGAGACGGACGAGGCGGGTCGGGGCGCGCATGGTGGGAGCTTAGACCCCTCGACGCGGCGCTCGAAAACCCGACGACGCGCGCCGGCGGCCGGGACGGTTCCCGGGGGATCCCCGACGGTGGCGGACCGGGGCTCGCATCTGTTGGTAGGCTCTCCCTCCCGTCCACTTACTCCCAGGAGGAAAGGCATGCTCAGGACGAAGTGCTTCGCGGCTCTGGCTCTCGCGCTCTCGGTGGCCGTCAACCCCGCCGCCGCCGACAAGGTGCTCACCATTGCCAATCACACCGACGCCTTCTCGATGATGGGCCAGTCCACCCCCGCCGAGGACGACACCTACACGTACTGGTTCGGCGGCGACTCGATCCGCTATGACATGGACGAGACATCGGTGATCCTGCGGCTCGACCAGAAGAAGTTCTATTTCGTCAACCACGACGAGAAGACTTACTCGACGATGACCCTGCCGATCGACTTCGAGCAGCTGGTCGGCCCGGAGATGGCGCCGATGATGCAGCAGATGGCGCAGATGATGGCGGCCACGACCTCGGTCACGCCCCTCGACCGTTCCGGCAGCTACGCGGGGCACGCCTGCAAGTTCTACCGGGTCGACATCTCGATGGCGATGATGCAGACGTCGATGGAGATGTGCACCACCGAGGAGCTGCCGATCGACTATCCGAAGTACCGCGAGCTGGCGCTCGCCCAGGCCGAGCTCGCCGCCAACCAGGCCTGGATGCGCGATCTGGCCGAGAAGCTTCAGGGCTTCCCGCTGCGCACCGACACCACGACGACGGTGATGGGCAAGCAGATGAAGAGCTGGCAGGAGCTCAAGTCGATCGACGATCGGGACGCCCCCGCGGGCAACTACGAGCCGCCGGCCGGCTACCGCGAGGTGAAGTTCGACCCGATGGCCCGGGCGCAGCAGAGGCGCTGACGAACTCCCGCCGCGCCCCGGGTGCGGCGACTTCCCCGCGGCCCGCCCGCCGGCTCGACCGGAGGGCGGGCCGTCGCCGTTTCCGGTCCGCTGCTGCGGCGGAAACTCCACCGGCCCCGCGCCGTAGAACAAGGGGTCGGGGCGCTCGCGCTCCGGCGCAGTCACTTTCCGAGGGGGCGGCGGGCGATGTCGAAGCGGGCGAAGTGGATCGTGGGGGGTGTGGCGGCGGTAGTGCTGGCGGGCAGTGGTCTGGCGCTGACCGGCCGCGGCCGGGACGACAGCCGGGTCGAGGTGCAGGTCGAGCCGGTGGCGACGCGGCGGATCGTGCAGACGGTCGAGGCCACCGGCCGGGTGCAGCCGGTCACCCAGGTCAATATCAGCGCCGACGTCTCTGCCAAGATCACCCGCCTCGAGGTCGCGGAGGGGGAGTGGGTCGAGAAGGGGCAGTTGCTGCTCGAACTCGACCGTGAGCGCTACCTCGCCGAGGTCGAGAGCGCCGAGGCCAACCTGCGCTCCAGTCAGGCGCAGGCGCGGGTGGTCGAGGAGAATCTCTCCAAAGTGCGCAAGGACCTCGAGCGGGTGCGCAGCCTGTTCGCCCAACAGCTCGAGTCGCAGGCGGCGCTCGACGCGGCGGAGGCGACCGCCGAGGTCGAGCTGGCACGGCACCGGTCGGCGCTCGACGGCGTCGAGCAGAGCCGCGCGGCGCTCAAGCAGGCGCGCGACGCGCTGTCGAAGACCACCATCTACGCCCCGATGTCCGGCACGATCTCCAAGCTGAACAAGGAGATCGGCGAGATCGCCCTGGGTTCGCAGTTCCAGGAGGACGTCATCCTCGAGCTGTCCAACCTCGCCGGCATGGAGGCGCTGGTCGACGTCGACGAGAACGACATCGTGCGGGTGTCGGTCGGAGACCGGGCGACGATCGAGATCGACGCGCTGCCCGGAGTCACCTTCGAGGGCGAGGTCACCGAGATCGCCAACAGCGCCAAGGTCGGCGGCGCCGGCACCACCGAGCAGAAGACCGAGTTCGAAGTGAAGATCGCCCTGCTCGACCCCGGCACGCAGCTGCGCCCCGGCATGACCGCCGCGGCGGAGATCACCACCGACGTGCGCGAGGACGCCATCGGCGTGCCGATCCAGAGCGTCGCCGTGCGCGCCCCGGACCAGATCCTCGCCCCCGGCACCCGACCGGACGGCGCGGCGGACGCGAAGGAGCTCTTCCCGGCCGACAAGGACGGCTTCGCCCAGATCGTCTTCGTCGTCGAGGACGGCGTGGCGCGCGCGCGACCGGTGAAGACCGGCATCCAGAGCGATACGCACATCGAACTGCTCGAGGGACTGGCGGCCGGCGAGCAGGTCGTCGTCGGCAGCTACCGCGCCATCAGCCGCGATCTCCGGGACGGCGCGACGGTGACCGTCGGCGACGGCAAGCCGGCCGGCGACCGGGGCTGAGGAGCCGGCCATGGGGCTGCGCATCGAAAACGTCGTCAAGACCTACGTCCTGGAAGCCATCGAGGTGCGCGCCCTGCGCGGCGTCTCGCTCACCGTCGACGACGGCGAGTACGTGGCGATCATGGGCCCCTCGGGCTCGGGCAAGTCGACGCTGATGAACCTGATCGGCTGCCTCGACGTGCCGACCTCCGGCCGCTGCCTGCTCGACGGCGAGGACGTCTCGTCGCTCTCCGAGGACCAGCTGGCGGACGTGCGCAATCGCAAGATCGGCTTCGTCTTCCAGACCTTCAACCTGATTCCGCGCGCCGACGTCTTCCGCAACGTCGAGCTGCCGCTCGTCTACGCCGGAATCGGCCGCCCGGAGCGCCGCGCGATGGTCGAGGAGGCGATCGACCGGGTCGGACTCGCCGACCGCATGCGCCACCGTCCCAACGAGCTGTCGGGCGGCCAGCGCCAGCGGGTGGCAATCGCCCGGGCTCTGGTCAACCGGCCGTCGATCCTGCTCGCCGACGAGCCGACCGGCAACCTCGACAGCGCCACCGGCGAGGAGATCCTCGGTCTCTTCCGCGAGCTCCACGAGGCCGGCAACACGGTCGTCCTGGTCACCCACGAGGACGAGGTGGCGCGCAACGCCGGGCGCATCGTGCGGCTGCGCGACGGAGTGATCGAGAGCGACCTGCCGGTAGCGGCGGATTCCGGCCGGCTGTCGGTGACTCCGGCTCCGCCGTCGGCGACCGCCGAAGCGCGAGCCTGAAGCCGTGCGGATCAACCGCCAGGAGCTCGCCGAGGCGCTGCGCATCGCCTTCGGCGCGCTGCGCGCCAACGCGGCGCGCGGCGTTCTGACGACGCTCGGCATCATCATCGGCGTGCTGGGGGTGGTCACCACGATGACCGCCGTCAACGGTCTCGCCAGCTCCTTCAAGGAGAGCGTTTCGGCGCTCGGCTCGGACGTCGTCTACGTGTCGCGCATGCCGTGGATCATCCGCGGCAACTTCTTCGAGTTTCGCAACCGGCCCGCCGTGTCGCTGCGCGAAGCGGAGCGCCTCGAACGCCAGCTGGCGCGGGCCGTCGCGGTCAATCCGAGCACCCGCACGCAGCGGCCGCTCAAGTACGCCTCGAAGACGCTCGAGAACGTCAACGTGCTGGGGACGACCGAGCGCCAGATGGTGGTGTCGAGCGCCGTGCCGGAGACCGGACGCTTCCTGTCCGCATCCGACGTCCAGGCGCAGCGGGCGGTGGTCGTCGTCGGCGACACGATCCGCGAACGACTCTTCGAAGGGGTCGATCCGCTCAACAAGGAGATCCGCATCGGCCGCCGCTCCTTCCGGGTGATCGGCGTGATGGAGAAGCAGGGTGGAGGCGGCTTCTTCGGCGGCCCGGACCTCGACTCGCAGGTTTTCGTGCCGATCACCACCTTTGCGCGCGCCTTCGGCGGTGCCGAGCGCAACATCGACATCGCGGTCAAGGCGCCGCCGACCCTGCCGCTCGAGGATTTCGAGTACGAGGTCGTCGGCGAGATGCGCAAGATCCGCCGGCTCTCGCCGCTCGAGAAGGACGACTTTTCGCTCAACAAGATGGACTCGCTGGTGCAGATGTTCAACAGCGTGATGGGCGTCGTGCTGCTCATCGGCATCGTGATCACGGGTATCTCGCTGTTCGTCGGCGGGGTCGGGGTGATGAACATCATGTTCGTTTCGGTCACCGAGCGCACGCGCGAGATCGGCGTGCGCAAGGCGATCGGCGCGCGGCGCGGCGCGATCCTCACCCAGTTCCTGTTCGAGTCTTCGATCATCTGCCTGATCGGCGGGCTCGTCGGCATGATGCTGGCGGTCGGCGTCGCGGAGATCATCGACCGGATGCTGATGCCGGCCAGTGTGTCGCCGGGGATCGTCGTCGTGGCGCTGGCGGTTTCGATTGCCGTCGGGGTGATCTCCGGCATCGTTCCCGCCTGGCGGGCCTCGCGGCTCGACCCGATCGAGTCGCTGCGATACGAGTGAGGGAGGGACGACCGTGCGCGCTGGCGAGACTCTGCCCATGGCCTTCGAGTCGATCCGCTCGAACAAGCTCCGCTCGGTACTGACGCTGGTCGGTATCGTCGCCGGAGTTGCTTCGATCATCGCGGTGATGACCGCCATCTCGGTGGTGCAGACCGAGATCGAGCAGCAGCTCTCGGTGCTCGGCTCGCAGACCTTCCAGGTGCAGAAGTGGCCGGCAGGCAACTTCGGCCCGGGCGATCGCGACTGGCGAAAGATCCAGGCGCGCAGGCCGCTGACGGTCGCCCACGCCGACGCGATCCGCGAGAAGGTCGGTTCGGTCGACCTGGTGGGCGCCGAGCTCTGGCGCTTCGGCTCGTCGCTGCGCTCGGGCGGCGAGACGGTCGAGGGCCGGATCTCGGTGGTCGGCGGTGACGGCCAGTACGCGCCGAACAACACGCACCTGATCGGCCTCGGACGCAACCTCACCGACGAGGACCTGCGCGTGCGGCGCCGCGTCGCAGTGATCGGCTACGCGCTCGCCGCGGATCTCTTCCCGTTCGTCGACCCGATCGATCGCGAGGTGAGGCTCGATGGCCGCACCTACACGGTGGTCGGCGTCTTCGAGGAGAAGAAGTCGTCCTTCGGAGGCGGCTTCGACCAGTACGTTCTGGTGCCGGTGACCACCTGGATCGATCATTACGGACTCGCAGACGGGGACGGCAATCGCGAGCGCTCGGTCAACATCACGGTGCGCGCCAGAACGCCCGAGCTTCTCGCCGAGGCGATCGAGGAGACACGCGCCGTGCTGCGGGTCGAGCGTGGAGTGCGTCCGGGCGAGGAGGACGACTTCGACCTGTTCACCAATGACAGCCAGATCCGGGCGTTCAACCGCTCGACTGCGGGAGTGAAGGCGGGCGCCTTCGTGATTGGCATCATCGCCCTGGTCGTCGCCGGCATCGGAATCATGAACATCATGCTGGTCTCGGTCACCGAGCGAACGCGCGAGATCGGCATCCGCAAGGCGCTCGGCGCCCGCCGGCGCTGGGTGCTGGCGCAGTTCCTCCTCGAGGCGGTGCTGCTGTGCAACCTCGGCGGCGTGATCGGGGTCGCGGTCGGATTCGCCCTCGGCAACGTCGTGACCCTGTTCACCGAGTTCGCGGTGCACGTGCCGCTCGAGTGGGTCGCCTGGGGGCTCTCCTTCTGCACCGCGGTCGGCCTCGCCTTCGGCACCTGGCCGGCGCTCAAGGCCTCGCGTCTGGCTCCGATCGAGGCACTGCGCTGGGAGTAGCGGGCGGCGGCGCGGCGGCGACGGCACACGGGCCCGCATCCCCCGCGGGCGCGAGCGCCACGCAGGCATCCAGCCGGCCGCCGGTGGCGAGACGCGCGCGGAGCTGCCGGGGAGCGAGCTGGGGTTCGCGCTCGAGCACCAGTGCGGCGACTCCGGAGGCGTGCGCCGCGGCGAACGAACTGCCGGTGAAGAAATCGAAGCGTCCGCCCGGAGCGGTGGTCAGCACCTCCGCGCCGGGAGCGGCCACTTCCCGCTCCGCGCGCTTCCGGGAGGGCTCCGGGGCGAGTGCTCGCACGGCGAGCACGGTCGGCAGGGCGGCCGGATAGGAGAGTTCCGGGCCATCGTTGGCGGCCGCCACCACCAGGATGCCGTCGGCCTCGGCGCGCTGCAGCAGGCGGGTCAGCAGCGGGTCCTCCGGCCCGGCGAGACTGAGGTTGAGGATGCGGGCGCCCGACACGATGGCATGGTCGAGGGCCCGTGCCAGCGTGTACGTGTTGCAGACGGACGTCGGCGCCCCCGGCGGATCCGGCCAGCACCCCTTGAGCGCCGCGACCTCGGCACCGGGAGCCACGCCGACGATCCCCATTCCGTTGTCCGTCGCCGCGGCGATCACGCCGGCGACGGCGGTGCCGTGGGTGTCGGACGTGAAGGCGCCGAGGTCGAGGTCGACGAAGTCGCGACTCTCGACGATCTTCCCCTCGAGCTCGGGGTGGCGGAAGTCGACTCCGGTGTCGACCACGGCGATCCGCACGCCGCGGCCGGTGGCGACCCGGTGGGCAGCCGCCAGACCGAGCGCTTCGAGACTCGGCTGCAACGCGGCGTAGGTGTCGTTCCAGGCCGGCTCCCCGAGGGTGCGGTAGGTGCGGGCCGCGGTGGCGACGGAGACGCGCGGATCGGCGCGCAGCGCGGCGACGACCGGTGCGGCTTCGGCGTTGCGCTCGAGGCGGAAGACGACGCAGGTCTCGCCGAGCGATCGCATGGTCCAGGCGTAGCTGCGCTCGATGCGATAACGCTCACTGATCTGGGTCGCCAGCCGGCTCCAGTAGCCCGGATGGGTGAAGCGAAAGGTCGCCAGCACCAGGCGCTCGGCCGCGATGGCTTCCGGACGTTCGGCTGCCGTGGGGCCCGCCGCCAGCAGGGCGAGCAGAGCGAGCCGGCCAACGGTCTCAACGGCGCGTCGCATCTTCGCTGCCGATCGGCTCGGCGAGCCGCACTCGCGGATCGGCGCGCAGCAGGACGAGCTCGGCATCTCCCGGCTCTCCGGCGGCGGCCGGCTCGAAGGCGAGGGTGTAGGCGCCCAGCGACGACGGACCGGCGACCAGCTCGGCGCGCAGGCCGAGCAGGAGGGACCGGATCTCCGCCTCCGGGGTCTCGGGCGCGAAGACGACCCGCACCCGGCGTGCCACCGGAGCGTCGCGCGGCGACGCGAGGGTCCGGAAGGCGGCCTGCGGCGGCGCGGCTTCGAATCCGCCCGAGCGGGCGAGCAGAACCGTCAGCACGGCCAGGGCGGCGGCCTGCCCGACCAGCATCCAGCGGGCGGCGCTCGGCGTGCGGCGCAGCGCGGCGCGCAGCCGGCCCGGGGCGCGGCGCGCTGCGCCGGCCGACTGTCGTCTGTGGTCGTCGCCCTCCAGGCGCGCCAGCAGCCGGGTCAGCCGCGCCGGATGAGCGATCGGGGCCGACGCCGCTTCGCGCGCCACCCGGTCGGCGAGATCGCGGCAGTCGTCGAGATCGGCGCGGCAGTCGGCGCAGCATTCGAGGTGGCGCCGCACTTCGGCCGCCTCCTCGTCGCCGAGGGTGCCGGCGACGAACCAGGGGAGGCGCTCCCGGCACGCGCGGTGGAGGGTCTCGTCGGCGTCCACGGTTCAGGCCGAGCGCGGCCGGGACAGGCCGGCGCGGTCGAGCGCGGCGCGCAGTTTGCGCCGGGCATGGAACATCCGGGTCTTGACGGTGTTGACCGGGCAGTCGATCGCCGTGGCCACCTCGGCATAGGAGAGCCCCTGGACGAAGGTCAGCTCGACGACGGCGCGCTGCTCGGCCGACAGCTCCGAGAGCGCCCGTCCGAGCGTGGCGAGCGACTCGCGCCGCTCCAGCCGCTCGTCGGCCGGCGGCCGGGTGTCGGCGCTCGCATCCGGGGCTTCGCCGCCCACCGGATGGCGCCGGCGCGCCGCCAGCGCGTGCAGCGCCTTGCGGTAGGCGATGCCGAAGATCCAGGTCGAAGCCGACGAACGGTGCTCGAAGCGGCTCGCGGACCGCCAGATGGCGAGCAGAGTGTCGTTGACCACCTCGTCGACCAGCTCGGGGGATCGCGTCACGCGCAGGGCGAAGGCCAGCAGGCGCGAGGCATACCCGGCATAGAGGTCCTCGAAGGCGCCGGTGTCGCCCGCGGCGATGCGGCGCAGCAGCTCGGAGTCGGCGGCAAGCACGGCGTCGAGTATGTCCCGGGCCGGCGCGGCGAGGTTCAATCCGCGGCCGGATTGAACCGACGGGGCCCCGGCGGCCACTGACCGGCATTCCCATCGGGAGGTCACCGTGTCCAGGCGCTTCCATTCCGGTTTCGCTCTCCTCTTCGCGGCGTTTGCCGGTTTCGCCTTCGCTCTCGCCTCCTGCGGCGGGGGAGGCGGCGGCAACTCGACTTCGCCGCCCCCCCCGGCACCGCCCCCGCCGGCGCCGCCACTGAGCGGGGCGGTCACCGTCGAGGTCGACGACAGCTTCTTCAGCCCCCGCTCGGTCCTCGTCGAGCCGGGGCAGAGCGTGCGCTGGGTGTTCGTCGGCAGCGCCGCCGGACACACGGTGACCGACGAGGGGGGGGCCTTCGACAGCGGCTTCGTTTTCCGGCAGGCGGGCGACGTGTACGAGCGCACGTTTCCCGCCGGCGAGGAGGGGACGACCTTCCGGTATCGGTGTGCGTCGCACCAGGGCTGCTGCCAGATGCAGGGGTCGGTGCGCGTCGGCGCCGCGGCACCGTTGCCGCCGCCCGGCTACTGAGCGTGCGGGCGACACGTCACGCGTGGCGCGCCGCCGTGACCCCGGCGCTCGGCCTGCTGGTGGCGCTCGCCGTGGCGGGGGGAGCGTCCGCGCAGAGCGTACTCACGGGAACCGAGCCACTGAGCCCGGAGCGTCCGGAGGCGTGGGCGATGCGCTGGTTCGCCGGTGCGCTGGCCCCGGGGGGGTTCGGGCCCGCCGCCGAGCTCCGGCCGGGGGCGGTCGAGATCGATCTCGAAGTCGGCTGGCTGCCCGGGCTCTCGCGGTCCGAGCGCCGGGTGGGCTTCAACGGCGGCAAGATCGAGGACATCGACCGCACCTCCGTCTACGCACGGCCCCGGCTGCGGGTCGGGCTGCCGGCCCGTCTGGCGATCGAGGCGGACTGGTTGCCGCCGGTCGAGGTCGGCGGCACGCGGGCCGACCTGCCCTCGCTGGCGCTCGCCGGGGCCCTGGTGCAGCGCGGGCGCTGGCGCAGCGGCTGGCGGGCGAGCTGGCAGAACGGCGACGTCGAGGGGGATTTCACCTGTCCCCGGGAGGTGGCGCGGAGTACGGATCCGCGCCTCGACCCGATGGGCTGCGAGACCGCGTCGCGCGACCGGCTGGTCCTCGAGTCGATCGGCGGCGAGCTCGGCCTCGCGTGGCGACCGCGGGCCGGCCGGCCGCTCGAGCTCGCCGGATCCTTGCTGGCGCGGCGGCTCGACGCGTCGTTCCGGGTCAACGCGCGCTACGACGGCATCGTCGATCGGGTGCGCCTCGCCTACACGGGCACCGAGTGGGGAGCCCGCCTCGGGGCGGCCTGGCGGAGGGCGCGCTGGCGCGCGGCGGGAGAGCTCTCCTGGGTACCGCTCGCGGTGGAGCGCCCCGGTCGTGGACGCCGCGACGAACCGCTGCTGCACCTGCGCCTGGCCGTCTCGCGCAGCTGGAGCTGACGCTCTCTGGCGCCGTCCGGCGCCTCAGGATCGCCCGAAGCGGCGGGTGACGTGGTAGCGGGCCTGGCGGGCCCACCAGCTCCAGTCGTGCGAGACGTCGTGCCCCCAGATGTCGAGTTCGTGAGGGATCTGCCGCGCCTCGCACAGGGCACCGAGCGTGCGCGTCTCCTCGATGCAGCCCTCCTCCCAGGCGCCCTGGCCGCAGACCAGGACCAGGTGGGTGTGGCGGCGGATGCGCTCGAGCGGTTCGCCGCCCAGATTGGCGACGTAGGCGAGGGGGTTGTTGAAGTAGACGTCGGCGTTGGAGAAGCCCTCGGTGAAGTGGGTCATCGCGTAGCGCCCGCTCATGCAGAGCGCCCAGCGGAAGGTCTCCGGGTACTTGAGCGCCACATTGGCGGCGTAGAAGGCGCCGAGAGAGGCGCCGGCCACGGCGAGCGGGATGTCCGGCGCCTGGCAGTCCTCGCGGATCTTCGGCACCAGCGTCTCGACCACCCACTTCTCGTAGGCGATGTGGCGCTGAATCCGCCAGGACGGGTCCCCCTCCTTGCGCGTCCACGCCTCGGCGACGTTGGACTCCGGGCAGTAGAGCTTGATCCGTCCGCCCTCGATGAGGGGGGCGAGGGCGTCGACCATGCCCTGCGTCTCCCACTCGTGGGCGAACCCGGCGGCGGTGGGGAAGACGAGCAGGGGCTGGCCCCAGTGTCCGTACGACCAGAGGCTGACCGCGCGTCCGAGTTGCGGGCTCGCGACGCGTTCGAGGCGCTTCTTCATGACGGGTCTCCCGGCTGAAACCGACGGGGGATCCTAGCCCGAAGCCGGCTCCGGGAGGCCGGTCCCGGGCCCCTCGCGCCACCGCAGGGGAGCTCTGGCCGCGGGCGGACTTGACGGCCCCCCACCGCTCGTGAAAGTTTTCACAAGTTTTCTTGCACGGTTCGTCGGGCGTCCGGTATCGTGCGCCCTTCGCGGCAATCCGACAGGTTGGTCTCGACTATGGCTCAGCTATTTCCTCGCAGTGCCAATGCCCTCGCGCGGGGCAGCGTGGTGCTTCTGCTCTTCCTCCTCGCGGGGGGCGGAGCGGCCGTCTTCTCGCTGGCGCGCTCGGGTTACGTCACCCGGCAGGGGCTGGTCCTCGAGCAGCCGGTCCCCTTCAGTCACGATCACCACGTCGGCCAGATCGGCATCGACTGCCGCTACTGCCACACGGCGGTGGAGACGACGGCCGCGGCGGGAATCCCGCCGACGGCGACCTGCATGAACTGTCACAACCAGTTGTGGACCAACGCCGAGATGCTCGAGCCGGTGCGCGCCAGCTTCCGAGACGGCAAGCCGCTCGAGTGGAATCGCGTCCACGACCTGCCCGAGTTCACCTACTTCAACCATTCGATCCACGTCGCCAAGGGCGTGGCGTGCGTCACCTGCCACGGGCAGGTCGACCGCATGCCGTTGATGTACCAGTTCGCGAGCCTGCAGATGCAGTGGTGTCTCGACTGCCACAAGGATCCGGTACCCAACATCCGGCCGCGCGAAGAGGTCACCAACGTCGCCTGGACGCCGCCGTCGGGCTTCGATCAGGAGCAGCTGCGTCTGGCGTCGCTCTACAACGTGCAGTCGAAAACCAGCTGCTCGACCTGCCACCGCTGAGGGCCGAAATGTCCGAAGTCGAATCCAAGCTGCCGGTCCTGCGCGACGAAGGCGACTGCCACGACGAGTGGAAGCGCCCCGAGGCCGCCGCCTCGCCGGTCGCCCTCGCCGCCGTGCGTGAGCGCCTCGCCGGCGCCCGCGGGCCGCGCTACTGGCGCAGTCTCGAGGAGGTCGCGGCGACCCCCGAGTTCGAACAGATGGTGCACCGGGAGTTCCCGCGATTCGCCGCCGAGTGGCCCTCGGACGTGTCGCGGCGCAACTTTCTGCAACTCGCGGCGGCCTCGCTCGGCCTCGCCGGCCTGACCGCCTGCACCCGCCAGCCGATCGAGAAGATCGTCCCTTACGTGCGGCAACCCGAGCAGATCCTGCCCGGAAGGCCGCTCTTCTTCGCCACTGCGATGACTCTCGGCGGCTGGGCGCTGCCGCTTCTCGCCGAGAGCCACGAGGGGCGGCCGACCAAGCTCGAGGGCAATCCGCAGCACCCGGCGAGCCGCGGCGCCTCTCCCGCGATCGCGCAGGCGTCGGTGCTCGGCCTCTACGATCCCGACCGCTCGCAGGCGGTGACCCACCTCGGGAGGATCGCCACCTGGACGGCGTTCGTCGAGGCGCTCGCCGCGGCGCTCGCCGGCCCGGCCGGCCGGCAGGGCGCCGGCCTGCGCCTGCTCACCGGGCCGGTCACCAGTCCGAGCGAGGCGGCGCAGATCGCGGCGCTGCTCGAGGCTCACCCGCAGGCACGCTGGCACCGCTGGGACGCGCTGGGCGGCGACAGCGCCCGGCGTGGGGCCGTGGCGGCGTTCGGTCGGCCGGTCGGCTTCCACTTCGACCTCGCCAAGGCGGATGTGATCGTCGCGCTCGACTCCGACCTGCTGGTGTCGGGGCCGGGCGCGGTGCGGCATGCGGGCGACTTCGCGGCGCGCCGGCGCCTGGCCGCCGACGCGCCGGCGATGAACCGGCTCTACGTGGCCGAGGCGACCCCGTCGCCGACCGGCACGATGGCCGACCACCGCCTCCCCCTGCGCCCGAGCGCCCTGCCGCAGCTGGTGCTGGCGCTCGCCGCCGGAGTCGGCGTCCCGGGCGTTGCGGCGCCGTCCGGCCTCGACGCCGCCGCGGCGAAGTTCGCCGCCGCGGCGGCGCGCGACCTGCTCGCCAACCCCGGCCGGGCGCTGGTGGTCGCGGGAGACGCCCTGCCGGCAGAGGCCCACGCCCTGGTGCACGCGATCAACGGCGTGCTCGGCGCGGCGGGCGAGACGGTCGTCTACGGCGAACCCTCCGAGGTCGATCCGGTCGACTCGCTGGCCTCGCTGGCCGAGCTCGCCGCCGACTTGCGCGCCGGCGCCGTCGACGTGTTGATCGTGTCGGGCGTGAATCCGGTCTACGACGCTCCTCCGGAACTCGACTTCGCCGCGGCGCTCAACAATCCGGTCACCCAGCGCTTCCATCACGGGCTGTACGCCGACGAAACCGCCGAGCTCTGCCAGTGGCATCTGCCCGCGGCTCATTTCCTCGAGAGCTGGGGGGATGCGCGCGCCGCCGACGGCAGCGTCTGTCTCACCCAGCCGCTGATCGAACCGCTCTACGGCGGCAAGTCGCTGGTCGAGCTGCTCGCCGCCGCCGCCGGACAGGCCGACGCCACCGGGCTCGATCTGCTGCGCAAGCAGTGGGCGGCGCTCTCGGACGCGGAGTTCCGGCGCGCGCTGCACGACGGATTCGTCCCCGGCGCGGAGCCGGCTGCGCTGATTCCGGATGCCCGGGCGGGCGCCACGGCCGCGGCGGCCGCGCTCGCTTCGACGACTCCGGCCACCGACTTCGAGCTGGCACTTCGCCCGGATCCATCCGTCCTGGACGGCCGCTTCGCCAACAACGGCTGGCTGCAGGAGCTGCCCAAGCCGATCACCAAACTGACCTGGGACAACGTCCTGCTGCTGTCGCCGACCACCGCCGAGTCGCTCGCGGTCGACAACGAGCAGCTGGTCGAGGTGACGGCCGGCGGACGCAGCGTGGTCGCGCCGGCCTGGATCCTGCCCGGCCAGCCGGACGGCGTCGCGACGCTCCACCTCGGGTACGGCCGCCGGCGCGCCGGCAAGGTGGCCGACGGCACAGGCGTCGACGCCAACCTGCTCAAGCCGGCGGGCGGCGGCTGGAACGTCGCCGGAGTCACCCTCACCCCGACGCGGGGGAGCTACCCACTCGCCTGCACCCAGGGCCACTACTCGATCGACGACTGGCTCGCCGAGGAGTCGACCGAGGCCGAGCGCCGTCACCTGGTGCGCGAGGCGTCGCTCGACGAGTACCGCCGCAACCCGAAGTTCGCGCTCGACTACGAGCACGAGGGGCTTGACGTCACGCAGTCCTTCGCCCCCGGGCACGAGTACAAGGGCTACGCCTGGGGCATGACGATCGACCTGGGCGCCTGCACGGGGTGCAACGCCTGCGTGACCGCCTGCCAGGCCGAGAACAACATCCCGGTGGTCGGCAAGGACCAGGTGCGGCGCGGTCGCGAGATGCACTGGATCCGCATCGATCGCTACTTCAAGGGCGGGCTCGACGCGCCCGAGTCCATCGTCAGCCAGCCGCTGCTCTGCATGCAGTGCGAGCAGGCGCCCTGCGAGACGGTCTGCCCGGTCGCCGCGACGGTGCACTCGGACGAAGGCCTCAACGACATGGTCTACAACCGCTGCGTCGGCACGCGGTACTGCTCCAACAACTGCCCCTACAAGGTCCGGCGGTTCAACTTCCTGCTCTACCAGGACTGGAAGACGCCGCAGTTCGCCCTGCAGCGCAACCCGGACGTCTCGGTGCGCAGCCGCGGCGTTATGGAGAAGTGCACCTACTGCGTTCAGCGCATCAATCGGGCGCGCATCACCGCCGAGAAGGAGAGCCGGAAGATTGCCGACGGGGAGGTCCGGACGGCCTGTCAGCAGGCCTGCCCGAGCCACGCGATCACCTTCGGGGATCTCAACGACGCGGCCTCGGCGGTCGCCGCCAGCAAGCAGGATCCGCGCAACTACGGACTGCTCTCCGAGCTCGGCACGCGCCCGCGCACGACCTATCTCGCCATCGTCAGAAACCCGAATCCGGAGCTCCTCGGATGAGCGTCGCCGAACCCACCCGCGGCCTGCGCGGCGCAGCGCCGATCGATCCGCCGGTCATCGCTCCGGGGCATACTCCCGCGTCGGTCTCCGACAAGATCAGCTCGGTCGTCTTCGGCCGCATGCCGCTCTGGTTCTACGCCGGCATGGCGCTGGCCTTCGGCGGCGTCCTGATGCTGCTCGGCTCGCTCACCAAGCTGGTCTTCACCGGCATCGGAATCTGGGGCAACAATCAGCCGGTCGGCTGGTCGTTCGACATCATCAACTTCGTCTGGTGGATCGGCATCGGCCACGCCGGGACGTTGATCTCGGCGATCCTGCTGCTGCTGCGCCAGGAGTGGCGGACCTCGATCAACCGCTTCGCCGAGGCGATGACCCTGTTCGCCGTCGCCTGCGCCGTCATCTACCCGCTCTTCCACACCGGCCGACCGTGGCTGGCGGCATACTGGTTGCTGCCCTACCCGAACACCATGGGGCTGTGGCCGAACTTCCGCTCGCCGCTGATCTGGGACGTCTTCGCGGTCTCGACCTACGGCGCCGTCTCGGCGCTGTTCTGGTACATCGGACTGATCCCCGACCTCGGCACTTTGCGCGACCGGGCCAGGAGCCTCCTGCAGAAGCGCATCTACGGCGCCCTGTCGATGGGCTGGCGCGGCTCGGCGCGGCACTGGCACAACTACGAGCAGGCTTACCTGCTGCTCGCCGGCCTTTCGACGCCGCTGGTGCTGTCGGTCCACTCGGTGGTTTCCTTCGACTTCGCGTCCGGCCAGACCCCCGGCTGGCATGCCACGATCTTCCCGCCCTACTTCGTCGCCGGTGCGGTGTTCGCCGGGTTCGCGATGGTGCTCACCCTCGCCATCCCGCTGCGCAAGGTATTCGGCCTCGAGGACTTCATCACCGACAAGCACCTCGACAACATGGGCAAGGTGATGCTGGTGACCGGGCTCATCGTCGGCTATGGCTACGCGGTCGAGCTGTTCACCGCCTGGTACAGCGGCAATCTCTACGAAATGTACATGGTCAAGAACCGGATCTTCGGTCCCTACGCCTGGATCTGGTTCCTGCTCATCCTGTGCAACATCCTCTCGATCCAGCCGCTGTGGCTGCGCAAGGTGCGCTACTCGGCCGCGGCGCTCTGGATCATCGCGATGTTCGTCAACTTCGGCATGTGGTTCGAGCGCTTCGTGATCATCCCGATGAGCCTGCATCGCGACTTCCTGCCCTCGTCGTGGGACATGTACACGCCGACGAAGTGGGACTTCTCGACCTTCTTCGGCACGATCGGGCTGTTCCTGGCGCTGATGTTCCTCTTCATCCGGGTGCTGCCGGCCATCGCCATGTTCGAGGTCAAGACGCTCACCCCCGAGGCCAAGGTCAAGGAGTCGGCGCACTGACATGCACGCCGAGACCCGAGTTCCCGAGATTCACGGACTGCTCGCCGAGTACCGTTCGGCGCAGGACCTGCTCGCCGCCGCCGAGCGCGCGCACGCCGAGGGCTTCCGCGCCATGGACGCCTACACGCCGTACCCGGTCGAGGCGATCGCCGAGGTCGTCTGCGACCACCACCCGTCGAAGGTGCCGCTCGTCTGCCTGATCGGCGGCGTGGTCGGCGCGCTCGGCGGCCTGGCGCTCACCTACTGGACGTCGGTGGTCGACTACCCGATGAACATCGGCGGCAAGCCGTTCAACAGCTGGCCCGCTTTCATCCCGGTGATCTTCGAATGCACGATCCTGGTCGCCGCGTTCTCGGCCGGCATCGGCATGATCCTGCTCAACAAGCTCCCCGAGCCGTACCACCCGGTCTTCAACGTGGCGAGCTTCCGCGACAGGGCGAGCCGTGACGGCTACTTCCTGTGCATCGAGGCGGCCGACCGCAAGTTCGATCGTGTCGGCACCCGCGAGTTTCTCGCCGCGACCGGGGCGGTGGAGGTGAACGAAGTTGAACCCTGAGACCCGCCTCCTGGTCCGTGGTGCCGCCGCAGTGGCGATCCTCATCCTCGCCACCGGCTGCCGCCAGGACATGCACGACCAGCCGCGCATCAAGCCGCTCGGCGCCAACGCCTTCTTCGCCGACGGCCAGGGCGCCCGGCCGCTGCCGGCCGGCGCGGTGGCGCGCGGAGACCTGCGCGAAGACCACGAGTTCTGGACCGGCACGACCGTCGACGGAGTGCCGTTGCAGACGATCCCGGTGCCGGTCAGCCGTGAACTGCTGGTGCGTGGCCGCGAGCGCTACGGCATCTTCTGCAGCCCCTGCCACGGCGCCACCGGAGAGGGCACCGGCATGGTCGTTCGCCGTGGCTACAAGGCACCCTCCTCGTACCACATCGACCGGCTGCGACTGGCGCCGGTCGGCTACTTCTTCGACGTCATGACGAACGGATTCGGCGTCATGCCGAGCTACGCCGCGCAGGTCCCGCCGGCCGACCGGTGGGCGATCGCGGCCTACATCCGGACGCTCCAGCTGTCCCAGCACTTCGACGCCGCCGCGCTCTCGCCCGAGGAGCGCGCGCGGCTCGACGCACCGGTGCCCGCGGTCGAACCGCCGGCTCCCGCTCACTGATCGAGAGGCACGAAGGCGGATATGAGCACGCTGCACTTTCCTCTCCGCGCCGGGGATTTTCAGGCGCCGGCACAGCTGCGGGGGCTGGGCGCCAGGGCGCTCGGGCTCGGCGTGGCCGCGGGCCTGGCGACGACGGCCGGGGCATTCGTCGACCGCGACCGCTTCTTCCACGCCTACCTGGTCGGCTGGCTGTTCTGGTTCGCGGTCGCGACCGGCTGCCTCGGCCTGCTGATGCTGCACCACCTGTCGGGCGGCCGCTGGGGCCTGGTGCTGCGCCGGCCGATGGAGGCCGGGGCACGCACCATGCCGGTGATCGGCCTGCTGGCGGTGCCGCTCCTGCTGGGCCTCGACCGGCTGTTCATCTGGACCGACCACGCGCGGGTGGAAGCGGACCACCTGTTGCACCACAAGGCGCCCTACCTGAACGAGCCGTTCTTCATCGGCCGGACCGTCGGGGCGATCGTGGTCTTCTGGCTGCTCGCGCTGGTGCTGTCGCGCCGCTCGGCGGCCCAGGACGCCGGAGAGGGGGCCGCGCGGGCCTGGTCGATGCAGAAGCTGAGCGCCGGCGGCCTGCTGCTCTGGGTGCTCGTGGTGAGCTTCCTCGGCTTCGACTGGCTGATGTCGCTCGATCCGCACTGGTTCTCGAGTCTGTTCGGAGCCATCTTTCTCGCCGGCTGCGGCATCGCGGCGCTGACCTTCCTGATCCTCGTCGCGCGCTGGCTGTCGCGGCGCGAGCCGATGGCCGCGGTTCTCACCAGCCGCCGGTTCCACGACTTCGGCACTCTGCTGTTCGCCTTCGTGATGTTCTTCACGTACCTCGGGATCTCGCAGTTCATCATCGCCTACCAGGGCAACATCCCCGAGGAAGTGATCTGGTTCAAGGAGCGCTTCCACGCCGGCTGGGCCTGGGTGGCGGTGGCGTTGCTGGTCTTCCACTTCTTCTTTCCCTTTCTGATCCTTCTTTCTCGCGCCGTCAAGCGCCGCTCCGGGCTGCTCGCCGGAATCGCCGCATTCGTCCTGTTCATGCGCTGGGTGGACCTGATCTGGCTGACTCGTCCGACCCTGGTGCACGAGGGATTCCCGCTCTCCTGGATCGATCCGGCGGCGCTGCTCGGGATCGGCGGCCTGTGGGTATTCGCCTTCGCGCGCGAGCTGGGTGGACGGACGCTGCTGCCGGTGGGCGATCCGGCGCTCGAGGAGGCGCTCGGTCATGAGTGAGAAGCCGGTTCAGGGGGGGCCGGAGGGCCTGGAGCCCTTCGATCACGAGATCCACTCGGGGTCGATCCTGCGCATCCTGGCGGTACTGGCACTGGTGACGATCGCCGCATTCGCCGTCTCCTGGGGGGTCTACCGGATCCTCTCGAGCGCCGAGGTCGCGGCCGATCCGCCGCCGTCGCCGCTGATCGAAGCGCGCGAGCCCGTGGTGCCGCAGGGACCGCGCCTCCAGGCCCGCCCCGAGCAGGAGCTGGCGCGCATGCGCGCCGAGGACGCGTCGCGTCTGAACGGCTGGGGCTGGGTCAGCCGCGGCAGCGGCGTCGCCCACGTTCCGGTCGATCGGGCGATCGAAGCGGTCGCAGCCGACGGGCGGCTGCCGGACTTCGCCGGTCCGGCAGAACCGCTCGGGCCCTTGGCGCCGGAGGCGGTCCAGCCGTGAGTCGGTCGCGGTTGCGCTACCTCGCCGCCCTTGCGGCGGCGCTCGTCGCCGGCTCCGGGGCGGGGCCCTCGCACGCCCAGTTCATGACCGGCAAGGGGCTGGCGCCGGCCACGGAGAACCCCGCCGACGCGCTCGATGCGAAGGCGATCATCGACGCGGTCGGCTTCGACCAGCGCCTCGGCGAAGCGCTGCCGCTGGACGCCGCGGTCGTCGACGAAGCCGGCCAGGTGCGCCGGCTCGGCGACTTCTTCGGTTCCCGCCCGGTGGTGTTCGGTCTCGTCTACTATCGGTGTCCGGTGCTCTGCAGCCTGATCGAGCGCGGCACCGCGATGGCGGCCAGGCCCCTCGACCTCGCGCCGGGCCGTGACTTCGACGTCGTATTCGTCAGCTTCGACGCGACCGACACGCCGGAGCTGGCCGCCGAGGCGCGCCGCCGCACGCTCTCCGCCTACGGGAAGTCCGGAGATGCAGCCGGATGGCACTTCCTGACCGCGGGCGAGGAGAGCATCCGCGCCATCACCGGCGCCGCCGGCTTCCGATTCGTCCGCGAGGAGGCGACGGGTCAGTTCGCTCACGCGGCCGGCATCATGGTGGCCACACCGGACGGGCGGCTGTCGCGCTATCTCTACGGAGCCGAGTACGCGCCGCGCGACCTCAAGCTGGCGCTGGTCGAGTCCTCCGCCGGCAGAATCGGCTCGCCGGTCGACAAGCTGCTGCTCTACTGCTTCCGCTACGACGCCGGTCTCGGCCGCTACACGGCGGTCTCGATGCTGGCGTTGCGCATCGCGGGGGTGGCGACGCTGCTGGCGCTCGCCCTCTACTTCTTCATCGCCCAGCGTCGCGGACGCCGTCATCGGCGGCTCGCGGCCGGAGGTGCCGTCTGACCATGCCGTTCAAGCTCCCGTTCACCCCCGAGCAGGCCTCCACCTTCGCCTGGGACGTCGATCGCCTGACCTTCTTCCTCGTGGCGATGGGCACCTTTTTCACCGTGCTGATCGCGGTGATGGTGCTGGGGTTCGCCATCCGCTACCGCCGCCGGTCGCCGGATCAGGTCGGCGAGCGTTTCGACGGCTCGACCCTGCTCGAGGTCACCTGGACCGTCATCCCCCTGCTGATCGTCCTCTTCACCTTCGCCTGGGGCGCCAAGGTCTACTTCAAGATGTACCGGCCGCCGGCCGACGCGGCGGAGTACTTCGTCACCGGCAAGCAGTGGATGTGGAAGATCCAGCACCCGACCGGGCAGCGCGAGATCAACGAGCTGCATGTGCCGATCGGCCAGCCGGTCAGGCTCACCATGACGTCCGAGGACGTGGTGCACAGCTTCTTCGTCCCCGCCTTCCGGACCAAGCTCGACGTCGTTCCGGGCCGCTACACGACGATGTGGTTCACGCCCACGAAGCTGGGGCGTTTCCACATCTTCTGCGCCGAGTTCTGCGGCGCCGAGCACTCGCGGATGATCGGCTGGGTGACGGTGATGGAACCCGAGGCCTACCAGGCCTGGCTCGCCGCAGTCGCCGTGCCGTCGCTGCCCGCTCCGGCGGGGGAGAGCGGCGAGCAGATCTTCACCCGCCTCGCCTGCGGCACCTGTCACCGCGAGCAGGGAAGCGTGATCGGACCCACGTTGCACGGCGTCTTCGGCACCGAGGTCGAGCTCGCCAGCGGCGAGAAGGTGATGATCGACGAGAACTACATCCGTGAGTCGATCCTCGAGCCGACCGCGAAGGTGGTGGCCGGCTACCAGCCGGTCATGCCGAGCTTCAAGGGCCAGGTCAGCGAGGACGACATCCGCCAGCTCATCTCCTACATCAAGAGTCTGCCCGGCGCCGGCCATGCGGCCCCCGCCGGCGACAGCGAAGGAGTCGTCCGATGACCGCCCATGAAACGGACGGCAGGAACTACCTGAACGAAACCCACGGCCTCAAGTCGTGGCTGCTCACGCTGGACCACAAGCGGATCGCGCTGCTCTATCTGATCAGCGTCAGCGCCTTCTTCCTGCTGGGCGGCATCTTCGCGCTGCTGATCCGCCTCGAGCTGCTGACGCCGGCGGGTGACATGGTGCAACCGGACACCTACAACCGGCTGTTCACCAGTCACGGCGTGCTGATGGTGTTCTTCTTCCTGATTCCCGCCATCCCCGGCGTACTCGGGAACTTCCTCATCCCGCTGATGGTCGGCACGAAGGACGTCGCCTTCCCGCGCCTGAACCTGGCGAGCTGGTACATCTACATGATCGGCGGCACTCTGGCGCTCGCCGGCATCGTCATGGGCGGAGCGGACACCGGGTGGACTTTCTACCCGCCGTACAGCTCGCTCTTCTCGCACTCCAACGTGCTGATAACGGGGATCGGGGTCTTCATCAACGGCTTCGCCTCGATCCTCACCGGCCTCAACTTCATGGTCACGGTGCACCGGATGCGGGCGCCGGGTATGACCTGGTTCCGGCTTCCCCTGTTCGTCTGGAGCCACTACGCCACCAGCTTCATCAACGTCCTCGGCACGCCGGTGGTGGCGATCACGCTGGTGCTGCTGGTGCTTGAGCGCGCCTTCCACCTGGGCATCTTCGATCCGGCCAAGGGCGGCGACCCGGTGCTGTTCCAGCACCTGTTCTGGTTCTACTCGCATCCGGCCGTCTACATCATGATCCTGCCCTCGATGGCGGTGATGTCGGAGATCATCGCCGCCTTCGCGCGCAAGCGGATCTTCGGCTACCACTTCGTCGCCTTCTCGTCGATCGGCATCGCGGTGCTGGGCTTCTTCGTGTGGGGACACCACATGTTCGTCTCCAGCCAGTCGGTATACGCCAGCACGATCTTTTCGCTGCTCACCATGCTGGTGGCGATTCCGTCGGCGGTGAAGGTCTTCAACTGGTCGTTCACGCTCTACAAGGGCTCGGTCTCCTTCGAAACGCCGATGCTCTACGCCCTCGGTTTCATGGGCCTGTTCGCCATCGGCGGCCTGACCGGCGTTTTCCTCGGCACCCTGGGATTCGACGTCCACGTCCACGACACCTACTTCGTGGTCGCGCACTTCCACTACGTGATGGTGGGCGGCACGATCATGGGCTTCCTCGGTGGACTCCACTTCTGGTGGCCCAAGGTGACCGGCCGGCTGTACGCCGAATTCTGGGGCAAGCTCTCGGCGCTGCTGGTCTTCGTCGGGTTCAACCTGACGTTCTTCCCGCAGTTCCTGCTCGGGTACATGGGCATGCCGCGTCGCTACCACCAGTATCCCGACGAGTGGCAGGTGCTCAACGTCCTGTCGACCGCCGGCGCATCGGTACTCGGTGTCGGCTTCGTGCTGCCGGTGGTCTATCTGCTCTGGTCACTCAAGTACGGAAAGCTCGCGGGCAGGAACCCGTGGGGCGCGCGGGGTCTCGAGTGGGAGACCGACTCGCCGCCGCCGGTGCACAATTTCCACCAGACTCCGGCGGTCGGCGAGGTCTACGACTACGCCGAGCACGCCGGTCGAGAAGGCGCGGGCGGGACGTTGCCGGCCCGCGGTCACTGAGGCGAGGAGAACTCCGTGTCGCACAGTCAGTCAAGCGCCCTGGCGCACCACTTCGACAGCCTCGAACAGCAGAGAGAGGCGTCGACCCTGGGGATGTGGCTCTTCCTCGCCCAGGAGGTGATGTTCTTCGGCGGCCTGTTCATGGCTTACCTGCTTTACCGCTGGCGGGATCCTCTCGCGTTCGCGGCGGGAAGCCACGAGCTGGACATCACGCTGGGTCTGATCAACACGGTGATTCTGATCGCCAGCTCGCTGACCATGGCGATGGCGGTCCACTCCGCACAGACGGACCGTCGCAAGCCGCTGATCGGTTTCCTCGTTGCCACCGGCGTGCTCGGTCTCGCCTTCCTGGTCATCAAGTACTTCGAGTACAGCGCCAAGTGGCACCATCACCTCATCCCCGGTCCGGCGTTCCACTTCACGGGCGAAGTCGGTGGGCGGGCGGAAGCCTTCTTCTCGCTCTACTTCGCGATGACCGGGATGCACGCGCTCCACATGATCATCGGCGCCGGCCTGCTGGTCTGGATCCTCAAGGGCGCCATCGCGGGGAAGTTCAGCTCCTCCTATTACAACCCGGTCGAGAACTTCGGGTTGTACTGGCACTTCGTCGACATCATCTGGATCTTCCTCTTCCCCCTGCTGTACCTGATCGGCCGTCACTGAGGCGGAGGCGAGGGACATGTCGGAGCACCACATCGTACCGGTCCGCACCTACATCGCGATCTTCTTCGCGCTCATGGTCTTCACCGCCATCACGGTGGCGGTCGCCTACGTCGATCTCGGCGCGCTCAACAACGTGGTCATGCTGGGCATCGCGGTCGCCAAGGCGACGCTCGTCGTGCTGTTCTTCATGCACGTGCGCTACTCGACCCGCCTGATCCCCCTGGTGGTGGTCGGGGCGGTCTTCTTCGTCCTGCTGATGTTCGGCATCACGATGGCCGATTACGTTTCGCGCGGCTCCCTCGGCGCCGGTTCGGCCTGGCCGACGAGCTGGGAGAAGTAGGGGCCGGCGGGCGCCGGGCAGGGCCGCGTCAGTCGCGCAGGTCCACGCCGCGCCGCGCAAGCGCCTGCTTCAGCCGCCGATAGAGGTTTCCACCCAGCAGGGCGCGGGCGCTCCGCGTGACGTCCAGCAGTGTCTGCCGCAGCTCCTGATCGCCGTTCCAGTGCCGCCGAGCGTGCGTCTCGAGCTCGCCGCCGAGCGCCTGCGAGAGCACCGCGGCGGCGAGCACCAGATCGTCGAGGAACCCGGGCGCGCCGACCACGGCCTCGGGAAAGAGGTCGACCGGCAGCACGAAGTAGGCGAGCGTGCCGCCGATCAGCGCCCGCGCCTCGGCCGGCACCTGGCGATCGAGTGCCAGGCGGACGAGCAGGATGAAGACGTCCGGCACCAGCAGCATCGCCTCCACGACGGGCTTGCCGAGGCGGCCGTGCTGCCGCCCGGCGGCTTCGAGCATCCGGGTACGCAGCCGGTCGTAGAAGGAGAGCAGCCCGAGTTCGGTGCCCGTCGGCGGAGCCGGGTCGGGCGCGGATCCCTCGATCCTGGTGGACACGCCTCGATTCTACTCGCGGCGGGAGATCACGGCGTGGTGCGGAACGAGAAGTGGACGGAACGCCGGATCGGCGCACCGACCCTGTCCACCACCGACTCGGGAAGCAGCGTAACGTCGATCACCGAATCGCGTGGCAGATCCCTTTCGGGCTCCCAGGTCAGCCACCAGCTCTCCTCGACCCAGTCGACCCGGCCGGCAAGCTCCCGGCCGTCGGCCGTCGTGACCCGGATGGCGTCGGCGAAGCCGCGCGCGGGATCGATCGGTTCGGAGAGGGCGAAGACCACGCGGACGCTCGCCGCGGCGATCCGCTCGTCCTGGCGCGGAAAGTGGGAGGTCACCTGCGGGGCGCGGTCCCGCGGGATCCAGGAGCGGGGTTGCGCGGCAAGATCGACGGTGATCCAGAAGGCCGCGTCGAGGGCCCAGGCCGGGGGGGGCGGCGGCGTGGGCAGATCCAGATCGCCCAGCCACTCGTGCAGCAGCACCGCCGCGACGATCACCGCCGCCGCGCCGGCGGCGACCATGGCGGGGGAGACGTGGTCGAGCACGACCTCGACGTCCACGACCTCTCCGGCGGCGACTCGCACCTCCTCGATGAGCGGGCGCTCGAGCGCCTCCGGTTGCCCGCGATCGTCGAGCCGCGAGTCGAACCGGACGCGATAGCGGCCCGGTTCGAGCCCGGCGATCGCCCAGCTGGACTCGAGGCTGCGGAAGAGGGGGACCCAGCTGCGGCCCTCCCGGCGCTCGAGCACGCCGCTGACCGGCTCGGCGAGCGTCGAGCCGGCCTCGCGAGCGTCGTCGTCGGCGAAGATCGCCACCTGGACGCCGCCCGATTCCGGATCCTCGCCGGGATGGCGGCCGGCTTCGCGAGCCGAGGCGCAGCCGAGCAGCAGGAGCAGTGCCGGGACGGCGAGCGGGAGCAGCGTGGACGATGTCCGATGCATGGATTCGCTCCGGGAGTAGTATGGCGAGCGTGCCGCGTCTGACGCGAATCTACACCCGCACGGGGGACGACGGAACGACCGGGCTCGGGTTCGGTGGCCGGGTGCCGAAGGATCACCTGCGCATCGAGTGCTACGGCACGGTCGACGAGCTCAATTCGATCCTCGGCGTGGTGCGCGCCGTGCCGGCCGCGGCCGAACTCGACGCGGACCTGGCGCGTATCCAGAACGAGCTCTTCCACCTCGGGTCGGATCTCTGCGTTCCGGAGTCCGAGAAGGAGCGCCACCCGGTGCCGCGCATCGAGGAACGCCACGTCGCCGCGCTCGAGGTGCTGATCGATCGGTGGAACGAAGAACTCCCGGCGCTCGCCAACTTCGTGCTGCCGGGAGGGACGGCCGCGGCGGCGCACCTGCATGTGGCGCGCACCGTCTGTCGCCGCGCAGAACGGCTGTTGGTCGCCCTGGCGCGCGAAGAGAGCGTCGGTGCCTGGACGCTGCCCTACCTCAACCGACTGTCGGACGCGCTCTTCGTGCTGGCCCGGGTCGCCAATCGCCTGGCCGGCATGCCGGACGTCCTGTGGGATTCGCGGACCTGAAGGCCGCGCTGGTCAGAGCGTCGCGGCCGCGGCCTGCCGCTCGAGGTTCGCGGGCGTCGGACAGTGGAGGTCGCGCCGCCGTTCGAGCTCGTTCACCACGGCGCGCTTGAAACCGGCGTCGGTTCCCGCCTCGGCCCGGCGCGCGGCGCGGAAGGCGGCGATGTCGATCCACTCGAGGTTCATCCGGATGGTGCGGAACGGGCGCGGCAGCAGCTCGCCCGGTGCCTGAACGTGGTGCAGCCCGCCGCTGTAGGCGACCAGCAGCGGCCCTTCACCGATCGCCTCGAGGATGTCGGCGATCCCGCCGCGCACCGTCATCGGCTTGCCGTCGGCATCGAGCCCGTTGGGCCGCATCATCCTTCCCTCGGGGGCGATCAGGACCATCGAATCGGGATCGATGCTGGCCAGCACGTCGCGCCAGGTGTGGTCCCGCTCGCGGGTGATCGAGACGACCTCGGCGGCGATGAGCTTGTAGAAGCGGCCCACCAGCGGGCGACGGATCGTCTTGTCGGCCGCCGGGACGACGCCGTGGCACGCGACCCGCCAGACGAAGCGCAGCGGGACGACCGAGATGAAGACCCACTCGAAGAGGCTGGTGTGGTGGAGGAAGCAGACGACCCGGACGCCCTCCCAGGGATCTCCCTGGGGAAGGTCGCCGACCCACCGGACCCGGCGTCGCCAGAACAGAAGGGCGATCAGGCGGATCGAGGCAAGGAAGAGGAAAACGACGTACTTGCGCAACTCGCTGGGGTCCGGGGGCCGGCTTCAGAGCACCGTCTCGCGGACCACTTCGTCGATGGTCGTCACGCCGTCGCGGATCTTCTGCAACCCGGAGCCGCGCAGGGTGAGCATGCCGCTCTCGATCGCCTTCGTCCGCAACTCGACCGCCGAGGCGCCCGAGAGGATCAGTTCGCGCACGTCGTCGTTGACGTCCATCACTTCGTAGAGCGCCACGCGACCCTTGTAGCCGGTGTTGGAGCACTTCTCGCAGCCGCGCCCCTTGAACAGCTTGAGGGTCTTCGATTCCTTCTCTCCGAAGCCGATGTTGACGAGCGCCGGGGCCGCCACTTCGACCGGCTCCTTGCACGACGAGCAGATGCGCCGGACGAGGCGCTGCGCGGCGATCAGGTGCACCGAGGTGGCGACGAGGAAGGGTTCGATGCCCATGTTCATCAGGCGGTTGATCGACGAGGGCGCGTCGTTGGTGTGCAGCGTCGACAGCACCAGGTGGCCGGTCATCGCGGCTTTGATCGCCACCTCGGCGGTCTCGAAGTCGCGAATCTCGCCGACCAGGATGATGTTGGGATCCTGGCGCAGGAACGAACGCAGGGCGGCCGCGAAGTTCAGGCCGATCTGCTCCTTCATCTGCACCTGATTGATGCCCGGCAGGTTGAACTCCACCGGGTCTTCGGCGGTGATGATGTTCACGTCCTCCTTGTTGACGCGCTGGAGGGCCGAGTAGAGGGTGTTGGTCTTGCCGGATCCGGTCGGGCCGGTCACCAGGACCATGCCGAACGGCTTCAGGATCGCCTGCTCGAAGCGCCGCAGCGAGTCGGGCTCGAAGCCGAGGCGCCCCATGTCCAGCATGAGGTTGTCTTTGTCGAGCAGCCGCATGACGATCTTCTCGCCGAAGATCGTCGGCAGCACCGAAACCCGGTAGTCGAGGTCCTTGACGCGCTCCTGGATGCGGGTCTTGATCTTGATCCGGCCGTCCTGCGGCAGCCGCTTCTCGGCGATGTCCAGCTTGGCGAGAATCTTGATTCGGCTGGTGATCGCCTCGCGCAGCCGCAGCGGCGGACGCATCATCTCCCACAGCAACCCGTCGATCCGGTAGCGAACCCGGTAGTCCTTCTCGTAGGGCTCGATGTGAATGTCGGAGGCGCCGCGCTTGATCGCGTCGGTGAGGATGATGTTGACGAGGCGGACGACCGGCGCTTCCTCGGACTCCTTCTCGAGCGTGTCGAGATCGAGTTCCTGATCCTCGTCGAGGACCTCCAGGGAGCCGTCGGACTGCACCGGCTCGGAGAGGTCCTCCATCACCTTCTTCAGCTCGATGGCATGGGTCGAGCCGTAATACTTGTCGATACCGGCGCGGATCGCCGACTCCGACGCCACGACCGGGTCGACGCTGTAGCCGGTCTTGAACTTGATGTCGTCCATCGCGAAGAGGTTGGTGGGATCGATCATCGCCAGCGTGACCTTGGCGCCCACCTTCGCGACGGGAAGGATCATGTACTTGCGGGCCGTCTCGGCGGGGACGATCTTCGCCACCGACTCGTCGATTTCGATGCGGGAGAGGTCGATCGCCGGAACGCCGAAATGCTGCGAGAGGAACTCGACGAGTTCCTTCTCGGAGAGCAGGCCGAGCTTGACGAGCGCCGACCCGATCCGGCCGCCCTTCTCCTTCTGGGCCGCCAGCCCCTGCTGCAGCTGCTGCGGCGTGATCTTGCCGGCCTGGACGAGGACGTCCCCGAGTCGATTGCTCATGATCTCCCGGTCCCGCGCAATGGCCTGCGCCGGCTGCGGAAGGGCCTTCTCCGCGCACGGGCCGGATTCAGCGGGGAACGACGGGAGTGTAGCAGCGGCCCGAAAAAGGGGTCAATCAGCCGCGCAGCAGCCGGATGGCGTGCCCGGCGACTTCGTCGGGGGAGATTCCGAGCAGGCAGGCCTTCGCTTCGTCCATCCGCTGATGGCAGAAGCTGCAGGGCAGCCGGCGGGCGAGCGTCGATCCGGGAGGAGCGTTCCAGGGACCGTGGCGCGCGGGATCGGTCGGGCCGTGGACGGCGAGGACGGAGACGTCGAGGGCCCGGGCGATGTGGACCGCGCCGGTATCGCCGGCCAGCACCAGGCGGGCGCCGCGCAGGGCGCCGACCAGGTCGCCGAGGGTGGGGGCGTCGAGGCGGCGCGCCCGGCCCTGCGACGCGACGACGACGGCGTCGGCCAGAGCCTCCTCGCCGGGGGCCGCGCCGACCAGCACCGGCAGCGACACCCGGTCGCCGATCGCCGCCGCGGCGCGCCCCCAGAGCTCTGGCGGGTACCGCTTGTTGGCCCACGCCGCTCCGGGGTGGACATAGAGGTACTCGCCCGCCGGGATGCGGTCCCGTCCGCAGGCCAGGGCGGCGGGGGCAAAGTCGACCGGACCCGGGGGGAGCCCGAGGGCGTCGAGCAGGGCGAGCCCCCGCTCGACCGCGTGGACCGCTCCATCGGCGACCGGCCGGTTGATCCAGAGCGCGCTCGACGGCTCTCGGCGCTCCGGCCGCGCCGCCCCGATGCGACGGCGGGCGCCGGAGAGCCAGGCGAGCGCCCCCCCCTTGTGATTGCCCATCAGATCGAGCGCCACGTCGGGCCGAAAGGCGCGCAAGCGGCCCACCAGGTCGCGCAGCTCGCGGGCGCGGCCGCGTCCCCTCCGGCGCAGGCGCCGGAGGGGGACCGGCAGCAGCTCGTCGAGCAGGCCGTGCCCGGCAAGCAGCGGCGCGAAGGCCTCGTCGACGACCCAGCCGAGGCGGGCCCCGGGCAGCGCCCGGCGGAGCGCCGCGAGGACCGGGAGGGTCTGGGCGATGTCGCCGAGCGCGCTCGTGCGGATGAGCAGGATCCGCGACGGCGCCGCGCCGCCGCTCACGGCAGTGCCCGGACCCGGGCGATGAGGTCGCTGGTGGCGTGGTCCTTGGGGTCACCGACCAGCGCGGTCCGGCCGCCGTAGGCGCTCACCGTGGCGAACTCGGGCACGCGCTCGGGCACGCCGTAGTCGGTGCCCTTGCAGTGCACGTCCGGACGCAGCCGCTCGAGCAGGGGAGCGGGCGAGTCCCCGGAGAAGACAACGACGAAGTCGACCGGCGCCAGGGCCGCCAGCAGCTCGGCCCGCTCGGCGGCCGGGACGATCGGCCGCCCGGGCCCCTTGAGGCGGGCCACCGAATCATCGTCGTTGATCGCCACCACCAGGAGATCCCCCTGCTCCCGCGCGGCGCGCAGGTAGCGCAGGTGGCCGACGTGGAGCAGGTCGAAGTGGCCGTTGGCGAACGCAATCCGCCTCCCGGCCCGGCGCAGGGAGGCGAGCCGGGAGGCCAGCTCGTCGAGGTTCAGGAACTCGCCCATTCGAGTCCGGCAAGCGGCGCGGGGTCGGCGCGGATGGCGGCGCGCAGCTCCTCGCGCGTCAGGGTGGCGGTGCCCATCTTCATGACCACGACGCCACCGGCGTAGTCGGCGAGCACGGCGGCTTCGAGCGGCGAGGCGCCGGCCGCCATCGCCAGGGCGAAGGTCCCGATTACCGTGTCGCCGGCACCGGTGACGTCGGCCACCTGATCGGTTCCGTGAACGGGCAGGTGCGCCGCTCCACCGGGCTCGAACAGCGCCATGCCGCGACTGCCGCGGGTGACGAGCAGAAAGCGCGCCGCCAGGCGCTCGCGCAGGGCGCGACCCGCCGGGTCGGCTGCGCCGCCTTCGCCGAGCGGGCCGCCGTGGAGAGCCTCGGCCTCCTCCTCGTTGGGCGTCGCGCCGTCGGCCCCGCGGAAGTCGCCGAGCCGGAACCGGCTGTCGACCAGCACGATGCCGTCCGCGGCGAGCGAGCGGCGCACGTCCGGCAGCAACTCGGGGACCACCGCGCCGTAACCGTAGTCGGAGAGCACGGCGACCCGGGCCTGCCCGTCCAGGCCCTCGAGGCGCTCGCGCAGGCGAGCGGCTTCGGCGGGCGCCAGATCGGCCGGTTCCTCGCGGTCGTAGCGCACGATCTGCTGTTTGATTCCGGTCGGAAAGCCCGCGAGGATCCGCGTCTTGGTCGGCGTCGGCCAGCCGGTGCGCACGACCACGCCCGTGGTGGCGATCCCGCGCTGCGCGAAGGCCGCGAGCAGCGCGGAGCCGGCCTCGTCGTCTCCCACGAATCCGACGGGCAGGGGACGGCCGCCGAGGGCCCGCACGTTGGCCGCCGCGTTGGCGCCCCCCCCGGGAGCGACCGACTCCCCCGTCCAGCGCAGGATGAGCACGGGTGCCTCGCGGCTGATCCGCTTGGGGACGCCGTGGACGAAGCGGTCGGCGACCAGGTCCACGAGCATCAGCACCGGCTGCTCGGCGAAGGCGTCGACGAGGGCGAGGAGCCGCTCGGGCGCGGGCGATGGCGGGCGGGGATCGGACACGGGCTCGGGGCCCGCATTCTGACATGAGACCGGGGAGCCGCTGGCACCGAACATGCGTAGTTGACGGGTGAGCCGAATCGGGGTCGATTCGTACGTAAGATGGAGTTCGAAGGAGGGGGCGCGGGGCGATGGAGGGCCGCCGGGAACCGATCGACAGCAGGGACTTCGAACGCCAGGCTCTGCCGTTCCTGGACTCCCTGTACAACACCGCCTACCGGCTGGCGCGCAACGCCGAGGACGCGGAGGATCTGGTTCAGGAGACCTACCTCAAGGCGTACCGGAGCTTCCATCAGTTCACGCCGGGGACGAACCTCAAGGCGTGGATGTTCCGCATTCTCAAGAACGCCTTCATCAACGAGTATCGGCGCCGGCAGGCGCAGCCGCCGGAGGGGGACTTCGCCGACATCGAAGAGAGCCTCGAGAGTCAGTTGCGGCCGGAGGCACCGGGGCAGATCCCCAACCCGGAGGAGGAGGCCCTCGCCACCGCCCTCGACGAGAACGTGCAGAGGGCGCTCGACGAGCTGCCGCCTGACTACCGGATGGCGATCGTCCTCGCCGACCTCGAGGGGTTCAGCTACAAGGAGGTCGCCGAGATCCTCGAGATTCCCGTCGGAACGGTGATGAGCCGGCTCTACCGGGGCCGCAAACTGCTCGAGGAGACCCTCCTGCGGTACGCTCGCCAGCGCAACTACCTGCAGGAGGGCGAGGAGCCGGTCCGGCGACGTGGCCGGGCGGGAGCGGCGTGACGGGAATGCTCTCCGGCGAGGAATGGTTGCAGGAAACGGCCCCGCTGCCCGTTACGGGCGCGGTCGGCTGACGGACGGGAAGCGGACCATGGCCTGCAATCGATGTCGGCGGCTGCTGTTCCTGTGGGTGGATCGCAATCGCGAGGCGCTGCCGATCACCCCACTGGCCGAACATCTGGAGAACTGCCCGGAGTGTCGCAGTCAGGCGGTCCGGGTCGAACGGCTGGTCCTGACGATCCGGTCGCGCTGCCATCGGGAGACCGCGCCGGGACACCTGGCGGTCCGCATTCGCGCCCTGCTCGGGCTCGACCGCGGCTGACTCGCAGGAGGGGAACGGGATGAGGATCGATCTGCGACGCGTTCGGGCCCGCTGGCCGGTGTGGGTGCTCGCGGCCACTCTGTTGGCGGCGTCGCCCGTCCTGGGGCAGGCGGACGTCCGGCTCCCCGGACTCGACGGGGGCCAGCTGACGGGCGCCGACCTGTCACGCGGACCGGTGGTCATTCTGGTCTGGGCATCCTGGTCGCCGCGCTGCCGGGACATCGTGGGGCGAGCCAATGCCGTGGCGGCGACCTGGGGGGGCAAGGCGCGGGTCGTTACCGTGAACTTCCAGGAGGACGTGTCGGCGATTCGCGAGTTCCTCGCGGGTCAGAAGCTCTCGGTGCCCGTCTATCTGGACCGCGACGGCGCCTTTTCCAAGGCCCATGCGGTGACGACGTTGCCGGGGCTGATCGTCTTCCGCGACGGGCAGGCGCGCTACGCGGGCAAGCTCCCGGCCGACCTCGACGCCACCCTGCAAACCCTGCTCGACTGACGCCCCGGCCCTCCCGCGGAGGGCTCCGGCGGTGTGATGGCGCGCTGGACAGCGCGAAGGGGAGTGCTATATTTCCTCTTTCGCTGGCTGCACAGGTGCGCGATCACGGATTTCCGGTTTCAGGAGGGCGCTGAGGTGGAGAACTGGCCCAGGCGGAAGCGAGTGGGACTTCCGTGGTTGAGCCTGCCGCTGGGGGGGCTGCTCGCGCTCGCCGTGGTGCTCGAGGCGCCCTGGGATGACGGAATGGTCGCGGCGACCGCTCTCGAAGAGGCTGCGCTCGACCCGCGCGGCTCCCTCGGCGGTCTCGAAGCGGGTGACGCCTCTGCCGCGCAGACCCGCGGTGCAGCCGCCCCGTCGCGCAGCGCCGAAATCCGGCGGGGTGAGACCCTCGGCCAGATCCTCGCGGGCCTGGACCTGAAGCCGGCCGAAGCACACGCGCTCGTCGAGAGCGCCCGCACCTTCGCCGATCCCCGCCAGCTTCGCCCGGGCACCCGGTGGGCGGCCTGGACCGGCCCGGCCGGTGAGCTGGAACGTTTCGACCTCGTGCTCGCCGGGCGCGGGGAGGTGCGGGTCGAGCGCCGGAACGAGGCCTGGGAGTCGAGCTTTCGAGCCTTCGAACGCGAAGTCCGCCGGCGCTCGGTGCGCGGCACGCTCGAGGGCTCGCTCGAAGGCTCGATCGCCCGGGCCGGGGCGGACGGCACTCTCGCCTACGTGATGGACGACGTGCTGCAGTGGGACCTCGACTTCAGCCGCGACCTGCAGCCCGGCGATCAGTTCGCCGTCCTGTTCGAGGAGATCTGGCTCGAAGGGAACTTCTCCGGCTTCGGTGAGATCCTGGCGCTCACCTACAGCCAGTCGAACGGCCGCCAGCTAGAGGCCTACCGGTTCAACGAAGCCGGCGCCTACTACGACGCCGAGGGGCGGCCCCTCGAGAAGATGTTCCTGCGCTCGCCGATGTCCTTCTCGCGTGTCACCTCGCGGTTCTCGAACCGCCGATTCCATCCGGTCCTCAAGGTATTCCGGCCGCACTACGGTGTCGACTACGGCGCCCCGGTCGGCACACCGGTGCGCGCCACGGCCTCCGGGACGGTGCTCTCGGCGGGGTGGGACGGTGGCGGCGGCAAGACGGTCAAGATCCGCCATCCGAACGACTACGTGACCTGTTATCTCCATCTCTCCCGCTTCGCCGAGGGCGTGCGCTCCGGCAAGCCGGTGCGCCAGGGGGATGTCATCGGCTACGTCGGGGCGACCGGCCTGGCGACGGCGGCGCATCTCGACTATCGCGTACAGCACCGCGGCAAGTGGATCGACCCGCTCTCGCTCGGTGGCGTTCCGGCCGAGCCCCTGACCTCGACCCGGCTCGCCGACTTCCGGGTCGCGCGCGCGGCGATGCAGGAGAGTCTGCGCGGCGGGACACCCTTCGATCCGTCGCAGCCCGCCGCGACGTCGACCCGGCTCGCCGCCGCCGCTCCCGCCGTCGCCGACCGCGCGCGCAAATAGGCCGGTCCCCGTGGTCCGCGTCACCACCCGATGCCGGGTCGATCTGGCCGGCGGCACGCTCGACATCTGGCCGGTAGGACTCCTGCACGCGGAGGCCGCGACGGTCAACGTCGCCGTCGACCTGCAGGTGCGGGTGGCGTTCGCCTCGCGAGCTTCCGGCTGGAGGGTGAGCCAGGGCGGGGAGACGGTCGAGGCGCCGCGGCGGGTCGACCTGCTTGATCGCCCCCGGACCGCGCTGGTCGGGCTGGTCGCGGCTGAACACGGGCTCGCCGGTGGCGAACTCGAGCTGGAGAGCGCATCGCCTGCGGGTGCCGGACTGGGCGCGAGCTCGGCGCTCACCGTCGCTCTTCTGGCCGCCTTCGAACTGGCCGAAACGGGTCGCTTGCAGCGCACGAGCGGCCAGCGGGCGGCGGTGGCGCGGGATCTGGAGGCGCGGCTGATGGGACTGCCCACCGGACGCCAGGATCACTTCCCCGCCCAGCTCGGCGGCGCCCTGGCGCTCGAGCACCAGCCGGGGGAGGAGCGCATCCGCCGGCTGACCGTGGATCTCGATGCGCTCGGCGATCGACTCCTGGTCGCGTTCACCGGACAGAGCCACTTCTCGGCGGGGAACAACTGGGAGGTGATCCGGCGCCGGCTCGCCGGGGACCGCGAGGTCATCGCGCGTCTCGACCGGATCCGGGATGCGGCGCGGACCGCCACGATCGCGCTGGAGACCTCCGACTGGCCGGCGGTCGGCGCCGCCATGGCTGGCGACTGGGAAGCGCGGCGGGGGCTCGCGCCGGAGATTCCGACGCCGGCCATCGAACGATTGCTCGCCGTGGCGGGCGACGCCGGCGCCTGGGGAGGCAAGGCCTGCGGGGCGGGCGGCGGCGGCTGCATCGCCGTGCTGGCGCCGCCGTCGGTCCGCGGCGCCATCGAGGGGCGCTGGCGCGAGCTCGGTGCCGTCCTGCTCGACGCCCGCCCGACGGCGGCCGGACTCGAGGCTGCGGACGAGTGAACCGTTCGCTCTTCCTCCTGCGCGAGCTGGTGAGCCGCGACCTGCGGAGCCGGTACGCCGGCTCCGCGTTCGGATTCCTCTGGGCCTTCGTCCATCCGCTCTGGCAGCTGGTACTGCTGAGCCTGGTCTTCTCCGTGATCCTGCGCATCCCCCTTACCGGCGAGCACACCACCTCGTTCGCCGCCTTCCTGTTTGCCGGATTGCTCCCCTGGTCGGCGCTCCAGGAGGGCGTCACGCGCGGGGCGACGGTCATCACGGAGAACGGCCAGCTGGTCAAGAAGATGCGCTTTCCGAGTCAGCTGCTCGTGCACTCGGTGGTGATCTCGGCGGTGCTGCACGCCGGAATCGCGTTCGTCGTCTTCGCGCTGCTGCAGGGGGTGCGGGGCGAGCTCGAGCTGCGCCGGCTGCCCTGGCTGCTGCTCGGTCTCGCCGGCCAGCTGGCGATGACGACCGGCGTGGCACTCGGCGTGGCGGCACTGCAGGTCTATCTGCGCGACGTGGTCCAGGGGATCGGACTCGTGCTGTCGGCGCTCTTCTACCTCACCCCGATCGTCTACACGGAACGATTCGTGCTCGCCTCGGAGCGGGCGCCGCGGGCGCTCGCCGGCTGGCTCGAATACAGCCCGCTGTCGACCATGGTGCGGCTGTTCCGGACCGTTCTCGTCTCCAGCGATCCGCCCGGCCCGGCGGCGGTCGCCGTGATGCTGGTGACGGGAGGGGCCCTTCTGGTCGCCGGGTGGACGATCTTCCGGCGCCTTTCGGCCGGCTTCGCGGACGAGCTGTGAGCGCCGCTTCCCGTCTCGCCGTCGCGGCACGCGATCTGGGCAAGGAGTACCGGCTCTACCCGGGGCCCGGCGCCCGCATCGCCGAGTGGGTCACCGGGAGGCCCCGCCACCGCGTCTTCCAGGCCCTCGCCGGCGTCTCGTTCGAACAGGGTCGGGGCGAAGGGCTGGCGATCGTCGGAGAGAACGGCGCCGGCAAGAGCACGTTGCTCAAACTGCTGGCCGGCGTGACGCGGCCGACTTCGGGCACGCTCGACGTGCAGGGGCGCGCGGCGGCCATCCTCGAGCTCGGCGCCGGATTCCATCCGGACTTCACGGGACGCCAGAACATCCGGCTCAACGCCGCGCTGCTCGGTCTCGACCAGCACGAGATCGACGAGCGCGAGGGTGAGATCGTCGAGTGGAGCGAACTCGGCGATTTCGTCGACCGTCCGGTGCGCGAATATTCGAGCGGCATGGCGGTGCGGCTCGGCTTTTCGATCGCCACCCAGGTCAGCGCCGACGTGCTGATCGTCGACGAGGCGCTCTCGGTGGGTGACGGCTATTTCCAGAAGAAGAGCATGGATCGCATGGTGGCTTTCGTGGAGAACGGCGGCACGCTGCTGTTCTGCTCGCACGCTCTCTACCTGATCGCGTCGTTCTGCGAGCGGGCGATCTGGCTGCGCGGCGGGCGCATCGAAGCGATCGGTCGCACGCTCGACGTGATCGACGAATACGAGCGCTTCCTCGCGGCCAAGCAGCGGCCCGCGGTGCGTCTCGAGGCCGCGCAGACCGAGCCGGAGCCGCCGCCGACGCCGCCGGACGAATCGTCCCGGACGTCCGGCGAGGCCGCCGGGCAGCCGGCGAAGATCGTGGAGGCGAGACTGCTGGGAGGGGCCGAGGGGGCGGTCTTCCGCCCCTGGTCGCCGATGCGCATCGAGGTCGCCTTCCGGGTCGACGACCCGACGCGCCCGGTCAACGTGGGGGTGCTCGTCCGCGGCGAGGACGACATCGTGGTCTCGGCGCTCGGCAATCGGATGAGCGGCCGGGAACCGTTCACCGGAAGTCTCGACTACCGGGTGGCGATCGTGGTGCCCCAACTGCCCTACCAGAAGGGCACTTTCCGGCTTTCGATCCTGCTGCAGGACGATCACGGGCTGGTCATCCACGACGAGCGCGAAATCCCCGGCGGGTTCCGCATGGAGGCCTACCATTGGGATCCGGGTCCGATCGGCATCGGACACCGGGTCATCGACCTGGCGGAGCCGGAACTCCCCACGGGGTGACCAGGTGACCCGACCGGAACTCGCGATCGTGATCCCCGCCTTCGAGGAAGAGCGCCGGCTCGGCGCCACGCTGGAGCGAATCTGCGGCTACCTCGAGGCCCGGGGAGCTGCCGCGGAGGTGGTCGTCGTCGACGACGGCAGCGGCGACTCCACGTCCCGGGTGGCGGCGTCCTTCGCAGCGCGCGGCGTACGCCTCGTCCGCTTGCCGCAGAACCGCGGCAAAGGGGCGGCCGTGCGTGCGGGAGTACTGGAGACGAGTGCGCGCCGGGTGCTGATCTCCGATGCCGACCTCTCGACGCCGATCGAGCAGCTCGCCGTCCTGGAGAGCGCCATGGGCGACGCGGAGCTCGTCATCGGCAGCCGTTCGGTGGCGACTTCGCGGGTCGAAATTTCGCAGTCGATCCTGCGCGAACTGGCCGGCAAGGCGTTCAATCTGCTCGTCCGGCTCGGCGGCGTGCGCGGGCTGGCCGACACCCAATGCGGCTTCAAGCTGATCGACGGCGAGGTGGCGCGCGGACTCATGCGCGACCTGGTCATCGATCGCTTCGCCTGGGACGTCGAGCTCATCTGGCTGGCCCGCCGGCGCGGCTATCGTGTCGCCGAAGTCGGCGTCGTCTGGCGCAACGATCCGGCGAGCAAGGTGCACTTCCTGCGCGACTCGAGCCGCATGGCGGTCGACCTGATTCGCCTGCGCTGGCGGCACCGCGGCGAGCCTCCGGCGAGGAGGGGGAACTGAAGCGGGTGGCGCTGGTTTCGAGCGAGCCGATCCGCCCCGCCATGGGGGGGATCGGAGTGCGCTATCTCGAACTGGCGCGGCGCCTGCCCGCGGCCGGCTTCGACGTCCGTCTCCTGTCACCCGCGGCACCGGAGGAGGCGGCAGCGTGCGGTCTCGAGCCCGCTTCGGTGGCGACGCTGACGCCGGGATCCCTCGCCGCCGCGCTCGCCGACCGCGACGTTGTGGTGGCTCAGGGGCAGCTCGCCAACGACGTCCTGCTCGAGGCGCCGCACGTGCCGGTGGTGATCGACCTCTACGACCCCTGGCTGGTCGAGAATTTCCACTATTTCCGTTCGCTCGGCCTCGACCCCTGGCGCAACGATCACGCGACCTGGGTGCTGCAACTCTCTCGCGGCGACTTCTTCCTCTGCTCCTCGCTCGAGCAGCGCCTGTTCTATCTCGGGTTTCTCACCGCGCTCGGCCGCGTTCAGCCCGAGCTGGCGGCGACGGATCCCGAACTCCGGCGGTTGATCGGCATCGTGCCATTCGGGCTCGACCCGGAAACGGCGCCACACCAGCCGTTGCTCGAACCGAGGCGTCCCGGCGAGCGGCGGCTCCTGTTCGGAGGACTCTACGACTGGTACGACCCGTGGATCGCGCTCGCGGCGCTCGAACAGCTCGACGATCCGGACGTCTCGCTGCTGCTGGTGCGCAATCCGAATCCTGAGGCGACGCCGCAGCGCCTGTTCGCCGAGGTCGAGCAGTGGTGCCGGAGACGCGGCTGGTGGGGCGAAAGGGTGCGGGTCCTCGACTGGGTTCCGGCGGCGCGCCGCCACGACCTGCTCGCCGAGGTGGACGCGCTGGTCGCCACGCATCTTCCCGGACTCGAGACCGACCTCGCGATGCGTACCCGGTTCCTCGACGCGCTCGGCGCCGGCTGCCCGGCGGTGTCGACCGCCGGCGGAACCATCGCCCGGCTGCTTGCCGAGCGCGGTGCGGGCTGGGTGGTGGCGCCCGGCGACGAGACGGCGCTCGCCTCGGCGTTGCGCGAGATCCTCGCCGGAGGTTCGCCGGTGACGGAGCGGGTTCGTCGCGGCCGGGCGCTCGCCGAAGAGTTCCGCTGGGAGCGGGTACTGGCTCCGCTGGTCGGCTTCCTCGCGGAGCCGCGGATCGATCCGGCGAAGGAGCGCTTCGCGTTTCGACCGCCGACCCTGGCGCCCCCCGACGCGCCCCTGTTCCGGCTGCGCCGCTGGCTGCGCGGCCTTGCGGGACGCAGGAGCTGACCCGGTGAGTCGCACGCTCTCGCTCTCCGTGCTCGTCGTCTCGTGGAACGGGAAGGCGCACCTCGAGGCACTGCTCCCGTCGCTGGCCGCGCAGCAGCCGGTCGATGGCTGCACGATCGAGACGCTGGTACTCGACAACGGATCGCACGACGGCACGGCCGAGTGGCTGGCCGCGGCCCATCCTCAGGTGCGCGTGATCGCGCGGCGGGAGAATCTCGGCTTCGCGGGCGGCAACAATCTGCTCGCGGCGGAGGCCCACGGGGACGTCCTGCTGCTGCTCAACAACGACATGCGGGCAGAACCCGACCTCGTGGCGCGGTACGCGGCGCTCTGGCGCTCAGTGCCGGAAGACGTGGCTGGCCTGGCCGGAGCGCTGACCGACTGGGAAGGGGAGCGGCTCGACTTCGGCCGCGGCATCATGACCTTCGACGGGCACGCCTTCGGCGTCGACCAGGGGCGCCTCCTCGAGGCGGCCCGGCTGCCGGAGGAGGGCGAGGAGCTGCTCTTCGGTTGCGGGGGCAATCTGTGGATCTCCCGTCGCTCGTTCCTCGATGCCGGCGGATTCGATCCCGCCTACTTCGCCTATTTCGAGGATGTCGATCTCGGCTGGCGATTGTGGGCCGGTGGACAGCGCCTGCTCGCCTGTCCGGCGGCGCGGGCCCGCCACCGGCAGAGCGCCACCAGTGCCCGGCTCGGAGACTCGCGCCGCGGCGCCCTGTTCGAACGCAACGCCCTGGCCACGGCGGTCAAGAACTATGAAGCGGGTCTGTGGGAGCGGATGGCGCCGGTGGTCCTGCTCACCTTTGCCTCGCGGCTGGCGGCGGCCGGCCGGCTGGGGTCGCCGGTGGCGGCTCCGGCGGGGCGCCGTGCCCGCCTCGCCGCCCGCCTGCGCTGCCTGGCGGACCGCCTCGCGGGCGGCCCCGCCGGGGCCGTCGAGTGGACGCACCCCCAGGCGCTGGCGCAGCTCGCCGGCCTCGGCGCCTTTCTCGGTGACGTCGACGCGATCGCCAGCGAGCGCCTGCGACTCGCCGCGCGGCGCAGGCGGAGCGATCGCGAGATCTTCCGCCGCTTTCCGCTCTGGATCGTGCCGACCTACCCGGGGGACGCGGCGCTCTTCGGCGGCTCCGCCTTCACTTCCTGGCTGCCCGAGGAACTCGAGTTCCGCCGCGCGGAGCTTGCGGACCTGCTGGCAATCGAATGAACGAGACTCCCGCCTACTCCGTCGTCGTCCCGTCCCACAACCGGCGCGCCGTCCTGGGCGAGGTCCTCACGGCTCTCGACGCTCAGCAGGGAGCCCCCGGGTTCGAGATCGTGGTGGTGGACGACGGGTCGACCGACGGCTCCGCCGAAATGCTGAGCGAGCGGAGCTGCGGCAGGCCGCTGCGCGTGCTGCTCGGCCCGCAGCGCGGCCCGGCGGCGGCGCGCAATCGCGGCGTCGCCGCGGCGCGTGGCGATCGGATTGCCTTTCTCGGTGACGACACGGTGCCCGCGCCGGACTGGCTGGCGGCGCACGAGAGGGCCTTCCGGCGGCACGGTGGCGGCGACCAGATCGCGGTCGTCGGCTACACGGGCTGGCACCCGCGGGTGCGGCGGACGCCGTTTCTCGACCATCTCAACGAGAACGGCCTGCAGTTCGGTTACGCGTTGATCGAGCGTCCCGACGACGTGCCGTTCAACTTCTTCTACACCTCGAACGTCTCGCTGTCGCGCCGGCGCATGGCCGCTGAGCCGTTCGACGAGGCGTTCCCCTATCCGGCCTGGGAGGACATCGAAGCGGCCTGGCGGCTCGCGCGGGGAGGGCTGCGGCTCGTCTACGAGCCGGCGGCGCGGACAGCGCACGACCACCCCACGGACTTCGCGCGTTTCGCGGCCCGGCAGGAGCGCGCGGGCTACTGCGGCGTCGTCTTCGCCCGCCTGCATCCCGAGCTGGCGGGGTTCGTCGGCGTCGGTCCGGCCGGTCCGCCGGAGCTGCCTTCACGAGCTGCCCAGCGGCTCCGGGAGGCCTTGGTCCGGGCCTTGCAAAAACTCCCGGTGCGGCTCCCGAAGCTCTGGGACGAGGCCCTGCGGTTTCACTACATCCGGGGCCTCCGACGCGGCTGGAAGGAGCTGGTGCTCGACAAAGGAGACGAGTCGTGAAGACCTCACGTGGATGGATTCTCGCAGTGCTCGCAGTCGTCGCCGTCCTGACCGTCGCGGCTGCCCCCGCCCGGGCGGATGGCCGGGTCCACCTGCGCCCCTCGGTGCGCGTCTACTGGGGGCCCGGCTGGGGGTGGTGGGGCCCCTCCTGGTACTACGGCCCGCAGTACGGGTACGGCGGGTATCCGCGCGTCTACCCGAACGCGGCCTACGGCAACCTTGGCGCGCTCGACACGGATATCAGCCCCGAGCGGGCGGAAGTCTGGGTGGATGGCAAGCGGGTCGGCTACGCCGACGACTTCGACGGCTATCCGAGCTTCCTCTGGCTCGAGAAGGGGACGTACGACGTCGTCTTCTATCTGCCGGGCTACCGGACGCTGGCGCGCCAGTACACCATCTATCCGGGCCTGATCATCGACGTCGAGGATCGACTCGAGAAGGGCGAGTCGGTCCATCCGGCCGAACTCGGCCCGCGCACGACCGAGCGCCGGGACGCGCGCCTGCGCGCCGAGCAGGAGGTCCGTGAGGAGGCCGAGCGGCGCGAGCGCGACGCGCGCTACGAGCCGGCGGACGAAGCCGCCGCCTGGGAGGGTCCGGCGGAGGCCGACAGCCTGGACGCGCGGGCCGAACCCGGACGCCTGCTCTTGCGCGTTCTGCCCGAGGACGCATCGATCTACCTCGATGGACGGTTCCTCGGCACCGGGCGCGAGCTCGCGGTCCTGCGCAGCGGTCTGCTGGTGGATCCGGGGACCCATCAGCTCGAGGTCGTGCGCCCCGGTCACTCCGGTGTGGCGCGCACGGTGGAGATCGAGGCGGGAGAGGAAGTCGAGCTCGAACTCGAGCTCGAATCGCTCGAGGACTGAGCGCTCTCAGAGCGGCAGCGAGGCGGAGCTCTCCTTTTCGAGGCGCAGCAACAGGCGCTTGCGCGCCGCCCCGCCGACGTACCCGCCGATGCCCTGTCGGGACGGCAGAATCCGGTGGCAGGGGACGATCAGCGGGACGGGGTTCTTTTCGAGGATGGAGACGACCTGGCGGTAGGCCTCGGGGCGCCCCGCGGCCTCCGCGATCTCCTTGTAGGTCCGCGTCTTGCCGTAACCCGTCCGGGCCGTCTCCCGCAGCACCCGGCGGGCGAATCCGTCGAGCTCCGAGGGGCCGAGGTCGTAGTCGAGATCGAGGCTCCGGCGCGCCCCGGCCAGGTATTCGGAGATCCGTCCGAAAACCTCGTCGAGGAACTCGGAGTCTTCGTAGTCGGAGAGCGGGAAGTAGAGCTTGCGCTCGCGCGGCCCCGGCGCGATCAGGATGCGGCTGATCGAGGTGTGAACGAACTCGACCCCCAACGTGCCCAGACGCGAAGGGACGGCGACCCGGATCGGCTCGATGGCCGGAGTCGCTGTGACCTCCCCGGAGACCGGGATTTCACCAGGCATTGAGGCGCTAGGTTAAACGAAGGGGAGGGTGGCCACAAGCGGCGGCCCCGCCGGCGCTGGCCGCCGATTGCGCCTGGTTTACGCCGCCGCCCGGCGCGGCGGTCCGCTTTCAGCCGCCGCCGTAGAGCGCCCGGTAGATCGCCCGACTCTCGAGCACCCGGATCACGTAGGCCCTGGTCTCCGCGTAGCCGATCTTGGCGAGGTACTCCTCGGGCTCGCTGGTGGCGCAGTGGCGCCGCCAGAGGGCGGCCTGATCTTCGCCCGCATTGTAGGCGGCGACGGCCACCGCCGGAGCGCGCGGAAACCTCCGTTCGAGCTCGGCGAGATAGGCCGCTCCCAGCGGAATCGCGACCCCGGGGTCGTGCAGGTCCCGCGCCGTCACCTCTTCGGCCAGGCGCGATTGTCGGGCGAGTCGCCGGGCCGTGTGCAGAGTGAACTGAGCGAGTCCGCGCGCCGCCGCCGGGGAGACCGCTGCGGGATCGAACCGGCTCTCCTCGCGCAGGACGGCCGCGAGGAGAGCCGGGTCGCTGCGGAAGGCCGTCGCCTGGGAGCGAACCAGAGGAGCCCAGGGGAAGGGGTAGAGGAGACGCAGAAGCTGCGGGTCGATCCACTCGAAGGGGACCGAGCGGGGACGTCGTTCGAACAGGGCTTCGGCGCGTGCCAGGGAGCGGCGCGTGGCGCGCTCGTCGGCGGCGAGAGCGGCTGCTCCGGTGAAGGCGAGGCGCAAGTCGCTGGCCGGAAAGTGGCGGATCGCGGCGTCCCCGGCGTCGGAGAAGAGGCCGAGGCCGGCGAGCAGGTCCTCGGGCCGGGTCGGCGCGGCCCGCCAGAGGGGCCAGTCGGCCACCGGTACCGGCGTCCAGTCGAGCCAGGCCGCGGCATCGCGCCGCTCGCGCAGCCGGGCCAGGGCACTCAGACGAGCCTGGCGGCCGATCGCGTCGGCGTCGCCGAGCAGCAGAGCGGCCTTCTGGAGGCTGACAAGCTCGCCGGTTTCGGCCGCGGCGAGTCCGACCTTGCGGGCCAGCGCGGCGAGCCCGGGTGCGGCGAGCCGCCGACGCGCCGCTTCGGCCAGCGGATGGAAGGGTCGGCGGCGCTGGACGTCGACGTAGCGTTCGACCGCGCCTTCGGCGTCACCCATCGCCTCGGCGAGGCGGCCGCGCCAGTAAGCGAGCTCCTCGGCGGCGACCTCTCCGCTCCGCTCGGCAATCGCGAGCGTCTCCGCCACGCGGGCGAGCTGGCCGCGCTGCAGGTCGGAAACCGCGAGGAAGAGGGCTCCCCGGGCGGTGGCCCCGGCCGCGGCCGGGGTGCGGCCCAGCCGGGTCAGCGAGCCTCGGGCCGCCTCGGCCTCGCCGAGTGCGACCTCGATCCGCAGCGCTCCGAGCAGTGCCGAGGGGGCCCAGTCCCCCTCCGGATCGGCCTCCCACGCCCGGCGAAACCGGGAGAGGGCTTCGGCAGCACGGCCGGACAGCTCGAGCGAGCGGCCGGCCTGGCAGAGCGAATCGGCGCGCTGCGCTGCGGTCGGCGTGCGGCGCGCCAGCTCGTCGAAGGCCGCGGCGGCCGCGTCGTACTGGCCGGTCCAGTAGAGCGCCCGGGCCCGCGCATAGGCGATGTCGGAACGCTCGGCATCGAGACGCAAGGCGAGCGGAGTCTCCGGCAACAGGCGCAGGGCGCGATCGAACTCGCGATGGTGAAAGGCGACCATGCCGAGACGGCGCGCCAGATCCGGCTCGGGCGCGCTCACGCTCGCTTCGAGCCGCGCCGCGATGTCGAAGGCCAGGGCGTCGCGCGAGTCGGCCTCGAGCAGCGCGCGCAGCAGGCGCGTCGCCTCGAGCGTCGAGCCTCGACGGAGGAGACAGTCGGCGCGCACCAGGTCCCACGCGCGACGCAGATCTCCGGTCAGGCGTCCCGTCGCGACGCCACCGAGCAGACGGCAGTCGCCCCCCCGTTCGATGCTCTGGGCGAAGAGGGCGAGCGCGGGGCGCAGCAGGCTGTCCGGCGCTCCCTGGGCGAGCAGATTGGAGACGAGACCCGCGGCGACTTCCGGATGGCCGAGGCGCTCCTGCAGCAGGGCCAGACGAAGGCGCGCCCACGGCCCCAGCCCGCTCGGTGAGGCGAGCGCCTGGGCGTAGGCCTCGGTGGCATCGCGCTCGCGACCGAGACGCGCCAGCAGGTCGGCGCGCAGAAGGTCGATTCCGAGAGCCCGCGCCCGCTGCGGATCGCTCGCCAGGGTGCTCTCGGCGCGCAGCAGAGCCGGCCGGGAGCGGCCCGCCATGGCGAGCTCGACGATCGCCGGCCGGGGGTCCGTCTGCGCCGCCGCGGTGGCCGGCACCGCGGCAAGGGCGACGAATGCCGGTGCGAGGATCAGCCGGGTGGCCAGCGGAACTCCCGGCCGCCGAGGACGTGCAGGTGAAGATGATCGACCGACTGTCCGGCCTCGGCTCCGCTGTTGGCCACCAGCCGCCAGGACTCGAGTCCGGCGCCGCGGGCGATCTCGGCGGCGACCGAGATCAGGCGGCCGAGCAGGGCGGCGTCGTCGGGCGTCGTGGCCGCCAGCGAGGCGACGTGGCGGCGCGGCAGGACGAGCAGATGGGTCGGGGCCTGCGGCGAAATGTCGTGCATGGCGACCACTTCGTCGTCCTGGTGCACGAATCGCGCCGGAATCTCGCCGGCGACGATGCGACAGAAGAGACAAGTGGTCATGCGCGATCCTCCCCGGTTCCCGATCCGGCATCGGTCCGGCGCTCGACGCGGGCGCCGAGCGCCGTGAGCTTGGTTTCCATCGCCTCGTACCCGCGGTCGAGATGATAGATACGATCGACGATCGTCTCGCCTTGGGCCGCGAGGGCGGCGAGAACCAGGCAGGCCGAAGCGCGCAGATCGGTCGCCATGACCCGGGCGCCGGAGAGCTTCGCCGGGCCGTGCACGCGGGCCGTATTGCCGTCGAGACGGATGTCGGCGCCCATGCGGGCGAGTTCGGCGACGTGCTGCATCCGGTTCTCGAAGACCGTCTCGACGATCGTCGCCGTCCCCTCGGCCTGGGTCATCAGCGCCAGGTACTGCGCCTGCAGATCGGTCGGAAAGCCGGGGAAGGCGGCCGTGATGACGTCGCGCGGCGCCAGCGGGCCCGGGCGGGAGAGGCGGATGCCTTCGGCATCGACCTCCACCCGGCAGCCGCAGGCGGCGAGGATCTCGAGCAGCGGCACGAGATCTCCGGCCAACGCGCCGACGAGGCGCACGTCGCCGCCGGTCAGCGCCGCGCCGATGAGATACGTCCCGCCCTCGATACGGTCCGGAATCACCTCGTGCTGGGCGCCGTGCAGAGCCGCGACACCGTCGATGCGGATCGTCCCGCCGCCGGCCCCTTCGATGCGGGCCCCCATCGCGCCGAGCAGGCGGGCAAGGTCGACGACCTCGGGCTCGCGGGCGCAGTTTTCGAGCACCGTGGTCCCCTCGGCCAGAGTTGCCGCCATGAGGAGGTTCTCGGTACCGGTAACCGACGGAACGGCGAAACGGAAGCGGGTACCGACGAGCCGGCCGGCGCGCGCTTCGACGTAGCCGTGCTCGAGTCGGATCTCGGCGCCCAGCGCTTCGAGGCCGGCCAGGTGCTGGTCGATCGGCCGCACGCCGATCGCGCAACCGCCCGGCAGCGACACGCGGGCGTGGCCGCGGCTCGCCGTCAGGGGCCCGAGAACCAGCACGCTGGCGCGCATCGTCTTGACCAGCTCGTAAGGGGCATCGTCGGGATCCGTCGGACCTCCCGGCGCGAGCAGGAGGCGATCCCCCTGCCACTCTCCGGCCACCCCGAGGTGACCGAGCAGTCGGCGCATGGTCTCGAGGTCCCGCACCCGCGGCACGCGCGACAGGGCGAGCGGCTCGTCGCCGAGCAGGGAGGCGGCCAGGCAGGGCAGAGCCGCGTTCTTGGCGCCGCCGGCCGCCACGGTGCCGACCAGGCGGCACGGTCCGAGAACACGGAAGCTATCCACGGCGCAGCACGACGTCGCGCTCGATGCCGGCCAGATCGGGGCGCAGCTCGGCAATGTCGAAATGGCCGGTGGCGGCCGCGATGCCCAGCACTCCATCACCCTGGCCGAATCCGAACTCGAGCACCATCCAGCTCCCCGGCCGCAGCGAAGCGGCTGCGGCGAGCAGGCGGCGGGTGGCGTCGAATCCGTCGGAGCCGATCGTCAGCGCGACGCGCGGCTCGAAATCTCGCACGTCGCGCGAAAGATAGGGGACGATCCCCTCTTCGACGTAGGGCGGATTGCCCACGACGAGGTCGAAAGCCGACAGATCCACTCCGTCGGTCAGGTCGGCGCAGAAGAGCCCCAGCCGGCCGCTGACTTCGTTGCGCCTGGCGTTGGCGCGCGCCACCGCGAGCGCCCCGAGCGAGACGTCGGATCCGAAGACCCGCCATCGTGGACGGTCGGCGGCGAGAGAAACGGCGATGCACCCCGAGCCGGTTCCGACGTCGAGGACGCGGGCCTGCTCGGGCAGGGGGAGACCCAGGGCAATCTCCACCAGGTGCTCGGTTTCCGGGCGGGGGATCAGGACCCGGCGGTCGACCCAGAAGGGGCGACCCCAGAACTCCCGCTCGCCGACGAGATAGGCGGTCGGCTCGCCGGAGGAGCGCCGGGCGACCAGTTCGAAGAAGCGTGCTTCCACCTCCGGCGGTACCGCTTCGGTATCACGCGCCAGTACCGAGGCCTCTCCGATGCCGAGCAAGCGACTCAGCAGCAGGGCGGATTCGCGTGCCGACGGCTCGATTCCGGCCTCCCGCAGGCGCATCCGGCCGGACTCGAGAAGGTCGGCGACGATCGGCATGAGGCGATCCTAGCCGGAAATCGAAGATTGCTGAAACATCTTGGAGTCTCGTGCGTAACAGACGAATCGGTTGTTGGATCTCGATTTTGTTGACGAATCCTCTGAAAATTGGCTAGGATCCACCCCATGCTGGACGAACGCGACCTGCAGATTCTCGACCTGTTGCAGCGCGATGCGCGCACCTCCAATGCCGAGCTGGGGCGGGCGCTCGGCATCGCTCCTTCGGCGGTGCTCGAGCGCATCCGCAAGCTGGAGCGGCGGGGGGTGATCCTCGGCTACGCCGCCCGCCTGAATCCGGCGCAGGTGGGGCGCGGCCTGCTCGCCTACATCTTCGTGCAGGCCGACGAGCAGCCGGGTGGCGACGATCTGGGCGAGCGGTTGGCCGGCCTGAATGAAGTGCAGGAGGTCCACCACGTCGCCGGCGAGGACTGCTACCTGGTCAAGGTGCGCTGCGCCTCGACCGAGGAGCTCGGAAGGTTGCTCAAGGAGCGCGTCGGTGTGCTCCCCGAGGTTCGCCGGACTCGCACCACCGTCGTGCTCGGAACGATCCGTGAAAGTGCCGATGTTCCGCTTCCGGCAGGCGCCGGGGAGGTTGTCGATGAGCCCGTCTGAAATCGACCGCAGGGCTGGCGGCGGCCTGCTGCTCGCGCTGGCGACCGTCTACCTGGTCTGGGGCTCCACCTACCTGGCCATCCGTTTCGCCATCGAGACCCTGCCGCCGTTCAGCATGGCGGGCCTGCGCTTCCTGCTCGCCGGCGCGGTGCTCTATGTGTGGGCGCGCGCCACCGGCGCGGCGCGTCCGCAGCGCCGGTTCTGGGGTCCGTCGGCGGGCATCGGCGCACTGCTGCTGCTCGGCGGCAACGGCGCCGTGGTGTGGGCCGAGCATCACATTCCGTCGGGGGTCGCGGCGCTGCTGGTTGCCGTCGAGCCGGTCTGGATCGCCCTTCTGGCCCCGCTGGTGCTCGGCCATCGCCGGGCGGGGGCGCGGGCGATACTCAGCCTGCTGGCCGGAATCGCCGGAGTGGCGGTCCTGGTCATCGATCCGGCGGGCTTCGACGCCACCTCGATCGACCCGGCCGGCGCCCTGGCGGTCGTCCTCGGCTCGCTCTCGTGGGCGATCGGCTCGCTGTGGACCGTGCGCGCCGCGCTGCCCGAATCGCGACCGATGGCGACCGCTCTCCAGATGCTGACGGGCGGGCTGCTGCTCGTCCTCGCCGGAGGCGCGGCGGGGGAGTGGGGGGGGATTCGTCTCGATGCGATCTCGACGCGGTCTGCCCTGGCGTTCCTCTACCTCGTCGTCTTCGGTTCGATCATCGCCTTCTCGGCCTACGCCTACCTGCTGCGCGCGGCGCGACCCGCGGTCGCCGCGACCTACGCCTTCGTCAATCCGGTCGTGGCGGTGCTGCTCGGCTGGCTGTTCGCGGGCGAGTCGCTGACCTGGCGGGTGGCGGTTGCCTCGGTGCTTATTCTGGCGGCGGTGGCGGCGCAGATCCGCGGGGAGCCCGGACCTCCGGCCGCAGTCGCCGAGGCTCCCGAGAACGCGGCGCCCCTGGCGGCGCGCCCGTTCGAGTCCGAGCGCTGCGTCACCGGCTGAACCGCGGAGCGACTCAGTCGACCGAAGCGCGCGCCTGCTCGTCGAGGGCGCGCGCCCGGTCGTGCTCGACCAGCGGGTCGACGAGGGGATCGAGATCGCCGTCGAGCAGGGCCGGCAACTGGTGCAGGGTCTTGCCGATCCGATGGTCGGTCACGCGATTCTGCGGAAAGTTGTAGGTGCGGATCTTCTCCGAGCGATCCCCGCTGCCGACCATGCGCCGCCGCTGCGCGGCGAGTTCGGCGTCGGCGCGCGAGCGCTCGAGTTCGAGCAGCCGGCTGCGCAGCACCCGCATCGCCTTCTCCCGATTCTTGATCTGGCTGCGCTCGTCCTGGCAGGAGACGACGACGCCGGTGGGCAGGTGGGTGATCCGGACGGCCGAGTACGTGGTGTTGACCCCCTGGCCGCCGGGTCCCGAAGCGCAGAACCGGTCGACGCGCAGGTCCTTTTCCTGAATGTCGATCTCGACATCCTCGGCCTCGGGCAGCACGGCGACGGTGGCCGCCGAGGTGTGGATCCGCCCCGAGGACTCGGTCACCGGAACACGCTGGACACGATGCGTTCCGGCCTCGTACTTGAGGCGGCTCCAGGCGCCGCGCCCCTCGACGATCGCCGAGACCTCCTTGATCCCGCCGGCCTCCGACTCCGAGAACTCCAGCACCTCGACGCGCCAGCCGCGTCGCTCGGCATAGCGGCAGTACATGCGAAAGAGTTCGGCGGCAAAGAGCGAGGCTTCATCGCCGCCCGTGCCGGCTCGCACCTCGAGCACGACGTTGCGGTCGTCGTCCGGATCTCGCGGCACCAGCGCCACGCGCAGACGTTCTTCGAGGGCCGTGAGTTCGGCCAGGCCGCTCTCGACCTCCTCGCCGGCCAGGCGGGCGAGCTCGGGGTCGCTTGCCGCATCGGTCGCCAGCTCGCGGGCCTGCATCAGCTGGCGTTCGCACTCCAGATACCGGCGCCACAATGTGACGACCTCGTCGATCTCGGCCAGCGCCTTGCTGCTCTCACGGAACCGGCGCGGATCGGCCGCGACCTCGGGAGAGGCGAGGCGTGCGGTGAGCTCGGCGTGCGTGGCCGCGATGCGCTCGAGTCGGTCCCTCATCTCCATGGCGGGCTCCCGGACGCCGCAAGCCCCGGCGCCCGGCCGCCGTGGCGGCCGGACCTCCGGGGCCTGGCGAGGCGCATCGTCGGGCTAGGCGGACTTCGAGTAGCGCTTCTTGAAGCGCTCGACCCGGCCGGCGGTGTCGATGAACTTCTGGCGGCCGGTGAAGAACGGATGGCAGGCGCTGCAGATCTCGAGCCGCAGCTCCTTGCGCGTCGAGTGGGTCTGGAAGGTGTTGCCGCAGGCGCAGACCACGGTCACGAGGTGGAGCTCGGGGTGAAGGTTCTTCTTCATGGGAGTCGATGCCCTTTCACGGCGGCCCGCCGGGCGTGTACCGGCGGTGCGAACCCCGGATCTTAGCTCAGGCCCGGGGTCGCCTCCAAGGCGACACGATTATCCATTTGTTTGCCGATATTTAGGAGTTCACCATCTCGGCGGTGATGGACAGGCGCTTCATCATTTCGTGCAACGTGGTCGGCTTGACCTGCAGAATCTCGGCCGCCCGCTTCTGGACCCCGCCGGCGGCCTGCAGAGCCCGCACGATCAGCAGTCTCTCGTAGGCCGATACGGCGTCCCAGAAAGAGACTTCGGGATCCGGCAGAGCTGCGAAGGCCAGGGCGGACGGGGAGGCCGGACTGCCCGAGCGGACCGACGGCGGAAGCAGCTCGACGTCGATCTGGTCCCCGACCGCCAGCACGACCGCACGTTCGATGGCGTTCTCGAGCTCGCGCACGTTGCCGGGCCAGCGGTAGTCCATCAGCCGCTCCATCGCCGCCGGCGTGATATCGCGGATCTCCTTGCCGTTCTCCTCCGCGTAGAGGTGCATGAAATGCCTCGCCAGCAGGGGGATGTCCTCCGGCCGGCCGCGCAGTGGCGGCAGATGGATGCTGATGACGTTGAGGCGGTAGTAGAGATCCTCGCGGAAGGAGCCCTGCTGCACCAGATTCTCCAGGTGGGCATTGGTCGCCGCGATGATCCGCACGTCGACCCGGATCACGTCGACGCCGCCGAGGCGCATGAACTCCTTCTCCTGAATCACGCGCAGCAGCTTGGCCTGGGTGTCGGCCGGGATGTTGCCGATCTCGTCGAAGAAGATCGACCCTCCGTCGGCCAGCTCGAACAGCCCCTTCTTCGCCGCGATGGCGCCGGTGAAGGCTCCCTTGACGTGGCCGAACAGGGTCGACTCGAGCAGGTCGGGAGGCATCGATCCGGAGTTGACGGTGACGAAGGGGCCGGAGGCGCGGCGGCTGTGCTGGTGAATCGCCTTGGCGACGAGTTCCTTGCCGGTTCCGCTCTCGCCGAGCACGAGGATGTTGCTCTTGGAGGGGGCGGCCAGGCGGATGAGGTCGAAGACCTGCTGCATCGGCTGGCTCTTGCCGATGATGTTGTCGAGGCCGTAGCGCCTGCCGAGTTGCTCACGCAGCTCGCGGTTCTCCCGCGTCAGGCGCCGCTGCTCGAGCCCCTTGCGGACTGTGAGCAGCACCTCCTCGTTCTTGAACGGCTTCGGGATGTAGTGGAACGCTCCCTCGCGCATCGCCTCGATCGCGCCTTCGATCGACGAGTAGGCGGTGATCACGATGACGACCTGCTCCGGATCCCGCTGGCGGATCTGGCGCAGGACCTCCATGCCGGACAGCCCGGGCAGCATGACGTCGAGCAGCACGAGGTCGATCGGATCTCTGTCGTAGGCGAGCAGCGCCTCCTCGCCACTGCGGGCGAAAATCGGTCGGTGCCCCTCCTTGCGCAACAGCAGTCCGAGGACGTCCTGGAGGATCTCCTCGTCGTCGACGACCAGGATATTCATGCTGCGGTCCCGGTGGCCGCCGGCAGATCCACGGTGAACCGCGCGCCGCCGTCCGGCCGGTTCACCACCGTCAGCCTGCCGCCGTGCTGGTCCACGATGCCGCGACTGATCGACAGGCCGAGGCCGGTACCGCCCGACCCGCGCTTGGTGGTGAAGAAGGGTTCGAAGATTGCCTCCAGCTGATCGGCCGGGATGCCCGGCCCGTCGTCCTCGACCGTCACCACGGCGCGCCCATCGCTCAGCTCGAGGGTGACGTCGATCCGGCCTCCGCCGCGCGGCGCAAGCGCATCGATGGCGTTGAGCAGCAGATTGGTCAGTACCTGCTGCAACTCTCCCGCGCTGCCGACGACGGTCACCGGATCGCGGGGACGCTCCCAGCCGAGCGTGACGGAGTTCGCGGCGAGCCGCTCCCGCAACAGCTCGGCCGTCTCCTCGACCAGCGCGGCGAGCTCCAGCGTCTGGTGCTCGCGCCCCGGACGGCGGGCGAAGTCGAGCAGATTCGAGACGATTCGCGAAGCACGGAAGGTCTGCTTCTCCACCTTTTCAAGCAACGCCCGCCGGGGGTCGTCCGCCGCCGTCTCGGCGAGCAGGATCTGGGCGTAGGACGAGATGCCGGTCAACGGCGTGTTGACCTCGTGCGCGACGCCGGCCGCCAGAACGCCGAGCGCGGCAAGGCGGTCCTTCTCCTTGAGCGCCGTCTCCATGGCCACCCGCGCGGTGACGTCCTGGATCGCCAGGACCCGCTGCCCGGAGTGTTCCTCGTCCACCAGCTCGGCGAGGCTTGCGTCGAGGATCCGCTCGCGCCCGTGCGCGTCCCGGCAGACGATCTGCTGAGGACCGGTGCCGGCTCCAGGCAGGTTGCCGAGATCGAGTGTCTCGCGGAGCGGCCGACCGGTGACTTCGCCGCGCGGACGGCCCGCGAGAGCGGCGAAGGCGAGGTTGGCCGAGACGATCCGGCCGTGCTCGTCGAGCAGCGCGATGCCGGCGGGCGAAGATTCCAGGATGCCCTCGTTGTGACGCTGCAGGGCGACGACCTGCTCGAGCTGGCGCTGTACCTGGTCGAGAAGCTGGGCATTCTCGATCGCCAGCGCCGCCTGGTCGAGCAGCGCGCGGACGAGATCGACGTCCTCGCTGTTGAGCGGCTGGCCGTCACGCCTCAGCGTCGTCAGCACGAGGCCGACGCGGGCGTTGCGCACGCGCAGCGGGAAGGCGTAGCGGTAGCCGGCGGCGGCGATGCGCTGCTCGGCTCCCGCCGGCTCACCTGGCAGGTCGATCTCGGAGATCGTCTCGAAGGTGCCTTCCCAGATGCGCGCCGGCACTGCCGCGCCGGCGACGGCGTCCGGCAGGTTGGGCTCGGGTCGGACCGGCAGCAGGCTCGGGCCCTGCGCGAGCAGAAGGTTGGCGCGCTCGAGATCGAGCCCTTCTTCGAGCTCGGAGATGAGCGCCTGGCAGAGCCGGTCGAGGTCGCGCTCCTGCAGCAGCTCCTGCCCGAGCCAGGCGAGTCCGCGGCGGCGGCCGAACGCCTGGCCGTAGGCGAAGCGATCCAGTACGCCATGGATGCCGCGCCGCGCCGGGATCGCCAGGCCGGCGATCGCCAGGCCGCC
>CAYYIK010000002.1:0-12471 GCA_964471955.1 uncultured Thermoanaerobaculia bacterium | reverse complement strand
CGCCATGGATGCCGCGCCGCGCCGGGATCGCCAGGCCGGCGATCGCCAGGCCGCCGAAGAAGGTGAGCAGATTGCGCGCGAAGGCCATCCCGTCCGGCACCGCCCTGCCGAGTGCCAGGTTGACCAGCGAGAAGGTGCCGACGGCGAAGAAGAGGGTGAGCGCGTAGGAGGCTCCGTTGCGCACCATCAGCCCGAGGTCCCACAGGCGATAACGCAGGATCGCCCAGCCGAAGGCGACGGGAACCGCCGCGAGCGGCAGCACGGCGAGGGCCGTGAAGCCTTCGGGAAGCTGCATTCCGGCGACGTGGGGGAGGGCGTAGAAGGCGAAGAACGGCGCGTATCCCGCGGCCATGCCGACCAGAACCCAGAGCAGCTGCCGACGCTGCTCCCAGTTCTCCACCCGGGTCAGGCGGGTCGCGAGCACGGCGATCGCCGCGGCGGCGAACAGAGCCAGGTGGCCGAGCTCGAGCCGGTCGAGCAGCGCCAGCGCGCCGGCCGTCGGCGGCCCGAAGAGCAGGCGGCCCTCGGCCACCGCCAGGTCGACCTGCAGCACCGCGAAGCCCAGTGCCGGCAGGTAGAGCAGCGGCAGCAGCCGGCGCGACCGCGGCGAGTCGGCGCGCGGAATGGTGAGGAAGAGGTGGAGCGTCAGTGGCGCCAGCGCCAGGCGGGCGAACTCGTCGGCCAGGTAGATCCAGACGCCGGTGCGGTCGACCGGGAAGACGGGCGAGAAGAGATAGAGAACGGCGGAAGCCAGGCACCAGACGTAGAAGAGCACGCCGCCCGGAGCCCGCCAGAGGGTGAACAGGCCGACGGCCAGATAGCCGATGCCGAGCGCCGCGAGGATCAGCCAGGGGAGATCGAGATCGAGCGGCGGTCGCAGGTAGCGGACGGTCTCGAGGCGGTCGCCACGGGCCACGACGAGCTGGGATTCGGCCTGCCGGCCGAGCTGGCGACGCAGGTCGTCGATGCTCGCCGCCTCGGTGCCGTTGACCAGGAGGATCCGGTCCCCGGCGGCCAGCGCGATGGACCGGGCTGCGTCGACCCGACCGACCCGCCAGTGATCTTCGGCTGCCACCGCCTCGAAGCCGAGCGGCTGGAAGCTGGCGAGCTTGCGCCGGAACGCTTCCGCCCCGAGCACGCCGAGGGCGCCAGTGAGCAGGAAGAGCAGAAGGACGGCGCCGCGCCGCGCGGGGTGCTTCGCTTCGAGGGTCAACAAAGTCTCCGGGCCACTGCACGGCAAAGCAGGATCCGTGCCGTCATCCAGCCTCGTGAGGCGCCCCGAAATGCTTGTTTCTGAGGGGACTTGCGCGCCGGAATCCGAAAATCCGCAGCTACCGCATTAATTTGGATCGAGACTTCCGGACGGCTCCGGAGGCGCGTTCCTCCGAGCTGCCGTGAGGTCGCGCCTCCGGATCTCACCCGGCTGCCCGGAACCGGCGCCCGGCGACGTAAGCGGCGATCAGAAGCGGACCGCCACGCCGGTGGTGACCCGGTGGCGGAGACTCTCGGCGGCGCTCGACGGGGACTGGAAGAGCGTCCCGCCATTGAGCAGTTCGACGCCCAGCCGGAAAGCCCAGTCGGTCGGCAGATCGAAGATCGGTGCGAGATCCTGCGACAGCGCCAACTCGACCCGCTCGAGCGTGGCTGAAGGCGGGAAGGCGGTGCGACCCAGGCCGGGCGTCGGAATCCACCGCAGGGTCTGTTCGACGCGGTGGAACGCGACGTAGATGCCGGTCGAGGTCGGCCGATACGTGGCGTCGATCTCGCTCGACAGGTAGGAGACTTCGTTCTCGTAGAGCCGGCGATTCGCCGCCCGGAAGGCGCCGCCGCCGCCTTCGCCGTACGTCGAGGTCCAGCGCGCCACGGCGCGCGGCCCGAGGTCGTGCTGGAAGGAGGCATGGATCTCGGGCAGCCGGTCGCCGGGAACCAGGAACATCCCTTCGCTGGCGCGCAGGAAGTCGTCGCGCAGGAAGAGGCGCACGGTTCGATCGAACTCGCGCCACGACGCGCCGACGCGGAAGTTGTCCGTTCCCGCCACGCTGCGGGCGAGCTGGACCTCGTAGCAGGACGACTCGGCGTCCGAGCAGCCCAGCGCCGGTCCCAGCGTGGCCGGAGTGAATTCGCCGCGCAGCGGATCCTCGTCGGTCAGGGCGAGGCGCTGACTCGCGGTCACCGAGGCCTGCCACTCCGGCCGCAGCCGGACGACGAGGCCGCCGCGCGGTGCCAGCGAGACCGTTCCGTCGTGGGCGGTGGTGAACACGCCGTACTGCACGACCCAGGTCGGGTCGACCTCCCAGTCGGCGAGGCTCCACGCCTCGACCGAGCGCAGAGCGACGCCTTCCGACTGCTCGCCCGGACGGCGTACGTAGTCGCGCAGGCTTTCGCGGTAGCGCAGCCCCGAGCGGAGCAGCGTCGACTCGCCGAGGTGGCGCTCGTAGCTCCCCTCGAGGCGCAGCGAACGCGAGGCCGTCGGCAGCCCCTGCGGCCGGACCTGGCGATCGCCGCTCAGTCCCGTCTCGTCGACGAACTGGGCGAGCAGCGCCGTGGTGCCGTGGTCGCCGAGATCGCGGCGATAGCGCAGCGTCAGATTCTGGAAGTCGACCGGCGACTCATCCCCGGCCGTCGTGGTGAGCAGGGACTGGTTGGTGCTCGACAGGTCGAAGCTGCCGGCCCCCTCGCTCTCGAGGCGCAGGTTGATCTGGCTTGCGACCCCCTCGACGGAGGTGCCGCCGGGATCGGACCCGACGTTCGAGGCCATCGACCGGTAGCCGCCGTCGAGCGCCACCCGGACGCTGCCGAGCCGGCCCGACATCCCGATCTGGCTGGAGACGGTCTGCGCGCGAATGTCGCGCGGCAGCTCGGCGATCACCGTACTGGCAGCGACTTCGGTGTGAAGCAGAGGCGCCGGCGCGCCGGCGGGCGCTTCGGCGAGGACCAGCAGTTCGGCCGGCGTCGCCACGCCGAGCTCCCTCAACACGTCGCCGGGGGATTCCGAGCGCAACTGCCAGAAGCCGGAGGCCACGGGCGGCTCGGCGCGGGTGCTCAGATCGACCTGGACGTACTGGCTCTGATCGGAGGCCCGGCGGGTGACGACCGCCACGGCCGGCGCGAAGCCGGTCTTGAGCGCGACGATCTTGTAGAGACCGGCCGGCAGCTCGGCGAAAGCGAACTCGCCGGCGGCATCGGTGAGCACCTTGCGCAGCGACTTTTCGACGACCTGGTAGGCGTAGACCGTCGCCTCGGCGACCGGGTTCGCTTCGGCGACGACGCGGCCCGAAACACCCGGGGCCGGCTCGGCGCGCAGCGGGGCCAGTCCGAACGAGCCCGCGAGGCTCGCGGCAAGCGTCCACGCCCGGAGGCGGGGCGGGCGAAGCTGAACGGATCCGCCCATTGGACTGGCAGTCTAGGGCCGGGTGCAAGGGCTGTCAAGGCGACCCCGGAGAGCCCGCCGGTGGGGTCCAGGCGACCGCCAGAACGGTCACCGCGCGGGCCCCGGCCGACCGCAAGGTGGCCGCCGCCGATCGCGCGGTGGCCCCGGTCGTGAGCACGTCGTCGACGAGCAGCAGGTGGCGATCCGCCAGAAGCTCCGGAGAGCGCGCCCGGAAGCTCCCCGGAGCGCGGGCGAGCCGCTGGCGGCGGGTGCTGCCGGCCTGGGTGCCGGGCAGGCCCCGCCGGGCGAGGGCGCGGACAAGCGGAACGCCGAGGTGCCGCGCCACCGGTCGGCCGAAGCGCTCGGCCTGATTGAAGCCGCGCCGCAGCAGGCGCGGCCAGGCGAGCGGTACCGGGACGACCAGGTCGATCCCGGCGAGTCCGGCCAGCAGGCCGGCGGTCGCGGCCAGCTCGGCGAAGGCCTCGCCGAGGTGGTCGACACCGTGGAACTTGAAGGCGCGCACCAGATCGGTCGCCGGGGGCCGGTAGCGCCAGAGCGCGATCGCCCTCTCGTACGGCGGCTCGTGCCGCCGGCAGTCGAGGCAGAGCGGCAGCGGCTCCCGGCCGGCGGGAAGCGGACGCAGGCAGCCGCGGCAGGAGTGTCGGGGGTCGACCGGCGCGAGCCGGGCCCGGCAGCGGGTGCACAGGCCGAGAGGTCCGTCGCCGGCTCCCAGTCGCGCGGCGCAGGCGAGACAGAAGCGTGGCCAGATCAGCTCGAGCAGGGCGGCGAGCAGCGCGGCGCCACCGCGCACGCAGGGCATCACGAGAGGAGGACGCGAGGAGCCGGTGCTAGACTCGCGCGCCGTTGCCGCGCACCGCGGAGCCTCGGAGGCCGCCTTGAAATCGATTCGTCCGCTCGCCGTTGTCGTTGTCCTGCTTCTCGCCCTGCCGGCGGTCGCGCCGGCGCAGGACGATTACACGTTCACCGCGGGGCTGCTGGGTGGCGTCGGGGGTTCGTTCGACGATTCGAGCGACGGCGATCTGGACCACCGGACGGTCGAGGCGGCGCTCGGCATGGTGACCAACGATCGCACCCTGGCGATGATCCGCCTCGGGCGGCTCGACTTCGGCTCGGAGACCGACATCGAGGGGCTCACCGAAGCGGAGCTGACCTATCTCACCGTGGCCGGCGAGTACCGGTTCCGGCAGCCGAGCTACGACTACGGCTTCTATCTAGGCCTGGGAGGTTACGAACTCGCCGGGCGGGATCCGATCGACGGTGAGGTGGCCGACCGCGGTCTCGGGCTGGCGCTCGGGGTGACCGGGGACTTCGATCTGACGCGCCATCTTTCGGTGGTGGTCGAGTTTTCGGCGCACTACGCCTTTCTCGACCACGCCGACCTCTACGGCATGGCGCTCGGCGGCGTCGCCGTCCACTTCTGAACCCGGGCGCGGACCTGGGGGTCCCGCCAGTCCGCAGCGCCGATGAACGAGTCGACCACGCGCCCTTCGACGACGATGTGGGTCTCCGGCAGCTGCCGGGTGCCGAAGCGGTGCGCCACGTCCCAGTCGGGATCGTAGAGCAGCGGGAACTCGGCCGAGCCGACGAAGGTCCGCGCGCGCTCGGGATCGTCGTCGACCGCCACCAGCACGAGGCCGACGCGGCCGTCGCGCAGCGTCGTGGCGTACTCGATCAGCGAAGGGATCTCGGTGACGCACGGCGGGCACCAGGTCGCCCAGAAGTGGAGCAGGGTGACCGGCTTGAGCTCCCGGGCGAGCGGCTGCGGGCGGCCCGCCGCGTCGATGAGAAAGCCACCGGGGCGGATTTCGCGGCGGCCGTCGCCGCGCGGCCAGAACAGGGCGGCGAGTGCCGCGCTCACGGCGAGCGCAAGAACGAGCCGGCTCTGCAGCGTGCGTCGAACCGGAGCTTCGGCATCCGGCGGGGGCGTCGGGGCGAGGGCGGGGCCTTCGTCGGGGCGGCTCACGGTGGGGTATTCTCCCTCACGCACGGACCCTCCGGCTCCTTGGACACGCTGAACCGCAACCCCGACCCCAGCCGCCGCCGCGCCTTCCTGATCGGCGTCGCCTTCCCCGGCCAGCCGGCCTGGGAAGTCGAGGACCACCTCGTCGAGCTCGCGGCGCTGGTCGACACGGCGGGCGGCGACGTGCTCGGTCAGGCCGTCCAGGCCCGCCGCGCTCCCGATCCGCGCCTGTTCATCGGCGCGGGAAAGGCCGAGACAGTCGCGGCGGCGATCGCCCGGTTGGGCGCCGATCTCGCGGTTTTCGACGACGATCTGACCGGCAGCCAGGCGAAGAATCTCGGCGACCTGCTGAAAGTGGAGGTGCTCGACCGCAGCGGCCTGATTCTGCGCATCTTCGAGCAACGGGCGCGCAGCAACGAGGCACGCAAGCAGGTCGAGCTCGCCCGGCTGCGCTACGAGCTGCCGCGGCTGGCGCGTCGCTGGGGGCACCTGTCGCGCCAGGCCGGCGGCATCGGCGTGCGCGGCGGCGAGGGCGAGACGCAGCTCGAGGCCGACCGTCGGATGCTGCGCCGGCGCATCGCCCAGCTCGAGCGCGAGCTCGGCCGGATCGAGAAGATGCGCCGGGTCCAGCGGCGCGGCCGCGCGGAGATCCCGGTGGTGGCGCTGGCCGGCTACACCAACGCCGGCAAGTCGACCCTGTTCAACCGCCTGACGGCGGACGCGACCCTGGCCGAGGATCGCCTGTTCGCCACGCTCGACGCGCGGCTGCGGCGGGCCGACCTCGCCGCCGGCCAGCGGCCGGTAGTGTTCGCCGACACCGTCGGTTTCATCCGCAAGCTGCCGCACGATCTGGTCGCTTCGTTCCGCTCGACGCTGGGGGAGGTCGTGGCGGCCGATCTGGTCCTGCACGTCGTCGACCGCTCGCACCCGCGCTGGGAGGAGCAGAAGGCGGTCGCCGAGGAGGTGATGGGGGAGCTCGGGGTCGACCCCGACGACATCCTCGTCGTGTGGAACAAGATCGACCGCCTGGATCCTTCCGGACTGCCGGCTGCCGGCGACGGCATCGCCGTGTCGGCCGCCACCGGCGAGGGACTCGATCGCCTGCGCGCGGCGATCGTGGCGCGCTTCGGCCCGGCGCGGACCCGCGCCCGGGCCGCGGAAGCCTGAGGCGCCCACCCGGCTTGTCCGCGCGCCGGGACTTCGCATAGACTCCCCGCTCCGCCGGTGGGGCTGTAGCTCAGCTGGGAGAGCGCTTGAATGGCATTCAAGAGGTCGGCGGTTCGATCCCGCTCAGCTCCACCAACTTCCTTTCCCTGACGCCCATGCGTCGTGGTTTTTCGGTCGACTCGCCCGCCGGGCTGCGTTCCGGCGAGCGAATGCCTCGCCATGCGGCGGGGTCGCCACGTGGAGGATCCGCCGTGTCCGATCGTCTCCATCGTCATTCCTGGCCGCACCTCGCCGGAATCGCCCTGCTCGTCGTCGTCGCCGGTGCGGGGTGTCGCACGGCCGGCCCCGCGCCGGCGACGGCGCCCTCGGCGCCTGTGCCCGGCGCTTCGGCCGGAATCCCCTCGCCCCTCCATCTCGCCAAGCTCGATGCGGTGCTCTGGTTCCAGACGTCCGAGGAAGCCCGACAGCTGCAGCGTCAGGCGTTTCTCGCGGCGCGGCGGGCGCTCGATCAGGCGCTCGCCGACCCGGCCTGGAGCGCGCTCGGCCAGGGGATGGCGGCGGCGAGCCTGCCGGTCGCCGTCATCGCGGACGTCGATGAGACGCTGCTCGACAACTCGGCCTTCGAAGGCTGGATGCTGCGCCGGGACACCGACTTCTCGGCCGAGGCGTGGACGGAATGGGTCGACGCCGCCGAAGCCCGCCCCCTGGCCGGCGCCGTCGAGTTCGCGCGCTACCTCGCCGAGCGAGGCGTCACGCTCTTCTACGTCACCAACCGGGATGCCGAGCACGAGGCTGCGACGCGCGACAACCTCGCCCGTGTCGGCTTTCCGTTGCGCCAGGACGTCGACGTGCTGCTGCTGCGTCACGAACGCCCCGAGTGGCAGAGCGACAAGGAGAGCCGGCGAGCGCACGTCGCCGCGTCGTACCGCGTCGCCCTGCTGCTTGGCGACGACCTCAACGACTTCCTCAGCGGCGCCCGCGGCGCGTCGGTGGACGAGCGTCGCCGCCTCGCCGAGGCGGCGGCCGACCGCTTCGGCACGTCGTGGTTCGTGCTGCCCAATCCGACCTACGGGTCGTGGGAGGGCGCTCTGACGGCGGGCGAGGAGAAGCCCGGAGGTCCCGAGGAGGCGCTGGCTGGCCGGCTGGCGAAGTTGCGCGCCTTCCGGGCTCCGTGAGCCGGCCCGGACGAGCGCGGATCCGGTAGTCTCGGCGGTCTTGCGGCGACGCAACTCCTCTTTCGTCCGCGAGCTGGGGCCCGGCGGGCTCTCCTCGCTCTCGCTCGCCTTCGCCACCGGCGCGCTGGCGGCCGGCCTGCCGGTCGCCTGGCGGCTGCGCGAAGTGGTGCGCTGGGCACGGGTCGACGAGCGGCGCGAGTCGGACGCCATCCTGGTGCTCGGTCGCGAGCTGGTCGGCGACGCTCCGACCGACGTCTTCCGCGCCCGCCTCGATCACGGCGCCGGCCTCTGGCGGGACGGATGGGCACCGCGCATCGTCGTCTCCGGCGGCTGGACCGGCACGGCGCGGCGTTCGGAGGCCGACGCGGGGCGCGAGCACCTGCTGGCGGCCGGCGTGCCGGAAGCGGTGATCTGGACGGAAGACCGAAGCCGGCACACCCTCGAGAATCTCTTCAACGTGCGGGAGACTTTGCGGCGGCAGGGCCTCGGCCGCGTGCTGCTGGTCTCCGATCCGCTCCATCTCGCCCGGGTGCGCGCCTTCGCTCGGGGCCTCGCTCTCGACCTCGCCTGCTCGCCCGCCCTCTCGGCGCCTCCCCGCGGAGGGACCCTCGCCTGGTGGACGCGCGCGGCTCGCGAGGCTTTCCTGTTGCACTGGTATCGCGTGGGAGTGACCTACAGTCGGGCCATCGGCTCGCGGCGCCTGCTCGCCCGGGTGACCTGAGCGGATCGGCCCATCGGAATCGAAAGGACGCACGCATGGTTTCGAAGTGGACGATTCGAGGTGCCGCCATCGCCTGGATTCTCGTCGCGTCGCCCCTCGCGGCGCAGCCGGTCGACCTCGACATGGCGGGGCGGATTCGCGAGGAGGCGGTGCGCCGCTCGCAAGTGATGGAGATCGCGCGCCACCTGACCGACGAGATCGGCCCGCGCCTGACCGGCTCGCCGGCGCTCCGCCAGGCCGGCGAGTGGGCGCGCGATCGGCTGACCGAATGGGGACTCTCACGGGCGCGCCTCGAACCGTTCGAGTTTGGCGAGGGGTGGAGCTTCTCGCGCTGCGTCGTCTCGGTCGTCGCGCCGGAGATCGGTCCGGTGGCCGCGCTGCCCAAGGCGTGGACCGTCGGCACCGCGGGCGCGGTGCGCGGCGAGGCGGTGCGGGTGACGCTCGAGGACGCCGAGGATCTCGAGGAGCAGAAGGGAAAGCTGGCGGGCAAGATCCTCCTGCTCGACGGAGCGCGCAAAGAGGAGCCGCCGGGGCGTCCGCGCCGGGACTTCGAGCGCTGGGACGACGAGCGACTCGCCGAGCTGGTCGAGTTCGACCTCGTCGAGCCGCGCGGTGACGCCTGGCGGGAGCAGGCGCGCAAGCGCTGGGCCTTCGCGCAGCAGATGGCGGAGTTCCTCGCCGCCGAGGGCGTGGTGGCCACCGTCGAGCTGTCGTCGCGCGATCACGGCATCCTGCGCCTGGGCGGCGACTCCGGCAAGCGCGATCCGGCGCTGCCGCGGGGTGTCCCCGGCCTGGTGATGGCCGCCGAGCCGTACCAGCGGCTGCTGCGCCGGCTCGAGGAGGGCGAGCGGATCGAGCTGGAGGTCGACGTCGCGACGCGCTTTCACCCCGAGGAGACCGTCGCCTACAACACGCTGGCCGAGATCCCGGGCGGCGACCGCCGTTCCGAGATCGTGCTGGCCGGGGCGCACCTCGATTCCTGGCATGCCGGAACCGGCGCGACCGACAACGCCGCCGGCTCGGCGGTGGTGCTCGAGGCGGTGCGCATCCTGCAGGCGATCGGGGCCCGGCCCCGCCGCACGATCCGCGTGGCGCTCTGGGGCGGCGAGGAGCAGGGACTGCTCGGCTCGCGCGCCTGGGTCGAGGCCAACGTCGCCGACCGGCCCGAAACGACCGACGCGGAAGAACTCGAACTGCCCCGCATGCTGCGCCGCGAGACCTGGCCACTGCGCCCGCGCGCCGAGCACGGCAAGATCTCCGCCTACTACAACCTCGACAACGGCGGCGGCAGGATCCGCGGCATCTACACCCAGGGCAACCTCGCCGTGGCGCCGATCTTCCAGAGCTGGATCGCGCCGCTCGCCGATCTCGGCGTGACCACGGTGACCAACGAGGCGACCGGATCGACCGACCACGTGCCGTTCGATCGCGCCGGCGTGCCGGGCTTCCAGTTCATCCAGGATCCGCTCGACTACTTCCCGCGCACCCACCACAGCCACCTCGATACCTTCGAGCGGCTGCGGCGCGAGGACCTGGTCCAGGCGTCGATCGTGATGGCGACCTTTCTCTGGCAGACGGCGCAGCGCGAGGAGAAGCTGCCGCGCAAGCCCTTCCCGGTCGAGCCGCCGGCGCGCGCCGAGGCCCGCGAAGGGGCCGGGACGCGGTGACCTCGCGCTAGGATCGGCGCGGAAGCGCGCGGAGGCCGGTGCCTCCCACGGTCTTCAAAACCGTCGTCCGGCGCCCCTGGTGGCGGCGGAGGTGGGTTCGATTCCCATGCGCTTCCGCCACCTCCTCCCGCTCGCGACTCAGAATTCGATCGCTTCGACCGCGGCGCCGGCCGGACGCTCCGGTTCGCCGGCCCGCACGCGCAGCAGCAGTTCGGCGCGGGCAAACGCGAGCTGGTCGTGCGAGCCGGCCACCGGCAGCGGGCGGGCCAGCGCCGGGCCGCTCTCAGGGGCGAAACGTGCGGGGACGAAGCGGTCGCGCGTCCGTCCGGCGCCGAGCGCGGCGGCGAGGCGGATCTCGAAGGCTCCCTTCCAGAACTCCGCGGGGTGGCCGGCGAGTCGCTCGAGGGCCGGCCGGACGAGCAGCCGGAAGGTCGTCATCACCGAACCCGGATTGCCGGGCAGTCCGAAGATGAGCGTCGCCCCGCGGCGGGCGGCGAGCAGCGGTTTGCCGGGCTGCATCGCCACGCCGTGAAAGAGCTCGGCGCAGCCGAGCCGGCGCAGCGCGCCGGGTACGTGGTCGGCCCCCCCCATCGAGACGCCGCCGCAGGTGAGCACGACGTCGAAGGTGTCGAGCGCCGGCGCGAGCCGTACGTCGAGCGCCGCCGGCTCGTCGGGGGCGATTCCGAGCGGCCGGGCGTCGGCGCCGGCGGCCGCGACGGCGGCGAGCAGGAAGTCGGTGTGGGAGTCGCGCAGGGAGCCGGGCGGCGGCAGCCGTCCGGGCTCGACGACTTCGTCGCCGGTCACCAGGACGGCAACGCACGGCCGGCGCCGGACGTCGACGGCGCCGATTCCCTGGCCCGCCAGCAGCGCCAGAGCGGCCGGAGTCAGCCGCTCCCCGGCGGCGAGCAGCACGGCGCCGCAGCGCGCGATCTCGGCGGCGCGCCGCACGGCGTTGCCGGCCGGCGGCGGCCGGAGAACGCGGATGCGGTCCGGGCCGGCGGGCGTGGTCTCCTCGACGGCGACGACCCGGTCGCAGCCGGCGGGCACCGGGGCGCCGGTCCAGATCTCGACGGCGGTGCCCGGCGCGAGCCGGAGGCCGGGAGTCGCTCCAGCGGCCAGGCGCGCCGCCACGGGCAGCGTGCCGCCGGCGTCGACCGGTCCTGCCAGAGCGAAACCGTCGAGCGCGCTGACGTCGACGGCCGGCAGGTCGCCCGTCGCCGCGACCGGAGCGGCGAGGGCGCGGCCGACCGCCGCCGAGCGCTCGACCCGTTCGGTGGCGAGCGGCTCGAGCGTCGAGGTGATGCGGCGCCAGGCCTCCTCGGGAGCGATCATCGCCGCGACTCCATCATCGCGCGGGCCCGGCGGCAAGTCGGCGGGCGCTGCGGTAACATCCCGCCTTCGCCATGACCCGCGCCGAGCGCGTGCCCCAGTACCGCGGCGATCTCCATGACACCGCGCTGCCCGAGATGTTGTCGATCATCGACCGCACCCGCGTGGCCGGCGTGGTCGAGGCGGTGAGCGGCGAGTTCGCCAAGCGGATCTACCTCGACAACGGCTACGTGGTGCACGCATCCTCGAGCGACCTCGCCGACAGCCTCGGCAGCTTCCTGCGGCGTACCGGCCGGCTGGCCGATGGGCAGTTTCAGGAGGCCATGCAGCAGCGGGCGCAGGAGCGGCGGCGGCTCGGCGAAGTGCTGATCGAGCGCGGCTATCTCTCGCCGGCGCAGGTCAATCAGGCGATCCGTGAGCAGATCGAAGCGGTGCTCTGGAGCCTCTTTTCCTGGGAGCAGGGAGAGGTGACTTTCACCCCCGGCGCGCCGGATCTGACCGGCATCATCCGGATCCAGATTCCGCTGCGGCAGGTGATCGTCGAAGGGGTCCGACGCGCCGCCAACGCCAAGTCGATCGTCGGCCGGATGGGGGGGCGAGATGCGGTGTTCGCTCCGTCCTTCCGCTGCGAGGACCTGATCGAGATCGCCCTGGAAGCGCCCGGCTACGCGCTGCTGGCGGCGGTCGACGGCCGGCGGACCCTCTACGAGCTGTGCACGCTCGGCCCGACCCCCGCCGCCGATGCGGCGCGACTTCTCTACGCATTCCACGTGCTCGGCCTGATCCGCCGCAGCGGCGTCGGCGCGCCGGCCGAGCGCCCGGCCGGGACGGGGATCCGGATCAAGCTGCGTTCTGACGGTTGAAGGACGGACGAAACATGCCGATCTACGAATACCAGTGTCTGCAGTGCGGTCACGTCTCCGAGCTGCTGCAACGTCACAACGACCCCGCCCCGGCCTGCCCCGAGTGCGGCGGCGAGACGAAGCGCCTCGTCTCGGCCCCCGCCTTCCAGTTCAAGGGCCAGGGCTGGTACGTCACCGACTACGCCCGCAAGAGCGGCG
>CAYYIK010000001.1:180104-185827 GCA_964471955.1 uncultured Thermoanaerobaculia bacterium | reverse complement strand
CGGCGTAGGTGTACTCGCGGTAGTCGACGGTCAGCGGCAGGAAGTCGCGCGGCATGGCGCTCTGCTGCATGCAGGCGGTGGCCAGGACGACGGTATCGCCGAGGCGGACGGTCGTCGAGCCGTGCGCCTGCTTGGCGAGATGGCCGGACTCGAGGACGAGAGTCCCCGTGCCGACCTGGACGGTGCGCTTCACTTTCATCTGGATGGGATTCCTTTCGGGGGCACGACCGGCAACGCGAACTCGGCCCGCACCGGGCCGGGGAGGACCGGGGCGGACCGCGTCACCGGAGTGCGAGTCGGTTTTACTTGCGGATTCCGAGGCGCTCGATCAGCTGGCGGTAGCGGTCCGCGTCCCGGCTCTTGAGGTAGTCGAGCAGGCGGCGGCGCTGACCGACGAGCTTGAGCAGCCCGCGGCGGCTGTGGTGATCCTTGACGTGGGTCTTGAAGTGGCCGGTGAGCTCGTTGATCCGCTGGGTGAGCAGGGCGACCTGCACGTCGGTGGATCCGGTGTCCGACTCGTGCACCCGGTAGTCCCGGATGATCTGGTCCTTCACTTCCTTCGTCTGCGGCAAAGCGTCCTCCGGTGAATGTTGCTGCTGTCTCTGTTCTTCGTCTCTCTGTCTATATCCTTGAAAAGCCTACCATATCGGCGCCCGGAACGAAAACGATCCGGGGCTGCACGACGGCCAGGGCACCGACCCGTTCGCTGACCGTGCCGACCGCGATCGCGGCGCCGCGCCGGTCGAGGAGGCGCAGCCACTCCCCCTCGGGGGCGGCGACGCCGGGCAGCAGGGCCGTCTGGCCGTTGCGGATGCGCCGCTCCTGGGCCGGGTCGAGGCTGGCATCCGGAAAGGGGAGGGGGATCCGCTCGAGAGGCATCCAGGCGTCCCCGAGCGGGGCTTCGGTGCGCCGGCGCTCCACCAGCTCGTCGAGGGTCAGTGCCGACTCGACCCGGAACGGGCCGGCAGCGGTGCGGCGCAGCGCGGCCAGATGGGCGCCGCAGCCGAGGGCCGCGCCGAGATCGTGAGCGATGCCGCGCGCGTAGGTTCCGGACGAGCAGGAGAGGCGGAAGTCGAGTCGATCCCCGGCGAGCTCGCCGAGACGGCTGAGCTCCCAGACCGTGACCTCCTTGCGCGCCTCCGGAATCTCCTCGCCGCGGCGGGCCATCTCGTAGAACTTCACGCCGCCGACCTTGCGGGCGCTGTACGCCGGCAGCTCCTGCTCGAAGGTACCGAGGAAGGCCGCCATGGCCGTCTCGATCTTCGCGGTGGTCAGGCCGTCGATCGGATGCTCGGCGGTGACGCGGCCCGAGGCATCGTACGTATCGGTGGCGATACCGAAGCGGATCGTCCCCTCGTAGACCTTCGGCGCATGGATCAGGAAGCGGGTCAGGCGGGTCGCCTGGCCGACGGTGAGCAGCAGCAGGCCGGTGGCGTCCGGATCGAGCGTGCCGCAGTGCCCGACGCGCTTCTGGCGCAGCGCGCGGCGCACCTGCTGCACGACGTCGTGCGAGGTGCAGCCGGCCCGTTTGTCGATCAGGAGCAGTCCGTCGAGGGTCATCGTGGTCTCCCGGTGGCGGCGAGCAGCGCCTCGACGACCGCGGCCCGCGCGCTCTCGAATCCGCCTTCGATCCTGAATCCGGCCGCGTTGCGGTGGCCGCCGCCGCCGTGCGCGCGGGCGATCGCCTCGACGTCGATGGTGCCGCGGCTGCGCAGCGAAATCTTCCAGAGGTCGTCTCCGACCTCCCGCAGCAGCCCGACGGCGTCGACGCCGGCGACCGACCGCGGCACGTCGATCAAACCCTCGGCGTCCCCGGGAGCGGCTCCCGCCGCGGCGAACATTTCGCGGGTCAGGCGGGCGGTGGCGACCCGGCCGTCCTCGCCGTGGCGTTCGAGCGTCGCCAGCAGGCCGCCGAGCAGCCGCACGGCCCCCTCGGGCTGGCTCTCGTGGAGCCATTGCGAGACGCGCTCGACGCTCGCGCCTTCGGCAACCAGGTCCGCCGCGGCGCGGAAGGCACGCGGCGTGGCGTTGGCGAAGCGGAATCCCCCGGTATCGGTGGAGAGGCCGACGAAGAGGCAGCTGGCCGCGTCGGAATCGATCGGGACACGCAGCTCGCGCAGCAGCTCCGCCACCATCACCGCGACGGCGGGCGCCTGCGGGTCGACCCAGGCGGCTTCGCCGTACCCGGCGTTGCCCAGGTGGTGATCGATGTTGAGCTGCGGCAGCAGGGCGAGACGGGTCTCGAGGCCGGTGCGGTCGAGCGTCGGGCACTCGAGGACGATCGCGCAGTCGAAGGCCGCCGGGAAGTCCGGCGGCGGATCCTCGCCGACGTGGATGTCGCCGGCGCCCGGCAGCTGGAGGTAGACGGTGGGAACGGGGTCGCGACTCCAGACCAGGGCCTGATGGCCGGCACCGCGCATCGCGCGCGCCAGGCCGAGTCCGGTGCCGATGGCGTCGCCGTCGGGATTGGCGTGACTGACGACGAGGAAGCGGCGGCCGTCGCGCAGGCGCGCCAGGAGCGGCTCGGGGATCACTCGGACTCCCCGGAGTCCCGCTCGTGCAGGCCGTCCAGCAGTTCGGAGATCCGCTGGCTGTGCTCGGCGCCGCGGTCGAGGAAGAAGCGCAGCTCCGGCGTGACGCGCAGGGAGAGGCGGTGGGCGAGTTCGCGCCGCAGAAAACCGCGGGCGCTCGCCAGTCCTTCCATGGTCTGCAGGCGCTGCGTCTCGTCGCCGAGCGCCGAAACACGCACGTTGGCGCGCGACAGGTCGCTCGAGACCTCGACCTGCGAAATGGTGGCCAGCGCCACCCGCGGATCGCGAATCTCGCGCAGCAGCAGCTCGGAGAGCTCGGTCCGGATCAGGTCGGCGATGCGGTCGGTTCTGATGCTCATGACGGTTCTTCCTCGAGGATCCGGGTGCTCCAGTCGAGCACGGTGGCTTCGGCGACCTGGTCGGCGGCGTCGAGCACCGCCTGCAGCATCCGTTCGACCTCTTCCTCGCGTCCCGACACCACGGCGACCCCGAGCTGCGCCCGTTGAGGCAGTCCGGGATCCCCGGTTTCGGCGATCGAGATGCGGTGGCGGGCGTGCAGCCGGTCGACGAGTCCCCGGACCACCCGCCGGCGAGCCTTCAGGTCGGTGGCCCAGGGGAGGTGGAGATCGAGAGTTCCGATGCCGACGTACATGACGCGGATCCGCTGCCGGCCGGCGGTCGCCGCTCCTCAGTTGAGGGTCGGAGCGACCTCCTCGTTGACGAAGGCCTCGACGATGTCGCCCGGCTTGATGTCCTGGAAGCGATCGAGTCCGATACCGCAGTCGAAGCCGGAACGCACTTCGGAAGCGTCGTCCTTGAAGCGCCGCAGCGACGAGAGCTTGCCCTCGTAGACGACCTTGCCGTCGCGCACCAGCCGCACGCTGGCCGTGCGGGGGATGACGCCGTCGACGACGTGGGCGCCGGCGATGGTACCGACCCGCGGCACCTTGAAGATCTCGCGAACCTCGGCGCGCCCGCGAGCGACCTCCTTGAAGGTCGGCTCGAGAAGGCCGGTCATCGCCTTGCGCAGCTCGTCGAGCAGCTCGTAGATCACCGTGTAGAGGCGGACCTCGACCTGCTCCTTTTCGGCCAGCTCGGAAGCGTTGCGCTCGGGGCGGACGCTGAAGCCGACGATGATCGCCTTGGAGGCCGAGGCGAGCAGGACGTCGTTGGTCGAGATGGCGCCCACGCCGCTGTGCAGCACGGAGACCTTCACCCGCGGCGTGGAGAGCTTCTCGATGGCGTCGCGCAGGACTTCGACCGAACCCTGCACGTCGGCCTTGAGCACCACCGCGAGGTCCTTGACCTCTCCCTGCTCGATCTTGTTGAACAGGGCCTCGAGAGAGACCTTGCCGAGCGACGGGGTGAGCTCGCGCCGCCGCTGCTCGAGCTGGCGGAACTCGACGATGCCGCGCGCCTTCTGCTCGTCGGTGACGACCTGGAACGTGTCGCCCGCCTCCGGGACCTCCTGGAAGCCGGTGACCTCCACCGCGGTAGCCGGGCCGGATTCCTGGCTGCGGCCGCCGCGGTCGTCGCTCATCGAGCGGACGCGGCCCCAGGTGGCGCCCGAGACGAAGGTGTCGCCGACCCGCAGGGTGCCGTTCTGGACCAGTACCGTGGCGACGATGCCGCGGCCGGTCTCCTTGCGCGCCTCGAGCACGGCGCCCTGCGCCGGGCGTTCGGGAGCGGCCTTGAGATCGAGCATGTCGGAGGTCAGCAGCACCATCTCGAGCAGGTCGTCGATGCCGGTACCCTGGTGGGCGGAGACCGGCACGACGACCGTCTGGCCGCCCCAGTCCTCCGGCATCAGCCCCTTGTCGGCGAGTTGCTGCTTGACCCGGTCGGGATTGGCGTTGGGCTTGTCGATCTTGTTGAGCGCCACGACGATCGGCACTCCGGCCGCCCGCGCGTGGTCGATCGCCTCGAGCGTCTGGGGCATCACGCCGTCGTCGGCCGCGACGACCAGGATCACCACGTCGGTGACCCGCGCCCCGCGGGCGCGCATGAGGGTGAACGCCTCGTGGCCCGGCGTGTCGAGAAAGACGATCTGGCGATTCTTCACGTCGACGTGGTAGGCGCCGATGTGCTGGGTGATGCCGCCGGACTCGCCTTCGGCCACCTTGGTCGACCGGATCTTGTCGAGCAGCGACGTCTTGCCGTGATCGACGTGACCCATGATGGTGACCACCGGCGCGCGCGTGACGCGACGCTCCTGGCCCTCGGCCTCGGCCTGCAGCCGGGCCTCCTCGAGGCCGGCCTCGATCTCTTCCTCGAACGTCATCACCTTGGCCTCGAGCCCGAAGTGCTCGGCCAGCTTGATGGCGAGCTTGGGCTCCATGACGTGGTTGATGTTGGCGAGGATGCCGAGCTCGAAGAGGACCTTGATCAGGTCGCGGGCGCGCACGCCGATCTTCTCGGAGAACTCGCGCACCGTCATGCCTTCCGAGATCACCACCGGGCCGTCAGCGGCGCTGCGCGTCGGCTTGATCTCGCCGAGTGTGGTGTAGAGCTCCTCGTTGCGATCCTCGCGGCGGCGCCGGCGCTGCGAAGCGCTCGGCACGACCGCCTCGTCGACCACCTGCTCGATGTCGACCAGCGAGCCGCGCAGGGCGCGCAGGTTCGTCTCGTCGGCCTGCGACAGGACGAGGCTCTTGCGCGGCGACTTCTTGCTCTTCTTCTTGTCGGCCGGACCTCGGCGGTCACCCCTGCCCGCGCCTGGCGGGGGAGGAGCCATGCCGGGGCGGCCGGGGCCACCCGGACGGGTGCCGGGTCGCCCCGCAGCGGGGCCGCCGGGCCGGCCGGCGCCGGGGCCGGACGGACGCCCATAACCTCCGGGGCCGCCGGGTCGAGCCCCACCCGGGCCTCCCGGCCGGGCGCCGCCGGGGCCGCCCGGCCGACCGTAGCCGCCGGGACCTGCGGGACCTCCCGGTCGCGGGGCGCCGGGCCGCCCGCCGGGCCGCGAAGGCGGCGTCGGACGGTACGGCTCGGTGGGGCGATGGATCAGGATCGCGCCGCGCCGGGGAGGCGGCGGCGCCGCCGGCGCGCCGGGGGCGGCCGGGGTCGTCGACGGGCTGGCCGAGGCGGCCGGCGCCGAAGGCGTGACGGAGACGATCGGCGTCGCCGTGGCCGCCGCCGGGGCGGGCTCGCTCGCGGCGGGGGCCTCGACAGCGGGCGGCGCAGCAGCCGGTTCGG
>CAYYIK010000001.1:80601-180004 GCA_964471955.1 uncultured Thermoanaerobaculia bacterium | reverse complement strand
GCGGGCTCGCTCGCGGCGGGGGCCTCGACAGCGGGCGGCGCAGCAGCCGGTTCGGTCCGGCCGGCGGGCGGTGTCGGGAGCTCCGGCTCGGGCGTCCGTTCGACCGGGGTCGACGGCAGATTGAGGATGCGCGGCTCGACCGACTGGATGATGGTGCGTCGGCGCGTCGCCTTGAGCGGATTGGCGGTGGCGCGGCGGACCGGCGTCGCCGGCTGGGCCGCCGGCGGCGGAGGAGCCTGCGCCGTGTCGTCCATGAAGACCTCGCGCGGCGAGACGAGGCGCTTGCCCTGCATGATGGCCTGCAGGGCTTCGGCGTCCACGCCGTCGTCGCCCTCGATGCGCACGCCGAGCGAGCGGAGCTTGAAGACGAGATCCTGCTCGGCGATGCCCATCTTGCGGGCGAGGTCCTGGACGGGGATCTTTGCCATACGGTTCTGGTTCTCCTGCGCGGTCTCGCGAGTTGCCGTCGCGGGTTAGAAGCGCGGCTCCTGGCCGTCGCCCGGGGTCTCGGCGCCGGTTTCGGCCTGCGCCGCGGCATCCGCCTCGGCTTCGGCCGTCATCTGCTCGGCAACGCGGGACTTCTCTTCGGATTCCTTGAAGGCACGCGACAGCGCGGCCAGGAAGTCGTCGTCCTGCAGGGTCGGCGTCGCCGCCGTCTCCTCGCCGGCCTCCACCATCACCGGCTCGCCCTCTTCGGCGTGCGACGCGCGCTCCTGCGCCCAGTTGAGGATCGAAGCCGCGGTCTTCGGACCGACACCCTCGACCTTCTGCAGATCGTCGGCGTTGGCGTCGAGCAGCTGCTGCAGGGAGGTGAAGCCGGCCGCCCGGAGATCCGCCGCGGTGTTCACGCCGACTCCCGGAACCTGCGTCAGGTCGACTTCGTCGGTCAGCGATACGGTGCGGCGCTCCTGGGTGAAGGCGCCCTGCAGCATGCGCGCGAGGGCGTCGGCCACCTCGTCCTTGACGTCGGACTCGGACTTGATGTCGATCCGGCTGCCGATCAGCTCGGCCGCCAGGCGGACGTTCTGGCCGCGCTTGCCGATCGCCAGCGAGAGCTGCTCGTCCTCCACGATCACGTCGAGGTGCGGCGTGTCGCCGGAATGCTGCACCGAGACACGGGTGATCTTCGCCGGGGCGAGAGCGCTCTGGGCGAAGGTCACGAGGTCGTCGGAATATTCGATGATGTCGATCTTCTCGCCGCGCAGCTCGCGGATGATCGCCTGCACGCGCGACCCCTTCATGCCGACACAGGCGCCGACCGGGTCGACGTCGCGCTCGCGGCTGTAGACGGCGACCTTGGCCCGTTCGCCCGGCGCGCGGACGGCGGCCTTGATCACCACCGTGCCGTCGTAGATTTCGGGCACTTCCATCTCGAACAGCTTGACGAGCAGGCGCGGATCGGTGCGCGACAGGACGACCTGCTGACCCTTCGGCTGCTTGTGGACCTCGACGATGACGGCGCGGATCCGTTCACCCTGGCTCCAGCGCTCGTGGCGCGACTGCTCGGGGCGGGGGACGATGGCCTCGGTGCGGCCGAGGTCGACGATGATGTCGCCGCGCTCGAAGCGCTTGACCGTCCCGTTGACCACTTCGCCGGTGCGGTCGATGTACTCGTTGTACACCTTCTCGCGTTCGGCTTCGCGCACCCGCTGATAGAGCACCTGCTTGGCCGACTGGGCGGCGATGCGGCCGAGACCGTCGGTCGGAACCGGCGTCAGGATCTCGTCGCCGACCGCGGCGTCGCTCTTGTGCTCGCGCGCCTCCTCGACCGTCCACTCGGCGGTCGGATCCTCGACCTCCTCGACGACGGTGCGGACGCTCCAGGCCTCGAACTTGCTGGTCTCGGGATTCCAGTGGGCGCGCACCGGCTCCTTGATGCGGTGCTGCTTCTTGGCCGCCGAGGCCATGGCGTCCTCGAGCGCGGCTACCCAGCGCTCGTACTCGATCTCCTTCTCGCGCGCGACCTGCCTGAGGACTTCGCCGAGATTGATGTCCGCCGTCTGTGCCTGAGCCATGCTTCACATTCTCCGGACCCTCGCGGGTCCCTACAGTTCGATCTCCAACCGGGCCAGCTGGACGTCTTCCAGCCGGACCCGCCGCGATTCCGCTTCCCCGGGGACGGCCAGCACGAGCGAGCCCCCGTCCGCGGGAAGGAAGCCCTCGAGCCGTGCCACCACCGTGGCCCGCCGACCGGTCGCCGGGTCGACGCAGCGCACTCGCACCTTGCGTCCCGTGAAGCGCTCGTAGTCGCGCGGGCCGTAGAGCTTTCGGTCGAGCCCCGGAGAGCTGACTTCCAGCGTGTACCGCCCGTGGCCGAACTCCGCGACGTCGAGCAGGGCCGACGCGTCTCGCGAGACCGCTTCACAGTCCTCGAGGCGCACGCCCTCCGGCCGGTCGAGGAAGAGCCTCAGGGTCCCGCCGGAGAACTCGGCCTCGAGCAGCTCGCAACCGCGCGACAGCGCGATGTCCGCCAGCTCCTGCCGGAGTTCCGGCGTCATTCGGGTCCCTGCCACTTCTTCTTCCCCGTTTCGTCCGCCAAGAACGAAAGAGGTGGGCGCGTCGGCCCACCTCTTCCTGTGCAGCCGGCAGACTTTCGCCGTAAGTCTAGGCAGTGCGGGGGGAAAATGCAAGTCGCGGAGGAGCGGTTGCGGTCCCCGGCCGGCTCCACTCCGGCCATTCTGGCACGCTCGTCGCGGTGCCGCCCGCAGACCTCCCGGGCCGGCCCGGGCACGGCCCTTGCTAATCTTGGCGTGGATCGCAGTCCGGGACTCGAAGCCGCGTCCGACCGGCCGCGGCCGAACTGACAGGGGAGAGCGAAGACCGATGAGCCATGGCCGTTCCCGACAGACTCTGACTTTCTCGATGCTGGCCGCCGCGGTGGTGTTCGGCGTCGTCCTCGCCGGCGGACTCGACCTGACTCCGGTCGGGGCCGCGGCGCCGCAGCCGGCCGAGTCCGGCGCGTCGGCCGAGCGCGGAACGATGCCGCTGACCGGGCAGTTGCCTTCGTTCGCCGATCTCGCCGAACGCGCGCTGCCCGCCGTGGTTTCGATCGACGCCCAGACGATCGCGCGGGCCGAGGACCGGGGGAGGCGCGGTGCCCCCTCTTCGCCCTTCGATTTCTTCTTCGGGCCGCAGAACCCCCGCCGCCAGCCGGGCGATTCGCCGCGCGAGTTCCGTTCCGACTCCGGCGGCAGCGGATTCGTCATCTCGGCCGACGGCTACGTGATCACCAACAATCACGTCATCGACGGGGCGACCAAGGTCCGGGTCCGGCTCGATGGCCGGCTCTACGACGCCGAGATCAAGGGTGCCGACGCGGCGACCGACCTGGCGCTGCTCAAGATCGAAGCCGGGAAGTCGCTGGATTTCCTGCCCCTGGGAGACAGCGACAGCCTGCGGGTCGGCGACTACGTCATGGCGATCGGCAATCCGCTCCTGCTCGATCACACCGTCACGGTGGGCGTGGTCAGCGCCAAGGGGCGCTCGATCGGACTGACCGCCGACGCGTCGTTCGAGAACTTCATCCAGACCGACGCGGCGATCAACCGGGGCAACTCAGGCGGCCCGCTGGTGAACCTGCGCGGCGAAGTCGTCGGGATCGCCACGGCGATGAACTGGGGGGCCGAGAACATCGGCTTCGCCGTCCCGGTCTCGACGCTCAAGGCGATCCTGCCGCAGCTGCGCGAGAAGGGTCGCGTGTCGCGCGGCTACCTCGGTGTCAACATCCAGAATCTCGACTTCGACCGGGCGCAGGCCTTCGGGCTCGCCGACACGGCCGGTGCCCTGGTCACCGAGGTGACGCCGGACTCGCCTGCCGAGAAGGCCGGCCTGCGGCACGGTGACGTCATCGTCGAGGTCGACGGCCGGCGCATCGAGTCGACCCGCGACCTGATCGACTACGTGGCCTCGCAGGCGCCCGGCGAGAAGGTCCGGCTCGCCATTCTGCGCGAGGGCGATCGTTCGAATCGCGAGGTAGTCCTCGGCGAGCGCTCGGCGGCGGACGCCGAAGCCGCGGAACCGGAGGATGACGGCGGACGCGGTCTCGAATGGCTCGGGCTCGACTATCAGGAGATCACTCCCGGGTTGCGGCAGAATCACGGCCTGCCGTCGGATCTCGAAGGGATCGTCGTCCGCGAGGTCGCGCCGTCGAGCCCGCTCTACGACGAGGGAGTGGTGCCCGGCGACCTGATCTCCGAAGTCAACGGCACGCCGGTCGGCGATGCCCGCGCTTTCGAGGAAGCGGTCGGCGCGGCGCCTTCGGGCTCGTATCTGCGGCTCTACGTGCGGCGCTTCGATCCGCGCGGCCGCGGCGACGGCATCGGCTTCTTCGCCATCGTCCGCGTCCCCTGAGTCGGCGCGCTCAGCGCATTCGACGGGCCGATCCCCGCGGGGTCGGCCCGTTTTCCTTTGCTAGGATCGCGCCGCCATGCCGCCCGCCCAGCGTGCCTCGATCCTGATCGTCGACGACGAGGCCGCGATCCGCGAGTCGCTGCGAATGGTGCTCGAGTTCGAGGGGTACCGGATCGAGGAGGCGGGAACCGGCGTCGAGGCGCTGCGCATCGTGCGCGACCGGCCGCCGGACGCCGTCCTGCTCGACATCCGGATGCCCGAGATGGACGGTCTCGACGCCTTCCGGATCATGCGCGAGCGCGGTTACGAGATGCCGGTGATCTTCATCTCCGGCCATGCGGACGTCGCTTCGGCGGTCGAGGCGACCCGGCGCGGCGCCTTCGACTTCCTCGAGAAGCCGCCGGACTCGGAGCGCCTGCGCCTGTCGGTGCGCAACGCCGTCGAGGCCTGGCGCCTGCGCAAGGACGCCGGCCGGACTCCGGCGCCGGATGCCGCCTCCTCCACACTGGTCGGTTCGTCGCCGGTGATGCAGCGTCTGCGCGAGACCATCGCGCTGGCCGCTCCGACTCCGGCGACCGTCCTGGTGACCGGCGAGAGCGGCACCGGCAAGGAGCTGGTGGCACGCGCGATCCACGATCTGTCGGCGCGCCGCGAGGGGCCGTTCGTCCAGGTCAACTGCGCCGCCATCCCGGAGGAGCTCATCGAGTCGGAGCTGTTCGGGCACGAAAAGGGGAGCTTCACCGGGGCGGTTCGCAAGCAGACCGGGAAGTTCGTGGCGGCCGACGGCGGCACCATCTTTCTGGACGAAGTCGGAGACATGTCGGCCCGCACCCAGGCGAAGGTGCTGCGGGTGCTCGAAAGCGGTGACGTCGAGCCGGTCGGCGCCGAGAAGACGATTCGCGTCGACGTGCGCGTCGTCGCGGCGACCAACCGGATGCTCGAGGACGAGATCGGCGCGGGGCGCTTTCGCGAGGACCTCTTCTACCGGCTCAACGTCGTGCCGATCCGCACCGCACCGCTGCGCGAACGCGCCGAGGACGTGCCGCTGCTGGTCGAGTATTTCGCCCGCCGCTTCTCCGAGGGGGCCAACTACAAGCTCAAGAGCTTCTCGCCGGAGGCGCTCGCCCTGCTGGCGCGCCAGCCCTGGAAGGGGAATGTCCGCGAGCTGCGCAATCTGGTCGAACGGCTGCTCATCCTGACGCCGGGAACGGCGGTGGACGTCGAGCAGGTCGCGGCGGCGACCGGAGACCCGCGCGGCGCGGCGCCGGGCCCGTGGAGCGAGGTGCGGACGCTGAAAGACTTCAAGGAGAACGGCGAGCGCCTCTTCCTCGAGGGGCGTCTCGGCGAGGAGAACTGGGACGTCGCGAAGGCCGCGGAAGGTCTGGGAACGACGCGGGCGCAGCTTGCTCGCCGCATGGAACAGCTGGGGATTCGCGCGAAGGAGGGCAGGGGTGCGACCGGGTGAGGACATCGAGAGACAGCTGGTCGCCTCGGGCGCCCTGCTGCGCGGACACTTCCAGCTCTCCTCGGGGCTCCACTCGCCCGGCTACGTGCAGTGTGCCCTGCTGCTCGAGCAGCCGGCGCGGGCCCGCCGCGCCGGTGAAGCGATCGCCGCCGCCCTGCGCCCCCTGGCGGCGCACATCGACTCGGTCCTCTCGCCGGCGCTCGGCGGGGTGGTGATCGGCCACGAGGTCGCGGCCGCGCTCGGCGTGCCCTTCCGCTTCGCCGAACGGCAGGGGGAGAGGCTGGCGCTGCGGCGCGGGTTCTCCCTGGCGCCCGGCGAGCGGGTCGTGGTGGTCGAAGACGTGGTGACGACCGGCAGGTCGACCCTCGAAACGGCGGCGCTCGCCGCGGCCGCCGGCGCCGAGGTGGTGGGGATCGGCGCGATCATCGACCGCAGCGGCGGCCGGCACGGATTCGAGGTCCCCTTCGCCGCGCTGCTGGCGCTCGAACTGCCGACCTGGAAGCCGGAGGAGTGTCCGCTCTGCCGCGAGGGCGGCACCGCCGTCAAGCCCGGCAGCCGGCCCGCCGCCAGCCCCGGCTGACGCCGCGCGACCCGCCGCTCAGCCGAGCAGGACCGACTTGCGGCCGAGCCCCTTGCGCTGGACCCGGGTGATCGCCGACTTGAGCGCCTCGAAACGGCCTTCCTTCGTCGCGGCGCCGGCGTCGACGACGATCTCCCAGGTGGTGTCGGCGCCGTCGTAGGCCTCGAAGACCCAGCCGGAGCGGGAGGCGTTCCAGGCGCCCGGCCGGCCCTCGACGAGGCCCCAGCCCGAAGGCAGATAGCTGCGCAGCTCGGTGGCGGTGAAGTGCAGCGGGGAACCGGATGCGGTCATGCCGCGATTCTCTCCCAGCGCGCCCCCGTCTGCCAACCGCCGGCTCGCTTTTCCGCGCCGCGCGGCGGCTGGTACGATCCCGGCGGGCGCGGCAAGTCAGCGGCGCCGACTCCGGGATAGGCGAGGAAGCATGCAGATCGAACTGACCGAGGAGCAGCAGCTCTTGCGCGACACGGTGCGGCGCTTCGCCGCCGAGGTCGTGGCGCCGCGCGCCAAACAGATCGATGCCTCGGGAGAGTTTCCGCTCGATTTCTTCCGTCAGGCCGGAGAGCTCGGCCTGGCCGGCGTCAGCGTCCCGGAGGAGTATGGCGGCGCCGGAATGGACCTGATCGCCTACTGCCTGGCGATCGAGGAGATCTCGAAGGTCTGCGCGTCGAGCGGCGTCATCCTCTCGGTCAACAACTCGCTGGTCTGTGACCCCCTGGCGCGTTACGCCGACGAGGCGCAGAAGCGCGACTTCCTGACCCCGCTGGCCGCCGGACGCAAGCTCGGCTGCTTCGCGCTCACCGAAACCGAGGCCGGCAGCGACGCGGCCGCGCTGCGCACCACGGCGCGCCGCGACGGTGACCGCTACGTCCTCGACGGCGGCAAGGTGTTCATCACCAACGGCACGCACGCCGACATCGCGATCGTCTTCGCCACCGTCGATCCGGAGAAGCGGCACAAGGGGATCACGGCGTTCATCGTGCCGACCGATACTCCCGGGTTCTCGCGCGGTCATCACGAGTACAAGCTCGGGGTGCAGGCGTCCGGCACGACGCAGCTCTTCTTCGAGGGGATGTCGATCCCCGCCGCGCAGCGGCTCGGCGAGGAGGGCGAGGGGTTCAAGATCGCCCTCGCGACGCTCGACGGGGGCCGCATCGGAATCGCCGCCCAGGCGGTCGGCATCGCCCAGGGCGCGATGGAGGCGGCACTGGCCTACGCCCGGGAGCGCAAGCAGTTCGGCCGGCCGATCGCCGATTTCCAGGCGATCCAGTTCTACCTCGCCGACATGGCGATGGAGATCGACGCGGCCCGCCTGCTGGTTTTCAAGGCGGCCTGGGCGAAGGCGAACCAGAAGCGCTACAGCCTCGAGGCGGCGCAGGCGAAGCTGTTCGCCTCGGAGATGGCCCAGCGGGTGACCAACAAGGCGCTGCAGATCCACGGCGGTTACGGCTACACGCGCGAGTACGACGTGGAACGGTTCTTCCGCGACGCCCGCATCACCGAGATCTACGAGGGGACGAGCGAGATCCAGAAGCTGGTGATCTCGGACGCCATCCTCAAGGACGCCTGAGGTCGCCGTGACGGTGGATTTCGCGCCGAGCGAAGATCAGCAGCTGCTGATTCCGGAGGTGCGCCGGTTCGCCGCGGAGCGCATCCGGCCGGGCGCCGCCGAGCGCGACCGCGAGCACCGGTTCCCCGCAGAGCTCCTCGCCGAGATGGGGGAGATGGGCCTGCTCGGCATGCTGATCGGCGAGGAGTGGGGCGGCGGTGGCGCCGATCCGCAGACCTACTGCCTCGCGGTGGAGGAGATTTCGGCGGCCTGCCCCTCGATCGGCGTCACCATGTCGGTGACCAACTCGGTCTGCGGCTGGCCGATCGACCGCTTCGCCTCTCCCGAGCTCAAGGCACGGGTGCTGCCGTCGCTCGCCTCGGGAGAGGCGCTGGGGGGCTTCTGCCTGACCGAACCCGGCTCGGGCAGCGACGCGGGCGCGATGAAGACGACGGCGCGCCGCGACGGCGACGAATGGGTGCTCGACGGCGAGAAGGCGTGGATCACCAACGCCGGGGTCGCCCGCTGGTTCGTCGTGCTGGCGCGCACCGATCCAGCGGCCGGCAAGCGGGGCATCAGCGCGTTCGTGGTTCCTGCCGACGCTCCCGGCCTGCGCGTCGGCGCGCCCGAGGAGAAGCTCGGGCTGCGCGCCTCGAACACCGCCGCCGTCCATCTCGACGGCGCCCGCATTCCGGCGGCCAGCCTGCTGGGCGAGGAGGGGCAGGGGCTGCGCATCGCGCTGGCGACGCTCGATCACTCGCGCCTCGGCATCGCGGCCCAGTCGGTCGGCATCCACCGGCGCGCGCTCGAGCTGGCGACCGCCTACGCCAGGGAGAGAATCCAGTTCGGCGTGCCGATCGCCGAGCACCAGGCGATCCGCTTCAAGCTGGCGACGATGGCCACCGAACTGGCCGCGGCGCGCGCCCTGACCGGGTACGCGGCTTCGATCTCCGAGCGCGGCCGCGATGCCGGACGCCTCGCCTGCGAAGCCAAGGCGTTCGCATCGGAAGCGGCGAACCGGGCCTGCTGGGAGGCGCTGCAGATCCACGGCGGCAACGGCTGCTCGGAAGAGTACGAGATCGCCCGCCTCTACCGCGACGTCCGGGTGACGACGATCTACGAGGGGACGAGCGAGATGCAGCGGCTGGTCATCGCGCGCGCCCTGCTCGCGGCGTGAGCGCCTCCGCCGGTCCCCGCGTCCTCGGGATCGTCCTCAACTACAACGGGCGCGACCTGACGCTGCAGACGGTCGCCAGCCTCCTCGCCTCCGACTTCCCGGCTCTCGACCTGCTGGTGGTCGACAACGGCTCGACCGACGGCTCGCACGAGGCGGTGGGGGAGCGCTTTCCCGGGGTCCGGAGACTGCGGACCGGGGAGAACCTCGGCATCTCGGGCGGGCTCAACCTCGGGCTGCGGCTCGGCCTCGAGGAGGGCTACGACTTCCTGATGCCGATGAACAACGACATCGAGGTGGCTCCGGACATGCTCTCCGAGCTGGTCCGGCTGGCCGGGGCGACGCCGCGCGCCGGGTGCGTCGGCCCGAAGTGCTACTACTACTTCGGCGACCGGCGGCGTCTGTGGTCGGCCGGCGGCCGGCTGCGCTGGCGCGAGGCCGTCACCAGCGAGCGCGGCATGGGGAGGATCGACCGCGGACAGTTCGATCGCGACGAGGAGGTCGGCTACGTCAACGGCGCCCTGATGCTCATCCGGCGCGAGGCGCTGGCGGCGACCGGACTGTGGGATCCCGTCTACCACGTGTCGGTCGAGGATGCCGACTGGTGCGCGCGGATGAAGCGCGCCGGCTGGCAGTGCTGGTACGCCCACCGGGCCCGGCTCTGGCACATGGTCTCGCCGACGACCGGCGGCTACACCGCGGGACGGACCTTCAGGACCGGCCGGTCGACCGCGATCTTCGTGCGGCGCTTCGCCGGCAGCGCGGGCCGCGCGAGCTGGCTCTTCTGGGCGGCGGTCGCCTTTCCCGCCGCCCTCGCCCGGGAGCTGCCGCGCGGCAACGCCGGGGCGGTCCTGGCCAAGTACCGCGGGATGCGCGAGGGCTGGCGCCTCGCGCTGCCGCCGTCGCCGCCGCCGTTCTCCGGCGGGAGTCCGCCTTGAGCAGCGCAAGTTCCGGGCTCGGCTATACTTGCGCGATCTCGCACGGACGGGGCGCGAGCCCCGGGGAGAGCTCCCGATGACCGTTCACCATCCCACCCGACCCCCCGCCGGCGCGGCCGCGGCGAAGCCGGCCCCGTCCACTCTGCGCGAGGAGGTCGAGCGCCGCTCCCGTGCCGCGCGCGAGCGCTGGGAGGCTTCGCGCGAACGCGCCGAGGCGGCCGGCAACGCTTACTGGAAACAGGACTTCACGACCGTCTCCGGAATGGAGATTCCGCCCCTGGTGACGCCCGAACAGGTGGCGGCGGTCGACCCCGTCGAGGCGGTGGGCGTGCCGGGCGAGTTTCCCTACACCCGCGGCGTTCACCCGACCGGCTATCGCGGCAAGCTCTGGACGATGCGCCAGTTCGCCGGCTTCGGCAGCGCCGAGGACACGAATCGCCGCTTCAAGTATCTGCTCGCGCAGGGGCAGACCGGACTGTCGGTCGCCTTCCACCTGCCGACCCTCTACGGCTACGACTCGGACCACCCGATGGCGGCCGGCGAGGTCGGCAAGTGCGGCGTCGCGGTCGATTCGCTCGAGGACATGGAGACGCTCTTCGAGGGGATCCCGCTCGGCGAGGTGACCACGTCGATGACGATCAACTCGACCGCGCCGATCCTGTTCGCCATGTATCTGGCGGTCGCCGAGCAGCAGGGCGTCGACATCGCGCGGCAGGTCTCCGGAACGCTGCAGAACGACATCCTCAAGGAGTACATCGCGCAGAAGGAGTACATCTTCCCGCCGCGGCCGTCGATGCGACTGATCACCGATCAGTTCGCCTTCGCCGCCGAGCGGGTGCCGCGCTGGAACACGATCTCGATCTCCGGCTACCACATCCGCGAGGCCGGCTCGACCGCGCTCCAGGAGCTGGCCTTCACGCTGCGCGACGGCATGGAGTACGTCGAGTACGGCATCCGGGCCGGCCTCGACGTCGACGTCTTCGCGCCGCGGCTGTCGTTCTTCTTCAACAGCCACAACGATTTCTTCGAGGAGATCGCCAAGTTCCGCGCCGCCCGCAGGATCTGGGCGACGGTGATGCGGGACCGCTACGGCGCCAAGAACCCGCGCTCGTGGATGCTGCGTTTCCACACCCAGACCGCCGGGTGTTCGCTGACCGCGCAGCAGCCCTACAACAACGTGGTGCGCACCACCGTCCAGGCGCTCGCCGCGGTGCTCGGCGGCACCCAGTCGCTGCACACCAATTCGCTCGACGAGACGCTGGCGCTGCCGACCGAGGAGAACGCCCGGATCGCGCTGCGAACGCAGCAGATCCTCGCCCACGAATCGGGAGTCATCAACACGATCGATCCACTCGGTGGCAGCTGGTTCGTCGAGGAGATGACCCGGCGCATGGTCGACGGAGCGTTCGACTACTTCCGCCGCATCGACGAATTCGGCGGCATGGTGGAGGCGGTGGAAGCCGGGTTCCCCCAGCGCGAGATCATGGACGCGGCCTTCGCGCATCAGCGCTCCGTGGAGACGGGAGAGAAGCTGATCGTCGGGGTCAATTCCTTCCAGGCAGCCGACGAGAAGCCGATCGACACGCTCTATATCGACGATTCACTGGCCGCGCGGCAGGTGGCGGCACTCGAGGCGGTGCGCGCTCGCCGCGACTCCGGGGCGGTCGGCCGGACGCTCGACGCCCTGCGCCGGGGTGCCTCCGGCGAGGCGAATACCATGCCGCTGATCCTCGACTGCGTGAAGGCCTACGCGACGGTGGGCGAGATCTCCGACGCCCTGCGCGATGCCTTCGGCACCTGGGAAGAGCCGGCGGTCTTCTGACCATGGCGAGTCTCCTGCCGGTGATCCGGGGCCTGCTCGCCTACACCATCTGGGCCGATCGACAGCTGCTGGCCGACGTCGAATCGCTCCCCCACGAGGACCTGGTGCGCGACACGGGTACCAGTTTCGGTTCGGTGCTCGGCACCATGGTCCACATCCTCGGCGCCGAGCAGCTCTGGCTGTCGCGCTGCCTGGGAGTGGGGCTTTCCCGCGTCCCTTCGGTCGAGGAAGTCGGCACCGCGGAGCTGTTGCGCGAGAGCTTCGAGGACCTCTGGCCGCAGATGGAGGTCTTCCTCGCCTCGCTCAGCGAGGACCAGCTCGACCGCGACTTCACCTGGGTCAATCTCGCGGGCGAGAGCCATACCGCGCCGTTCCGCCAGGTCCTCCTGCACGTGGTCAATCACTCGACCTATCACCGCGGGCAGGTGGTCGCCCAGCTCCGCCAGCTCGGACGGACGCCGCCGTCGACCGACCTGGTCCACTGGCGGGGAGCCGTCTGAGCCGGCCTGGTCCCGCCGCTCTGCTGTTAGAATCGACGCCGATGAACAGTCAGATGTTTCGCATCCTGATCGCCAAGCCGGGCCTCGACGGGCACGATCGCGGCGCCAAAGTGGTGGCGCGGGCTCTGCGGGACGCCGGATTCGAGGTGATCTACACCGGCCTCCGGCAGACCCCCGAGCAGATCGCCGCGGCGGCCGTCCAGGAGGACGTCGACGCGGTGGGCCTGTCGATCCTCTCGGGCGCCCACAACCGGCTTCTGCCGGAGGTCTCGCGCCTGCTGCGCGAGGCGGGGGCGGGAGACATCGTCGTGTTCGCCGGAGGGATCATCCCCGAGCGTGACATCGAGGGGCTGCGGGCGGTCGGCATCGACGCCATCTTCCTGCCGGGCACCCCGACGCAGGAGATCGTGAACTACCTGAACCGGCGGCTGGCCGCCTGAGGCGAACGATGACGAGAACGATCCTGCTGGCCGACGACAGCGTGACGATCCAGAAGGTCGTCGAGCTCACCTTTCTCGACGAGGACTTCAAGGTCGTCACGGTGGGAGACGGCGCCGAGGCGATCGGACGGCTCGAGGAGACGCGGCCCGATCTGGTCATCGCCGACGTCCACATGCCCGGTGCCGACGGCTACGAGGTCGCCGAAACCGTCGGTCGGGTGCTGCCCGGAACGCCGGTGATCCTGCTGGTCGGGACGTTCGAGGTCTTCGATGCGGATCGCGCGGCGAGGGCCGGGGCGACCGAGCACCTCAAGAAGCCGTTCGATTCGCAGGAGCTGCTGCGCCGGGTCAAGGATCTGCTGGCCGCGGCCCCGCCGGTGACGCCGCGTTTCGAGTCTCCCGCGGTTCCGGCCCTGGAGCCGGAGGCGCCGATCTTCGTACCCGAAGTCGAATTGCCCGACCTCGCGCCCGCGCCCGAGGAGCCGGTCGCGGCGTACGAACCACCGCCCTTCGCCGCCATTCCCGAACCCGCCGCCGCTCTGGCGGCCGCGACGGCTGCGGGCGCGCTCTCCGACGCCGATGTCGACCGGATCGCGCGGCGCGTCGTCGAGTTGATCGGCGGCGACGTGGTGCGGGACGTCGCCTGGGAAGTCGTTCCCGATCTCGCGGAGGTCCTCCTGCAGGCTCGCATCCGCGAGCTCGAGGCCTCGGTAGAGTAGTCCTTTCCGCCCGCCCCGCCGTGTGCCCGCCGGCCGCACGGCTGGCGGGCGGCGAAAGCTTCGATCACGGACGGAGAGTCGGATGGAAACCCGTTTCGAACCCGCATCTTTCGAGCCGCGCTGGCAGGCCGAGTGGGCCGAGCGCGGCTGGTTTCGCGCCACGGCCCGCCCCGGAAGACGGCCGTACTGCATTCCCATCCCGCCGCCCAACGTCACCGGCAAGCTGCACATGGGGCATGCCCTGCAGTCGACGCTGCAGGACGTGCTCACCCGCTGGCGACGCATGCAGGGGTGGGACGCCCTCTGGCTTCCCGGTACCGATCACGCCGGCATCGCGACCCAGTTGATGGTCGAGCGCGAGCTCGAGAGCCGGGGGAGCGGCCGTCTCGAGCTCGGCCGCGAGAAGTTCCTCGAGCGCGTCTGGGAGTGGAAGGAGAAGTACCACGACAACATCCGCCGGCAGCTCCAGGCGATGGGCGCCTCCTGCGACTGGACCCGCGAGCGGTTCACCCTCGACGAGGGTCTGTCGCTGGCGGTGCGCGAGGCCTTCGTGCGGCTGCACCGCGAAGGGCTGATCACCCGCGGTGAGTACCTGGTCAACTGGTCGACCGGCCTCGACACCGCCATCTCCGACCTCGAAGTCGAGATGCGGAGCGTCGAAGATCGCCTCTGGCACATCGCCTATCCGGTCGAGGGTTCGGACGAGCGGGTGGTGGTCGCCACCACGCGGCCAGAGACGATGCTCGGCGACGTCGCCATCGCCTTTCACCCGGAGGACGAGCGCTACCGGAAGTTCGCCGCGCAGCGGGCGGTCGTCCCGGTCGCCGGACGTTCGATCCCGTTCGTCGCCGACGCGGTGGTCGAACGCGAGTTCGGCAGTGGTCTGGTCAAGGTCACGCCGAGCCATGATCCGGCCGACTTCGAAATCGGCCGCCGCCACGACCTGCCGGGCATCCAGGTGATCGACCGCAAGGGGCGGATGACCGCCGCGGCGGGGGAGGCCTTCGCCGGCCTGACGGTGGAGGAGGCGCGCGAGAAGCTGCTCGGCGAGCTGCGCGCCGGCGGCTTCCTGGTGCGCGAGGAGAAGTACGTCCACAACGTCGGCTTCTGCCAGCGCAGCGGGGTGCGGGTCCAGCCGCTGGTGTCGACCCAGTGGTTCTGCGACGTTTCGGGAATGGCGGCCGCCGCGCTGGAGGTCTGGCGGCGCGGCGAGCTCGAGTTCGTGCCCGAGTCCTGGGGCAAGACCTGGGAGCACTGGCTGACCGGGATCCGCCCCTGGTGCATCTCGCGCCAGCTCTGGTGGGGGCACCAGATCCCCGCCTGGTACGACGAGGCGGGGCGGGTCTTCGTCGCCCACGATCGGGCCGAGGCCGAGAAGCTCGCGGGCACGGATCGCCTGCGACAGGACGAGGACGTTCTCGACACCTGGTTCTCCTCGGCGCTGTGGCCATTTTCGACGCTCGGCTGGCCGGACGAGAGCCATCCGGACTTTCGCGCCTTCTATCCGGCCGCGGTCCTGGTCACCGGTTTCGACATCCTCTTCTTCTGGGTCGCGAGGATGGTGATGACCGGCCTGCACTTCACCGGACAGACACCCTTCGCGCGCGTCCATCTGACCGGACTGGTGCGCGACGCGGAAGGGCAGAAGATGTCGAAGACCAAGGGCAACGTGCTCGACCCGATCGAACTGATCGCCGAGTACGGCGCCGACGCCATGCGGTTCACCCTGGCGCAGCTCGACGCTCCCGGCCGGGATATCCCGCTCGATCCGGAGCGCATGGCGGGCTATCGAGCCTTCGGCAACAAGATCTGGAACGCTGCGCGGTTCGCTCTGACCAAGGGAGCCGCCGGTCGGGTCTCTCCCGGGCTCGGTCCGGACACGGCCGGGCTCGAGCTGCCCGAGCGGTGGATCCTGCAGCGCTTCGAGGAGACGGCCGTCGAAGTCACCCGATCGCTCGAGGCCTTCCGCTTCGACCTCGCCTGCCGGGACGTCTACCAGTTCATCTGGAGCGATTTCTGCGACTGGTACATCGAGATGGCCAAGCCGGGGCTTGCGGGCGAAGGAGCCCGACCGCGCGTCGCCGACGTCCTGGTCACCGTTCTCGATCGCGCCCTGCGCCTGCTTCATCCGGTCATGCCCCACGTCACCGAGGAGCTCTGGCAGCGCCTGCCGGGCCGCGAGGCGATTCATCCGGAGACGATCTGCCTGGCACCCTGGCCGGCAACGGAGCGCGCACCGGTCCTGGCCGCGGCGGACGCCGGGCGGGTCTCGTTCCTGCGCGCGGTGGCCCTGGCCGTCCGCAATGATCGCGCGGAGCAGGGTCTGCCGCCGAGGTCGGCCGCCACGATCCACTTCGACGAGACCTCGAAGGAGCCCCTCCTCGTCGACTACCTGCGCTCACCGGAACTGCTGACCCTGCTCGGCAGCCTCTGCCGGGTGACGCGGATCGAAGCGGGGCCGCCTCCCGGCGCGGCGGGCCACCGCCACGTCCGCCAGGGGGTGAGCTTCACGCCGGTCTTCGAGCAGGCCGCGGCGCGGGTCGACTCGGCGAAGGTCGCCGCCGAGCTGGCCGAAGTCGAGGCGCTGGTCGAGCGGGTGCGCTCGCGACTGGCCAATCCCGGATTCGCCGACAAGGCGCCGGCGGCGGTCGTCGAGGGGGCGCGCCGCCAGCTGGCCGAGCTCGAAGAGCGCCGCGCGCGGCTGGTCGCCGTCACCGGGCCGGGCTGAGGCGAGATGAGCCGGGGCGTCACGACCATCGCCGACTTCTCGGCCGCCTGGGCGCGCACCCTTCCGGCCGGTCTTTCGCTGGTGGTGGCGGACACGATCGGATCGACCCAGCAGTTCTCGCGCCGGCTGCTCGCCCGTCACGTCGAGGAGGGGGAGTGCCCGGGCCCGTTCGTGGTGCTGGCACTGGCGCAGTCGGCAGGCCATGGCCGGCAGGTGCGCGGCTGGTCGAGCGGGCACGGGCTGGGCGTCTGGGCGACCCTGGCTCTGCCGTTTCCGGCGGAGCGGCTGCAGGAGGCGCCGATGCGCGCCGGCGTGGCTCTCGCGGCGGCGCTGCGCGAGACCACCGGCGTCGACTGCCGGCTCAAGTGGCCGAACGATCTGGTGATCGCGGGCGGCAAGGTCGGCGGCCTGCTCGTCGACGTCACCAGCCGGGGAGAGCGGGAGGCATGGATGGCGATCGGATTCGGCGTCAATCACGGCCACGAGGTCGACGCCCTGCCGACCCCGGCCGCGACCTCGCTCCGGCTGAGCCTGCCTCCGGGGCATTCGCTGCCCCCCCTCGAAGAGGTCGCGGCGCGGCTGCTCACCTCGCTGTGGAACGAGCTGACCGGCGGCGTTGAAGGGTGGCTGGAGCGCTACCGGGAGCTCTCGACCCACCGCCCCGGGGATCGGCTCGTCTGCGAGCTGCCGGACGGTATCGTGGAAGGGCGATTCGCCGGCTTCGAAGAGCACGGATTCCTGCGGCTGGCCACGGACTCGGGGGAGCGGGTGATCCGCTCGGGGGAGGTCTTCGCATGGTGAGAAAGGGCGGGCGCACCGGCGCCGGGCGAACGGCGACCGATCTCCTGCTGGTGATCGACGCCGGCAACACGAATACCGTTTTCGGGATCTGGCGGGGCGACGAGCTGGTCGAGAACTTCCGGCTGTCGACCGATCACGAGCGCACCGCCGACGAATACGGGGCCGTTCTGCTCACGCTGCTGGCGCGTGCCGGACTCGACGCGGCGCGCATCGGCGACATCGTCATTTCGTCGGTGGTGCCGCCTCTCCATCCGACGCTCGAGCGGCTCGCACGGTCCTACTTCGGGCACGAGGCCCGCTTCGTGGAGCCGGGGATCCGCACCGGCATGCCGATCCGTTACGACAATCCGGCCGAAGTCGGCGCCGACCGGATCGTCAACGCGCTGGCCGCCCGGGAGCTCTACGGAGCGCCCGTGGTGGTGGTCGACTTCGGCACGGCGACCACCTTCGACGTCGTCAACCGGAAGGGCGAATACGCCGGCGGCATCATCACGCCGGGAATCCTGATTTCGGCCGAGGCCCTCTTCGCGCATGCCTCGCGCCTCTATCGGGTCGACATCCGGCCACCCGAGCAACTGGTCGGAAGCAACACGGCCGCGGCGATGCAGGCCGGGATCTACTACGGCTACATCGGGCTCGTCGACGGCATTCTCGAGCGCCTGCTCTCCGAGATCCCCGGCCTCGCAGAGATCGTCGCCACCGGCGGCCAGGCGGAGATGATCGCCGCCGGTTCGAAGTACATCCGCCGAGTCGAACCGCTGCTCACCCTGATCGGACTGCGCCGGCTGCATGAGCTCAACCGCTGACGACGACGCACCCGGCTCGAGCGAGGACCAGGCCTACTTCCGGACTCTCGAGGAACGATTCCTGGAGCTGCGGGGGAGGGCGACGCTGCTCTCGCCCGAGGACTGGCGCGTGGCGCGCGACTGGCACCGGCTCGGCATTCCCGCCGAGCTGGTGGTGAGGGTGATGGAGGAGCTGTTCACCCGTCAGCGCGAACGCCGGTCACGCCGTGGCATTTCGAGTCTGCGCTACTTCAGGGCCGCCGTCGAGGCGGCTTTCGAGGAGCAGCTCGAGCTGGTCGCCGGCGGTACCCGGCGCGTGGCCGACCCGGGACCGACCCTGGCCGAGCGTCTGGAACGCCTCGCCGCCGCGCTGCCGGCGGAACTGCCCGGCCGGGCGGCTCTGGCCGACGCGATTTCGCGCCTCGACGGCGACCTGGAAGCGGCCGAGCACCGGCTGGCCGACCTCGAGTCGGCGGCTCTCGCCGAGCTGCGCCTCCGGCTGACGCCCGCCGAGCAGGCCGAGCTGGCGGCGCGTATCGAGCGCGCGCTGGGCGCCGTGCGCATCGCCCAGCCGGCGGAGGAGGTGGCGGCGGCGCGCGCCCGGCTGGAGCGGCAGGGGCTGCGGGCCCGATTCGGCCTGCCCGTCCTCTCCCTCTTCTCCCCCGTCGCCCTCGGCTTCGAAGAGGGCTGAGGGCCGCCAGATCGGCCGCTCCGATCGCGTCCTCTTTGGACGTGCACCGGGCTCCGGCACTCCTCCCCGCGCTCGTCTTCGCCGCCGGCATCGCGCTCGGCCACACCCTCGCCGTGCGCCTGCCGGTCGCGCATCTCGCTCTGCTCGTGGTCGGCGGCCTCGCGCTGGGAGGCGTTCGGGGGCGGGCGGTCGCCTGGGCCGCCGCCGGCGCCCTGGCCGCCGGACTGGGGGGCGACGTGGAGCCACCGGCGGCCTGGCGAGGGCGGGTCGTCGAGGTCGCCGGCAAAGTCTGCGGGTTGCCGCTGGAACAGACCTACGGCGTGGCGGTGCCTCTCTGCGGCGCCGGGATGCGGGCCGGTTCGGCGCTGCGGACCGGCCCGATTCGGGTGCGGCTGGAGCTGGCGTCGGGGATTGCTCCGCCTCTGCCGGGGAGTCGCGTGCGAGCGCGGGGCAACCTGCGCCGGTCGGCCGGGTTCGCCAACGAGGTGCCCCTGGCACCGGGACCGTGGCGGATCTCGGTCAAGTCGAAGGAGTTTCTCGACACGACGGCTCCACCCGGCGGTCTCGCCCGGCTCTCCAACGCCCTGCGCCGCCGCGTGCTGGCGGCGTTCGCCGCGGTGCCCGCGATGCCGGACGGCGGCACACGGCCCGGGATCGCGCTCGCCCGGTCGCTGCTGCTGGGGGACGCGGCGGCGCTCTCGCAAGCCCACCGCAGCGCCTTGCGGCGCACCGGCCTGGCGCACCTGATCGCGGTCTCCGGCTTCAACGTCTCGCTGGTCGCCCTGCTGGCCGGCTGGGCGGCACTCGGACTGCCGCGGCTGGCCCGTCTGGGCGTGGCGGCCCTCGCCGTCTTCGTCTATCTGCTCCTCGTCGGACCGGCGCCTTCGGTGCTGCGCGCGACCGCGATGGCGCTGCTGGCCATCGCCGGCCTGGCGGTGCGACGGATTCCGGGCGCCCTGCAGGGGCTCGCGGTCTCTGCCATCCTGCTGCTCGCGCTCGATCCGGACGCGGTGCGGGACGTCGGTTTCGTGCTCTCGTTCTCCGCCACCGCCGGCCTGCTGCTGCTCGCACCGCGCTGGGCCGGGCACAGCCGTGGCCGGATCCCGCGCCTCCTCGGCGCCGGCGTGGCGGCGACCCTGGCGGCTCAGGTGGCTTCGCTCCCCTGGAGCATCGCCACCTTCGGGGAGTTCTCGCCCCTGGCGCCGCTGCTCAACCTGCTGGCGGTACCCTGGGGGGCGCTGGCGCTCGCCGCCGCGATCCTCTGGCTGGGGATCGCGGCCGTGGCGCCGACGCTGGCGATCGCGGCCGCCCTGCCGCTCGACGGGATCGCCGCCCCGCTCGACGCTCTGGCGTCCCTGCCGGGCGGTTTTCCGGTCGCCGTCTGCTGGCCCGGCGGCTGGCTCGCGGGCCTGCTGGCGGCCGTTCCCTTTGCCGCGGCCGGGGAAGGGGGGCGAGCGGGACGGGCCGCCGGCCTCGCTCTGCTCCTGTTCCTCCAGGCCGGGCACGGACGGGCTCCCGAGGCCCCATTCGAAGCGCTCTTCCTCGACGTCGGTCAGGGGGACTCGACGCTCCTGCGCCGCGGGCGCGAAGCCCTGCTGATCGACGGCGGCGGCGCCGCGGGATTCGATTTCGGCTCCCGGGTCCTCTTGCCGCAACTGGCCGTGCGGGGGATCCGGCGACTCCGGCTGGCGATCGTCTCGCATGCCGACGCCGACCACTGCCTCGGGGTCGCCGACCTGGCCCGTCGCCTGCCGATCGACGAGATCTGGATCCCCCGGGGAGCGGCCGGTTCGTCGTGTGCCGCCGCTCTGGAGCGCGCGGCCGGCCAGCCACCCCGAGTGGTGACCGGCGACCTGCGGTGGCGCTTCGGCGGCTTCGCGCTGCGCGTCTTCACGGACGCGGGCACCCCGGCGGACGACAATGCCGGTTCGCTGGTCGTGCGGATCGATGCCGGTGGGCGCCGCCTGCTCTTTCCCGGCGACATCGCCGCGGCGCGCGAGCGCCAGCTGGTCGCCGGAGCCGGGGCCGAACTGCGCGCCGACCTGCTGCACGTCCCCCATCACGGCTCGGCCGGTTCGTCGAGCGACGCTCTGCTGCGCAGCGTGCGGGCGCCGCTGGCCATCGTCTCGGCCGGTGTCGACAGCCGGTACGGGCATCCGGCGGCAGCGGCGCTGGCCCGTTACGTCGCCGCCGGGTTCCGCTGCCTGCGCATCGACCGGCTGGGAGCGGTCCGCCTGACCTGGCGCCCGGGGGAGCCCTGGCGGATCGAACTTCCGGCGGCGCCGCGAGCCCTCGCCTCGAGCCGCTAGACTGCCCGGGTGAGCCGCGTGCTGGTGATCGTCGGAGCGACCGCGGTGGGCAAGTCCCGCCTGGCCCTGGCGGTCGCCGAGCGCTGTGGCGGCGAGATCGTCAGCGCCGACGCCCTGCAGGTCTACCGCGGCTTCGACGTCGGCACCGCCAAGCCCTCTCTCGAGGAGCGCCGCCGCGTTCCGCACCACCTGCTCGATCGCGCCGAGCCCGAGGAGCAGTACACGGCCGGTCGCTTCGCCGCCGAGGCGCGCGAGATCCTGGCGCAGATCGCCGGGCGGGGCCGGCCGGCAATCGTGGTGGGCGGCAGCGGGCTCTACCTCAAGGCGCTGCTCGAAGGCATCGCCCCGCTGCCCGAAGTCGACGCCACCGTGCGCGACGAGCTGATTCGCCGGCTCGACTCGGAGGGGCTGGAGCCGCTGCGCGAGGAACTCGCGCGGCGCGACCCCGCGACGGCGGCGCGACTGGGCCGTGGTGACCGCCAGCGCATCCTGCGGGCTCTCGAGATCGTCCTTTCCAGCGGCCGGCCGCTCTCGTCCTGGATCGCCGATCGGCCGTTCGGCGCGCTGCCGCTCGCCGCGCGCCGCGTCGGATTGACGCTTCCGCGGCCCCTTCTGTACGATCGCATCGAGGCGCGCGTCCGTCAGATGATCGCGGACGGCTGGCTGGACGAGGTTCGCGGCCTGCTGGAGAAGGGGGTGGATCCCGGCGCCACGGCCTTTCAGGCCATCGGGTACGCCCAATGGGTCCGGCACCTCGCCGGCGCCATCGACTTCGAGGAGGCGGTGCGACAGATCGTCGTCGCGACGCGACGTTATGCCAAGCGACAGGAAACCTGGTTCCGTCGGCAACCCGGAACCGACTGGCACGATGCCCGACAGATCGAATCCCTCGCGGGCCGGCTCGCGCGAGAGCTCGAAGAGTGAGGCGAGGGGCGCAATGAACAAGCCGAACATCAACATCCAGGACGGATTCCTCTTCCAGAGCCTGAAGGACGCCCGCGCCATGGAGCTCGAGCTGGTGACCGGCAAGCGGCTCGAAGGCAGAATCCGGCGCTTCGATCGCTTCGCGGTCGTCCTCGAATCCCGGGGCCGCGAAGTGCTGATCTACAAGCACGCGATCGCGACCATCGCGACCGCCGCGCCGGAGGCGTAGCGGGCTTGCGCCGATGATCCGCGGACGGTTCCTGCGAACCCTCCGGAGCGGGGTCGTCTTGCTGCTGGTGGCGGCCTGCGCTCCGCCACCTCCGCCGCAGCCGGTGCCGGAGCCGCTCCCGGAGACCGATCGCTCCTTCCTGCCGGAGCCGGTCGCCGCGCTCGGCCTGTCCGCCGACCCGCTCCTGACCGGATTGCACCGTCGCCTCGTCGCCGGAGAGTCCCCGCAGGTACTCGCCCGCGAACTCAGCGATGGCGAGGCCATTCCCGACTCCGACGCGGAGCTGCTGCTGCTGGCCGAAGTGGAGCTGGTCGGGGGCGACGCCCGCGCGGCGCTCGCGAGGATCTCCCGGCTGACCGCCGCCGCGCGCGGCCGACCAGCGGTCGTCCTCTTCGAGGCCCGAGCGCTCGAGCTCACCGGCGACGTCATCGAGTCCTATGCCCAGCTGCGCCGCATCGCCGCGGTGGATCCCGTTGCCGCGCGCCATCTCGGCGAGCTCGAGCCGGCGGCTCTGGTCGGACAGCGCCGCCGCGTCCAGGAGGCTCTGGCGCGCGGTCACGTCGACGAGGCGCGGCGCGAGCAGGCGACTCTCGAGCTCTGGCGTCCCCGCGAGCGGGAGACGCGCCGGCTCGCCGTCGAGGTGGCCGCGGCGAGCGGCGATGCGCGGGCGGAACGGACGGCACTGCTCGACCTGGCCACCAGCGAGCCTCTGACGCGCTTGCAGGAGCTGCGGCTGGCGGCGCTCGACGTGGAGCTGGGCGCGGTCGGGGCGGCGCTCGAGCGACTCGACCGCCTGGTCGCCGCGGATCCGCGGGACGGCGAGGCGCGCGAGGCACTCTCCACGGCGCGCTTCCACTGGCGGCTCACCCATTCCCCGCAGGAGGTCCGGGTGGCCGCGGCCAGCCCGCAGCTGACGCGAGCGGACCTCGCCCGAATCCTCTACTGGCTGGTTCCGGGAGTGCGAACGGGCCGCGGGGGCACGGCGCGGATCGCCTCCGACCTGACCGGACACCCGGCGCGCGAGGAGATCATCCGGGTGGTCAACCTCGGCCTGCTCTCCATCGACGAGACCGTGCACAACTTCCAGCCGGACCGGCCGGCGCGCCGGGCCGAGGCGATGGGAGCCGTCCTGCGGGCCGTTGCCGGAGAGGCTCCCGGGGGGGCGTGCGCGCCGGTCCTGGCGGAGTCGCCGACCTGGGAAGAGGTCTGCCTCGCCGCCGCGACTTGCGGCTGGATTCGCGAGGTCGGCGAGTGCCTCCCCGGCGGACCGGTCTCCGGTGCCGAGGTGAGCGGCTGGATCCGCCGCGCGGCAAGGGGCGGCGAATGAGCTTCAACGTGCCGAACCTGATCTCGCTCCTGCGCATGGCGCTGGTGCCGGTCTTCGTGATCGCGGTTCTCGACGGCGACACGCGGGGAGCCCTGTGGATCTTCGCCATCGCGGGGATCACCGACGCCCTGGACGGGTTCATCGCCCGATTCTGGAAGCAGCAGACGGCTCTCGGCGCCTACCTCGATCCGGCGGCGGACAAGCTTCTGCTGGTGACTTCGTACGTCGTGCTGGCCATCCCGAATCTTCATGCCGGGTACGTCATTCCGGCGTGGGTGAGCGCGCTGGTGATCACCCGCGACATCGTCATCGTCGTGATGGCGCTGCTGTTGCATCTCGCGTCGGGAGTGACTCGGTTTCCGCCGAGTCCGGTGAGCAAGGTGAACACCGGTTTTCAGGTCGGCGCCGTGATTCTCGTCCTGCTCTCGGGCGTCGAGGAACGACTGACGGCGGTGGCTATGTTCGCCACCTTCGGCGTGGCGATTCTCACCGTCGCGTCGGGGATCGACTACATCGTGCGGGCCAACCGGATGGCGGCGAACCGATGAGGCGACGGCTGGCGGGAACCGACCCCGCGCTGCTCCGGCTGGTCGTCTTCGTGGCGGCCCTGGGGGCCGTGTTCGCCATCCTGTTCTTCGCCCGCCGCATGCTCCTGCCGCTGATCCTCGGACTGGTTCTCGCCTACATTCTCGATCCTGCCGTGACCTGGTTCGAACGCCGGGGTCGTTCCCGAACCCTCGGGACGGTCTTCGTCTTCGCCGGGGTTCTGGTCGCGGTGACCGGCTTTCTCTTCCTCGTCGTGCCGGTCATCAACCACCAGTTGGTCGAAGTGCGGCAGCGGTTCCCCCAGTACCGCGAGCGGGTCGAGGAGCGGCTGCTGCCCGTTCTCGAGCAGACCAGGGAGGCCTATCCGGTCCAGTACGAGGCCCTCCAGGTCCGTCTCCGGTCGATCATCGAGGAGAAGTGGCCGGAGCTCATCAAGTCGGCCTTCGGCTGGCTGGGCGGGATCTTCTCGAGCGCTCTCGGATTGCTGCTGTTCCTGCTCGATCTGATTTTCGTTCCGGTTTTCGCCTTCTATCTGCTGGTCGACTTTCCCAAGCTGAAACGGGGCATTCGAGACCTCGTTCCGAGAGCTTTCCGCGATATCACCCGGGAGCGCGTCTCCGAGGTCAACGAGGCGGTGTCGAGCTTTCTGCGCGGGCAGCTGACGATTGCCGTGATTCTGGCGGCGATCAACGGCATCGGTCTGACCATCATCGGGGTCCCGATGGGACTGCTGCTCGGTATCGTGGCCGGATTCGCCAACATGATCCCCTACATGGGCGTGGTTGTCGGCCTCGGACCCGCGCTGCTGCTCTGCTGGATCGAGCACCAGAGCCTCGGGCGGCTGATCGCCGTGGCCGCGGTATTCGCCGGTGCGCAGATGCTGGAGGGCACGGTGCTCTCGCCGAAGATCCTCTCGAAGAGCGTGAAGATTCACCCGGTCTGGGTGCTGCTCTCGATCATCGTCGGCGGCCGCCTCTTCGGACTCGTCGGGATGCTGGTGGCCGTTCCCGCCGCGGCGGCCATCCAGGTCTTCGTCCGTCACTGGGTGGTGGCTTACCGGCGTTCCGCGGTCTACCGCGGCGGGGCAGAGGAAGGCCCGGAAGTCCCGGAGGCGCCGGAGGCCGCGCCGGCTCCCGAGGCTCCGCCGGCGTGAGCTTCGTCCATCTCCACCTCCACAGTCAGTACAGCCTGCTCGACGGCGCCAACCGCCTCGACGAGGTGATCGGCGCGGCGAAGGCCGCGGGCCAGCCGGCTCTGGCGCTCACCGATCACGGCAATCTCTTCGGCGCCATCGAGTTCTACGATCGCGCCCGCAAGGCCGGAGTCAAGCCGATCCTCGGCATCGAGGCCTACGTGGCCCAGGGCAGCCACACCGAGCGCTCGCCCCAACGGTCCTCCAGCAATCACCTCGTGCTGCTGGCGCGCAACGAGGCGGGCTGGCGGAACCTGATCAAGCTGACGACGCGGTCGTATCTGGACGGCTTCTACTACAAGCCGCGTATCGATCATGACCTGCTGCGGCGACACAGCGAGGGGCTGATCGGCCTGTCGGCCTGCCTCAAGGGGGAGATCAACGAGCAGATTCTGTCCCGCCGCGAGGCCGAGGCGGAGCAGACCGCACGCGCCTACCGGGAGATCCTCGGCGAGGGGAACTTCTACCTGGAGCTGCAGGACCACGGCATTCCCGAACAGCGCGCCGCCAACGAGGTCCTGCGCCGGCTGGCCCGCAGGCTGGAACTGCCGATGGTGGCGACGAACGATTGCCACTACCTGCGCAAGGACGACGCCTTCGCCCACGAAGTCCTGCTCTGCGTCGGGACTCAGACGACACTCGCCGACCCGGATCGACTCAAGTACGCCAGCGACGAGTTCTACCTGAAGAACATCGACGAGATGCGGCGGCTCTTTCCGCAGGACCTCTCCGCGCTCGAGAATACGCTGGCGATCGCCGAGCGCTGCGACGTCGAGCTGGCGGGCGACGGATTCCATCTGCCGGAGTTTCCGGTTCCTCCGGGCGAGACGGTCGACTCCCACTTCGAACGGGTCGCCCGCGAAGGATTCGAGGAACGGCTGGGCGAGCTGCGGCGGCGCAGCCCGGCGGTGTTCGAACGTCACTCCGAGGACGTCTACCGCGAGCGCCTGCGCTACGAGATCGACGTCATCCGCAGGATGGGGTTCGCCGGTTACTTCCTGATCGTCTGGGACTTCATCCGCCACGCCCGCGAATGCTCGATTCCGGTAGGTCCGGGTCGCGGCTCGGCGGCGGGCTCCCTGGTCTCCTGGGCGATGCGGATCACCGACATCGATCCGCTCCAGTACGATCTGCTCTTCGAGCGTTTCCTCAACCCGGAGCGCGTGTCGATGCCCGATATCGACACCGACATCTGCCAGCGGCGGCGTGGCGAAGTGCTGCAGTACGTTGCCGAGAAATACGGCCGCGATCGCGTGTCGCAGATCATCACCTTCGGGACCCTCGCCGCCAAGGGCGTCCTGCGCGACGTCGGACGGGTCATGGGCCTTCCGTACGCCGAGGTCGACCGGGTGGCGAAGATGCTGCCCGACATGGAGAAGTCGCTCGGCGATGCGGCCCGGACCGTCGACAGCCTGGCGGCCGAGATCCGCAACGATCCGAAGATCCGGGAGGTCGTCGAGATCGGCTCGCGGCTCGAAGGACTGACCCGCCACGCCTCGGTGCATGCCGCCGGAGTGGTCATCACGCCGGTGCCGACCGACGAGATCGTGCCGCTCTACAAGACGAGCAAGGACGAAATCGTCACCCAGTGGGACATGAAGGGCGTCGAGCGTCTCGGGCTGCTGAAGATGGATTTCCTCGGTCTCAAGACGGTGACGGTCGTCGACGACACGCTGCGCATGCTGCGTCACCTGGGGATCGACCTCGATCTCGACGCGGTGCCGCTCGACGATCCGGCGACTTTCGAGATCTTCGCCGAGGGGCGCACCAGCGGAATCTTCCAGTTCGAGTCCTCGGGAATGCGGGACATGCTCCGCCGGGCGCGCCCCTCGCGATTCGAGGACCTGGCGGCGTTCAACGCCCTGTATCGACCGGGCGCGCTCTCGGTCGGGATGGTCGACACGTTCATCGCCCGCAAGTCGGGCGCGAAGAAGGTCACCTACATCCTCCCCGAAACCGAGCCGATCCTGCGTGAGACCTACGGCGTCATCGCCTACCAGGAACAGGTCATGCAGATCGCAGTCGCCATCGCCGGATTCACCATGGGCGAGGCGGACGTCCTGCGCAAGGCGATGGGCAAGAAGAAGCTCGAGGTGATGGCGGAGCAGAAGAACAAGTTCCTCGACGGCGCCGAGCGCAAGGGCTTCGCGCGGGCCAAGGCCGAGGAGCTGTGGAACTACATCGAGCCTTTCGCCGGCTACGGCTTCAACAAGAGTCACAGTGTCGCGTACGCGATGCTGGCCTACAAGACCGCCTACCTGAAGGCGCACTTCCCGGCGGCCTTCATGGCGGCGATGCTGACCTCGGAGATCGCGTCGACCGACGACGTCGTCAAGTACGTCGGCGAATGTCGCGAACTGGGGATCCCGGTGCTGCCACCCGACATCAACGTCAGCGAATGGGCTTTCGCGGTCGAGGGCGGATCGATCCGTTTCGGACTGGGCGGCATCAAGGGGCTGGGCGAGAGCGCCGCGGAGGCGATTCTCGCCGCCCGGCGGCGGGTCGGTCGTTTTCGCAGCCTGGCGCAGCTCGCCGCCGAGGTCGACTCGCGCAATGTCAACCTCAAGGTGCTCGAGACGCTCGTCAAGTCGGGTGCCTGCGACGGATTCGGCTTCCATCGCGCCGCGCTGGCCTCTTCGCTCGAGCGGACGATCGACTGGGCACAGCGGCGCCGGCGGGCCGAGGAGGCCGGGCAGGGGAGCCTGTTCGGCGGCGGGATGGCGGCGGAGCTCGAGCCGCCGGTCGACGAGGCGGTCACGGTCTGGCCGGAGGCCGATCGGCTGCGGGCGGAGAAGGAGGCCCTGGGCTTCTTTCTCACCGGCAATCCGCTCGCCGAGTTCGAGGCCCGCCTCGCCGCCCTCACCACGCACACCACGCGCGCGCTGCGCGAGGGGCATCAGGGCGAGGCGACCATCGGCGGGCTGGTGACCCGGGTGAAGCGGCTGAAGATCAAGAGCGGCGCCAACGCGGGCAAGGTGATGGCCCGCTTCGTCCTCGAGGACCTCACCGGCGGGGTCAACGCCACGGTGTTCGCCGAGGCACTGAAGAAGTACGACTCGCTGCTCGTCGAAGACGCGGCGGTCGTCGTGCGCGGTGTGGTCCGGGAGCGGGGCAGCGAGGTCGAGATGTCGGTGGAGGAGATCACTCCGCTCGATCGCGCCGCTCGCCGCCTGATCACCGGCGTCCGCGTCGAACTCAGGCGCGAGCTCTCGCGGCGCGAGATGCTGGAGCTGCGCGACCTGCTCGCCGGACACCCGGGTGAGGCGCCGGTCACGCTGACGACCCGCCTGCCTTCCGGCGTGGACGTCGAGATCGCCGCCGAGGCCCGCTTCCGGGTCGAGTACAGCAGCGAACTGGTCGGCGCGGTGGAGAATCTGGTCGGGCGCGGCAGCGTCCACCGACTCGGACTCTGAGCCGGGCGGGAGTAGGATCCGGGGGTGAGTCGCCCGGCCCCCGATCCCGAGCGTCTGCTCGCCGGCCTGCCCGAAGCGATGCGGCGACTGCTGGCGAGCGTCCTGGCAACCGCCGGGCCGAGCGAAGTCGAGCTGGCCTGGGCCGGGGGCGGCGTCCGGGATCTGCTGCGCGGCGAGCTCCCCTCGAACGTCGATCTCGTCGTGGTGGGGGATGCGTTGCCCTTCGCCCGTCGACTGGCGGCCGCGCTGGGGGTGCCAGCCAGGTTTCACCCGCGCTTCGGCACCGCAACGCTCGAGCTGGACGACGGCTCACTGCTCGACCTCGCGACGGCGCGGCGGGAGCGTTACGCGGCCCCGGGCGCGCTGCCGGAGGTCGAGCCCTGTGCGCTGGCCGACGACCTGGCACGCCGCGATTTCACCGTCAATGCGCTGGCACTACGGCTGACGCCGGCGCCGCGCCTCCTGCTGGATCCTCATGGCGGCTGGCCCGATCTCTGTTCCGGGCGGCTGCGGGTGCTGCATCGCCGATCGTTCGTCGACGACCCGACGCGCATCCTGCGAGGCGTTCGTTTCGAGGCGCGCTTCGGCTGGCGCTGCGAACCGGAGACGGAGGGGCTGGCGCGCGAAGCCCTCGCCGGGGGGGCTCTCGCCGCCATCTCCGGGGACCGTCTCCGCCGCGAGCTGCAGCGGACCTGCGAGGACTGGGAGCGGCTGCCGTACGTCTGGGGGCGTTTCAGCGACCTCGGTCTGCTGGCGGGGCTGGATCCGGACCTGCCTGCCGCGTTCGCGGCCGACCCCCGGGCGGTCCCCCGAGTGGCCGCCGCCGCCCGCCGGCTCGACTTCACCACCACCGGGCGACCGGTCCCCGAACCCTGGGTGACGGCTCTTCTCGCTCTCGCCGGTGGCATGCCGGTGGCGGCGCGGGGGCGCCTGGAGTTGCGACTCGACCTCGACCGGGGCACCCGGAGGGCCCTGCTGCGCTGCGGCGACCTCGCCCGTCTCGCGCGGCGGCTGTCGGCGCCCGGACCGAAGCCTCACGGCGTCGTACGGACCCTCGCCGGACTCGGATCGGAGGAGCTCTGCCTCGTCGCCGCGGCGGGGGATCCGGCCACCGAGTGGGTGGAGCGCTACCTGATGGAACTGAGCCGGCTGTCCCTCGGCATCCGCGGCGAGGATCTCGTCGCCGCCGGCCTGCCGTCCGGCCCCCATGTCGGCGAGGCCCTGAGGGCGGCGCTCGACGCCCGGCTCGACGGTCGCATCGGGGCAGCCGAGGAGCTCGCCTTCGCCCTCGGCGTCGCACGGCGGGCGCTCGGGACGAAGCGGGAGGCCGGCACCCGGTCGGGGGCGGGGCGGGGTGGCCCCCGACCCTGGGGAGCCGGAGCCTAGTGCGTCTGCGGTGGCTCTGCACGGCCCTGGCGGGGCTCGCGCCGGCCCTCGCCGGCGCGAGCGCGGACGAGGATCCGCGGGCGCGCATCCTGGTAACGGAGGACTGCGTGAGCTCGGTCGGACATCGGGAAGTGACGCTGTTCGCCAACGGCACGATCCGCCGCCGCGAGGGCCCCGCCGGAGCGGAGGAGATGTCGCTCGGTGAGGTCGGATCGGGCGAGGTCGAGGCCTGGCTGAATCGGCTCTCCGAGCCCGACCTCGGCGAGACGGACGCCGACCCGGGCGGTCCGGAAGGGGCCTGGATCGAGTCCTGCACGCTCGAGTTGCGCCTTCCCGGCAGCGCGCCGCAGACCTTCCGCTACGATCGCTACAGTTCGCCGTCACTGGCGCTCGGAGCGCTCGTCCGGGTGGTGCGCGACATCGAAGCGGCGATCGATCCGAGGTCGCGCGAGATCGAACTTCCGGGCGACTACCAGCCGCAGATCGGAGATCTCCTCGAACGGCTCGACGGAGTACGTTTCGAGATCGTCGCCTTCACGGCGGACGACAAGGGCATCGAGCTGTCCTCACCGGAGCAGCCTCTGACCCTCTACATTCCGCGCGAGGAGGTGCGGCTCCACTTCCAGCGCCTCCTGCGCCGCGGCTGGTGACCCGGCGATCCAGCTCCGGCCCCGGTGCCGTCCGGATCGAAGCCGGCCTGCTCAGAGGGAGATCTCTGGCGGTCCCTCCCGGTGCCCGGCCGACCGAGGCAAGAGTACGCGGCGCGTTGTTCGCGATCTGGGCGGACCGGCTCGAGCAGGCGCGCCTGCTCGACCTTTATGCCGGCAGTGGGGCCATCGGCATCGAGGCGATCAGTCGGGGAGCACTGTCGGCCACGTTGGTGGAGACCGACCGCCGGGCGATCGAGACGCTGCGCCAGAATCTCCGGCTGCTGCCGCCGGGCTCGGCCCGCCTGCTGGCGAAGCCCGCCCTCGAGGCGATGCGGCTGCTGGTCGCGTCCGGGGAGCGCTTCGAGCTGATCTTCGCCGATCCCCCGTACGCCAGCGGTCTCGAGCCGCCGGTCCTGCAGGCGCTGGAGGCGGTCGCGGCGCCGGGAGCCGAACTGGCCATCGAGCACTCCCGCCGGTCGGAACTCCCGGACCCCGGCGGCCGGTGGGTGCGTCGGGAGCAGCGCCGTTACGGAGAGACCGCCCTGAGCTTCTACGGCCTCGCGGCCTGACGGACTCGCGGTACCGTCAGGCTCAATACCACCGCCACTTGTTGTTCGCTTCCCCGTTCTCCCACCAGTTCGTGCCGCCGAACCACTTCTGGATCGCCGGCTTGCCGGTGGCGGGAAACTCGATCTGGACCTCGAGGTAGTTGCCTCGGCTGTCGAAGAGTCGGAAGGCCCCGGCGCCGAGAGCGGCGCCGTCGGACAGGAACGTCGGCCCGTCCAGGTCGTCGGCCGCAACCCCGGTGTCGTCCCAGCCGACGATGGCGTTGGTCCCTTCCGGATCTTCGCCCGGCGCCTGCAGGACGACCCCCGTCGGCAGATGGTAGGCGGCGCCGATCTGGGTGGCGGGATTCCAGTTGCCGTCCGCGCTGTCGTCGACCAGGAGCCGGAAGACCTTGCCCTGGCTGCCCGTTTCGAAGACCACCGCGGCGACCTGATTGCGCAGGTTGCCGTTGGTGTTGCCGCGCTTGACCGCTTCCATGCGCGCAACCTGCATCAGGACGGCGACTTCGCGCGCCGAGGCGACCAGCCGGGTCCGGTTCAGCGTGTTGAGAAAGGCGGGGATGCCCCAGATCGCCATACCGCCGATCAGCGCGATCACCACCAGCAACTCGATCAGCGAGAAGCCCGCCTGCCTGCCGCGGGGCGCGGAAAACTGCCGCATGTCCGGGTCCTCCTGGCGTCGATTCTACACGCCCTCGCCGGACGCCGCCGTGGCGGCGGCCACAGCGAAGAAAACCAGTTCCTCGAGGTGGATCCGCAGGTCGACGTGCTTGACCCGGCAGCCGGGCACCGGGGGGAGCGTGACCGGCGCGAAGTTGAGGACGGCGGGGATCCCCGCGGCGGCGATCGCCCGGAACACCGGGACCGCGGCGTCTGCCGGGACGGCGAGTACCGCGAGGCGGGCTCCGGTGGCCTCGACCACGGAGGTGAGATCCTCCATCGGGAGGATACGGACGGGGCCGATCTCCCGGCCGACCTTGAGGGGGTCGGCATCGAACCCCGCGACGACCCGAAAGGTCCCGGAATTGAACGCGGGGAACCGCGCCAGGGCGGTGCCGATATTGCCCATTCCGACGATGACGATGCGCTGGATCTGCTCGAGGTGAAGGAGCGAAGTGAGCTGCTGCGCCAGCCGGGCGACGTCGTAGCCGACCCCGCGGACTCCGAACCCGCCGAAGAGCGCCAGGTCCTTGCGGATCTGGGTCGACGAGAGGTGGAACCGGCGGGCGAGCTGCTGCGAGGAGATCCGGGTCACGCCCTGGGCCTCCAGCTGCCGCAGAGAGCGCAGGTAGACCGAGATGCGGTTGATGGTCAGCGGGGAGATCTCCCCGGCCGGATGTACCGGATGGCCGCGCACGACACTCCTCCGGGAGGTGGCGCGCCGTCCCGGCCGGGAGCTCGTCGGAGCCATCGGCGCGCCGGGAGGAGGGTCAGCCGCCGGGCAGAGCCGCCGCGGCCCAGCGAACCAGCAGGGCCGGCCAGAGGCCGAGCAGCAGACTGGCCGCGGCGGCGAGCACCGCAGCCAGGCGCCCGCCGGTGTCCAGCCCGAAGGACTCCGGCGGCGTCGCGATCTCGGGCTTCATGTAGAGCATGTAGACGACCCGCAGATAGACGACGACACCGACGAGGCTGGCGGCGATGCCGACCAGGGCGAGTGCCAGGCGACCGTTTTCGATCGCATGCAGGAAGACGAGGAACTTGCCGAGGAATCCGGCGGTCGGAGGGATGCCGCCGAGCGAGAGGAGGCAGATCGTCAGACAGGCGGCCAGCAACGGGAAGCGATAGCCCCACCCGGCGAGGTCGGAGATCGGGTGCTGCTGTCCGGACTCCGGGTAGAGGCGGGAGACGATGACGAAGGCACCGGCGTTCATCAGAGCGTAGGCCGCCAGGTAGACCAGCATCGGTTGCCAGGAGGCTTCCCCGGGCGCGGCGAGGGGGATCAGCAGATAGCCCATGTGGGCGACGCCCGAATAGGCCAGCATCCGCTTGATGTCGCGCTGCACCAGGGCGAACAGATTGCCCACCAGCATCGAGAGCACCGCGAGCAGGCCGAGAAGCGCCGGCCACCGTGCCCCCATCGGACTCTGCGCCGCGATGAGCACGACGCGGGCGAGGACCGCGGCGCTCGCCACCTTCGGCGCCACGGACAGGAAGGCGACGAAGGGCGTCGGGGCTCCCTGGTAGACATCGGGCGACCAGGCATGAAAGGGGACGGCCGAGAGCTTGAAGGCGAAGCCCGAGGCGACCAGCAGGAAGCCGAGCAGCACGAGGCCCGGCGTCCCCTTGCCGCCGTCGAGTGCGGTCAGGATGCCGTCGAGGCGGGTCGTACCGGTCTCGCCGAACAGCAGGGCGATGCCGTAGAGGACGAAGGAGCTGACGAATGCTCCCATCAGGAAGTACTTGATGCCCGCCTCGGCCGAATGCGAGCTGCGCCGATCCCAGGCACACAGGCCGTAGAGCGCCACCGAGAAGAGCTCGAGCGCGACGAAGAGGGTCAGCAGCTCGCTGCCGCGCAGCAGCAGGAGCAGTCCGGCGGTGCACCAGAGAACGAGCGCCGGGTACTCGCCGGCCAGCAGTCGGTGCCGCTCGAGCCAGGCCGGCGCGCCGAGCAGGGAGAGCGCTGCGGCGGCGAGCACGACGAGCGAGAAGGCCGCGGTCAGCGGCGTCGACTCGACCAGTGCATGGAAGGCCGTTCCGGATTCGAGGCCCGCGACCAGCCAGGCGGCCGCCGCGACCGCGAGGACCGCCGCCGGGATGAAAGTCCTCCGCAAGGCCGGCAGAAAGGCCTCCAGCAGCAGGAGCAGGGTGCCGGCTCCGACCAGCAGGATCTCGGGAGCGAGGGCCGCCAGATCGGCGGCCGGAATGGCGAAGTTCGGATTCAAGGCCGGATCCCTCCACGGCCGGAGTCACCCGCCGCGACGAAGGTCCGGTCCGCCCCGGCGGGCGCGGCGCGAGTCGTCAGGGTCGGGCTCGAAGCCGGCGGCACCGCCAGGCGAGACCGGTACTCCTCGAGCACCGCCGCGAGGGCGGGGCGGCTCGGCTCGAGGAACCGTTGCGGCGTGACGCCGATCCAGAGCATGAAGGCGCACAAGGGCAGCAGGGCCAGAGTCTCGCGGGCGGTGAGGTCGGGGAGTCCCCGATTCTCGTCGCGCGTGATCGGTCCCCAGATCGTCTCCTGCAGCATTCGCATGAGATAGACGGCGGCGAGCACGACACCGAAGGTGGCGATCGCGGTGAGCACCTTCCAGCCGGCGCTCCAGGTGCCGATCAGGATCATGAATTCGCCCACGAAACCGTTGAGGCCCGGCAATCCGACCGACGCGAGAGTCGAGAAGACGAGCACGGTGGCGAACCAGGGCATCACCTTCGCGAGCCCGCCGAAATCCTCGAACTTCTTGGTGTGCCGCCGGTCGTAGAGCACTCCGACGAGCAGGAACAGGGCGCCGGTCGAAAGGCCGTGATTGACCATCTGCAGCAGGGCACCCTGCCACGCGACCAGGTCGCAGGCGAGGATACCGAGCATGACGAAGCCGAGGTGGGCCACCGAGGAGTAGGCGACCAGCTTCTTCATATCCGGCTGGACCCAGGCGACGAGAGCGCCGTAGATGATTCCGACCACCGCCAGAGCGAGCAGCCATGGCGCCACCCGGTCGGCGGCGTGCGGAAACAGCGGCAGCGCGAAGCGCAGGAAGCCGTAGGTTCCGAGCTTGAGGAGAATGCCGGCGAGGATGATCGAACCGCCGGTCGGCGCCTCGACGTGGGCGTCGGGCAGCCAGGTGTGGACCGGGAACATCGGAACCTTGATGGCGAAGGCGACCGCGAAGGCGCCGAACAGCCAGAGCTGCTGGGAGAGCGGCAGGTCGAGCCGGAGCAGATCCTCGTAGCGGAAGCTCCAGTAGCCGGCCAGCTGGCCGTGCGTCCAGGCCATCCACAGGATGGCGAGCAGCATCAGCAGGCTGCCGGCCATGGTGAAGAGGAAGAACTTGAGTGCCGCGTAGACCCGTCGTTCGCCGCCCCAGATGCCGATGATCAGGTACATCGGCACGAGCATCACTTCCCAGAAGACGTAGAAGACGAAGAGGTCGAGGGCGACGAGAGCGCCGAGAATCCCGGTCGTGAGCAGGAAGAGGGAGGCGGCGAAGCCGCTCCAGTGCTTGTCGATCCCCTTCCACGAGGCGAGCACGACGACCGGCAGGAGCAGACCCGTGAGCAGCACGAGGGGGAGGGAGATGCCGTCGATTCCGACCTCGTAGGCGATGCGGATTCCCGCCACGTCGACCCAGGGGAGGACGGGATCCTTCACGCGCATCCCGGCGGCATCCCAATGTCCGGCCGAGAAGGCGACCATCAGCCCGACCTCGACCAGGGAGACGGCCAGGGCGTACCAGCGGACGACGTCGGGCCGCGCGCGGCGCATCAGCAGGAGCGGCAGCGCCGCGAGGGCCGGAAAGAACACCAGCCGCGTCACGCTGTCGCCGAGGAGGAGCGACCAGAATCCGGCGTCCATCAGAGCACCATCCACCAGAAGAGCAGGATCACGCCGCCCAGGAAGTAGATCCCGTAATGGCGGACGTTCCCGGTGGTCGTGAATCGGCCGAGGTCACCGACGAGCTCGGTGACGAAGGCGCCGACATGAAGCGCGCCGTCGATGATCAGGGTGTCGATCACCTTCCAGCAGCCGCGCGCGACGGCGGCGAGGGGGCGGACGATGACGCGGTCGTAGAGCTCGTCGATCCGGTACTTGTCGGCGAGCAGCCGCTGCAGGCGCGGGGCCCGGCCGGCGAAGGAGTCGTCGGCGGCGAGGCCGCGACCGCGTCCCCAGAGTCGGGAGGCCAGCCAGATTCCGAGCAGGGCGACGCCGATGGAAGCGCCGATGAGCAGGGCCTCGGTCTGGTGCGAAGCGTGGTGGGCAGCCAGCTCGTGCTCCGGGATCGCGGCGATCACCGGCGCCAGGAAGCGGCCCAGCAGGTCGTGGTCGGCGGCTCCGAAGAGGCTCCACATGCCGGCCGGAATTCCGAACCAGCCAGCTCCGATCGCCCCGGCTGCGAGGACCCAGAGCGGAACGGTCATCACCGCCGGGGACTCGTGGAGGTGATGCTCCTGCTCGTGGGAGCCGCGGAAATTGCCGTGGAAGGTCAGATGGACGAGGCGGAACATGTAGCAGGCGGTGAGGCCGGCGGTGACCAGACCGACGATCCAGAGCAGCTTCGCCGCCGGCACGTGGCCGAGGAAGGTGGCTCCCAGGATCTCGTCCTTGCTGAAGAAGCCGGCCAGACCCGGCACGCCGGCGATCGCCAGGGTGGCGATCAGGAAGGTCCGGTAGGTGGAGGGGAGCTTGCGCGCCAGGCCGCCCATCTGCCGCATGTCCTGCTCGCCGCCCATGGCGTGGATGACCGAGCCGGAGCCGAGGAACAGGCAGGCCTTGAAGAACGCATGCGTCGCCAGGTGGAAGATCGCCGCCTTGTAGGCGCCGACGCCCGCGGCAAGGAACATGTAGCCGAGCTGCGAGACGGTGGAGTAGGCGAGGACCTTCTTGATGTCGTTCTGGGCGATGGCGATGGTGGCGGCGAAGATGGCCGTGGCGCAGCCGATGATCGCCACCAGCGCCGAAATCCCGGGGGCCAGCTGATAGATCGCGTTGGTGCGAACGACCATGTAGACGCCCGCGGTCACCATCGTCGCGGCGTGGATCAGAGCGGAGACCGGAGTCGGACCCGCCATCGCGTCCGGCAGCCAGACGTAGAGCGGAATCTGTGCGCTCTTGCCGGTGGCCCCGACGAAGAAGCAGAGCGCGATGAAGCCGGCCGCCGAGAGGCCGAGGGCGAACGGCTGGAGCGCCGCGGCGGGATCGGCGATCACCCGCTCGGTGATCGTGGCCAAGTGCAGCGTGCCGAACTTCTGGAAGACCGCGAACATCCCGACCAGAAAGGCGAAGTCGCCGATCCGGTTGACGATGAAGGCCTTCTTCCCGGCCGCAGGCGGAAACTTCTCCTCGAAGTAGTAACCGATCAGGAGGTAGGAGCAGAGGCCCACGCCCTCCCAGCCGACGAACAGCACGAGCAGGTTGTTGCCGAGGACGAGCAGCAACATCGAGCCCATGAAGAGATTGAGGAACGAGAAGTAGCGCCGATAACCGGCCTCGTGACCCATGTAGCCGACCGAATAGACGTGGATCCAGAATCCGACGAAGGTCACCACGAACATCATGACCGCGGAGAGTGGATCGAGACGGAAACCGACGTCGATCGCGAGGTCGCCGGCGGTCCACGCCCAGAGCACCTGTTCGTAGCCGGTCGTCCCGAGCTCGGAGATCTGCTGCCAGATCGCCGCCAGCGCGACCAGCAGCGAGAGGCCCGGTGCGCCGACTCCGATCGCGGTGACCAGCCCCTTCCGGTGATTCCGATTGAGCAGGCCGTTGACCGCCGCGCCGAGGAACGGCAGCGCGGGGACGAGCCAGAGCAGGTCGAGGGCTCTCATCGCATCACCACCGCATGAGGTTGAGGCGGTTGACGTCGATCGTCCGCCGCAGACGGTAGACCGCGATGAACAGCGCCAGTCCCACCGCCGCTTCTGCCGCCGCCACCGCGAGAGCGAAGAAGACGACCATCTGCCCGGCGATCTCGTCGAGCAGCCGGGAGTAGGCGACGAGGGTCAGGTTGGCGGCATTGAGCATCAGCTCGATCGCCAGGAAGACGGCGATGCTGCTGCGCCGCGTGAGCACTCCGACGATGCCGACGGCGAACATCGCCGCCGCCAGGATCAGGTACCAGGAGATCGGAACGGAGCTCACCGGGACTCCTCGGTGGTCCCGCCCGCGGCAGGATCGTCGGCGCGCCGCGCCACCCAGCTCGCGGCGACGACGGCGACGAGCAGGAGCAGCCCGATGATCTCGAAGGGCAGGAGATAGGTGGAGAAGAGCTGCTCGGAGATGGCGCGCAGGGAGACGTAGTCGGGCCGCAGCGCCGGTACTGCCGAGCCGGCGTGGCCGTCGAGGAACAGCCTCGCCACCGTGCCGGCGAAAACCAGCGCCAGGACGACGACGATCCAGGCCTGTGGCGAAGTTCGCCGGGGGGCGCCGCGCTCCCGACCCAGGTTGAGCAGCATGATGACGAAGAGGAAGAGGACCAGAATCGCGCCGGTGTAGAGGAGGACCTGCAGCACGGCGAGGAACGGAGAGCCGAGCAGCACGTAGAGAACCGCGGTGGAAACCAGCGTGACGACCAGGCTCATCGTCGCGTAGACCGGATTGCGATGAGCGATGACGACGATCGACGAGATCAGGGCGGCGAGTCCGAAAACGACGAAGACCGCGAGTTCCATCACAGGACCCCTCCGGCGGTCAGGGCGGCGGTGACGACGAACTGGAGAATGGCGAGGGGCAGCAGGACCTTCCACCCCAGGCGCATCAGCTGGTCGTAGCGGAACCGCGGGAAGGTCCAGCGAACCCAGACGAAGAAGAAGAGGAACAGGGCGATCTTGGTCAGCAGGACCAGGAAGCCGAGCGCTGCCTGGACGAGTCCCGAGTAGCCGCTGAAGTCGACGAAGGGGAGCGACCAGCCGCCGAAGAAGAGCGTCGCTCCGAGGGCGGACAGGGTCGCCATCGACATGTATTCGCCCATGAAGAACATCGCCCAGCGCAGACCGCCGTACTCGGTGAGGTAGCCGGCCACGAGCTCGGACTCCGCCTCCGGAAGGTCGAACGGCAGACGGTTCGTCTCGGCGAAGGAGGCGACGAGGAAGACGAGGAAGGCGATCGGTTGCGTGACGACCTGCCAGACACCCTGCTGCTGGTAGTTGACGACCTCACTGAGGTTGAGCGAGCCGACCGGCAGCAGCGCGCAGAGGACGGCCGTGGCGAGCGCCAGCTCGTAGCTGACCATCTGCGCCGAGGCGCGGATGGCGCCGATCAGGGAGTACTTGTTGTTCGAGCTGTAGCCGGCGAGTACCAGCGCGTAGACACCGAGGCTGGTGAGAGCGAGGAAGAGCAGCACCCCGAGGTCCGAGTCGATGACCACGAGGTTCGTGCGGTGACCGCCGATCTCGACCTCGGGGCCGAAGGGCAGCACGAGGAAGGTCGTCAGGGCGGGGATCATCGCCAGCACGGGCGCCATGAGGAAGAGCCCCCGATCGGCGTTGGCGGGCGTGAACTCCTCCTTGAAGATGAACTTCACCGCGTCGGCGATGCCCTGCAGGAGTCCCAGCGGTCCGACCCGGTTCGGTCCCTGGCGATCCTGCATGAACGCCGGAATGCGGCGTTCGACCCAGAGCATCGCCGGGGCGACGCTGATCAGCGTCGCCATCCAGAGCCCCATCTTGGCGAGCATCGCGAAGGTCTCGGAGCTCACGCCGTGGCCTCGCTCTCTCGCGCCGGCAGCAGAATGCCGGTCGGCGGAATCTCCGCCCAGCGCAGGCCGGCGAGGGCCGGGATCTCCTCGCACATCAGATCGAAGGCGACCGCCGGCGTCACGGGCGCCCACTTGGCGTCGAAGCGCGCCAACAGGTCGGCCAGAATTTCGACGCCGCTGCGCGACTGGGTCGGCGGCGCGAAGGCGCGCTCGAATCGTTGCAGCCGGGCGTTGGCGTTGACGAACGTGCCGGTGGTCTCCGCGGTGGTGGTCGAGGGCAGAACCAGGTCGGCGACTTTCGCCAGCGGTGTATCCGCCCAGCCCATGACGACGAGGAACCGTGCCCGGCGCAGCCGCTCGACCACGGCCGGGTCGTGCGCCGCGGCTCCGAAGTCCGAATCGGCGACGAACAGCGTGGAACAGAGCGAAGCCCCGTCGCCCCCGACGATCCGCCCGGCATCGAGGCCGCCTTCCCGCGCGGTCAGGCCGGCGAGCTCGGCGCCACGGCGATTGGGAGCGGCTTCCCTTCCGGTGATGCCGCCGGCGGGGTTCGGAATGTGACGCTCCGGCCCGGCATCGACGTGTACCGAGCGATGCGGCGTGTCGATCAGGTTGGCCAGCCGGGCGAGCAGCCAGGACTCCTCGGTGGTCAGGAAGCCGGAGCCGAGGATCCCCACGCCGCCGTCCGCCCGCTTGGCGCGCAGGGCCGAGAAGAGCGTGTCGAGCGCCTCGCGCCAGCCGACCGGTCGCAACTCGCCGTCGCGGCGCAGCATCGGCGCGGCGAGGCGCGGAAGGTCGTGATACCGCTCGTGGGTCGCGCGGCCGAAGTCGCACATCCAGTAATCGTTGACCTCGGGGTTGAAGCGCGGCTTGAGGCGCCGGATGGCTCCCCGCCGGTGCTCGAGCGTGACATTGCAGCCGGCATCGCAGCCGGTGCAGATCGAGGGCTTCTTGTCGAGGTACCAGACGCGCTCGGCGAAGCGGAATCTGGTCGAGGTCAGCGCGCCGACCGGACAGATGTCGACGACGCAGGTCGACAGCGGATTGTCGAGCGGGCGGCCCGGGAAGGTGCCGATTTCGGCGTGCGAGCCACGCTCGAAGAAGGACAGCTCCCCGGTCTTCGAGATCTCGTGGGTGAAGCGGATGCACCGCGTGCACTGGATGCAGCGGTTCATGTTGAGGATCACGGTCGGGCCGAGCGGAATCCGCTCCTTCTCGGGATAAGTCCGCTTCTCCTCGAAGCGGAACCGCGAGTAGGCCTGTCCGTGCTTGAAGGAGTAGTCCTGCAGGCCGCACTCGCCCGCCTGATCGCAGATCGGGCAGTCGAGCGGATGATTGATCAGCAGGAACTCCATGATCGCCCGCTGCGCCTCGAGCGCCGGAGCCGACTGGGTGCGGACGATCATCCCGTCCTTCATCACCTGGGTGGAGCAGGCGGCCTGGAGCTTCGGCATCCCCTGAATCTCGACCATGCACATGCGGCACTGGCCGACCACCGAAAGGCGCGGGTGATAGCAGTAGTGCGGAATCTGCACGCCGACCTGCTGCGCGGCGTCGACGAGGTTGGTTCCGGCCGGAACCTCGACGGTGCGGTCGTCGATCGTGACGGTGGGCATCAGGCTACGGCTCCGAAGTCGAAGAAGGGCTGGCGGGGAAGCGGGTAACGACGGTTGCGGATGTTGTCGCGGATCTCGTCGCCGAAGCGGGCGATCATCGACTTGACCGGCCCCTGCGCGGCGTCGCCCAGGGCGCACAGGGAGATGCCGCCGACATTGGGAACGACGCCGGCCAGCAGGTCGAGGTCGGCCTCGGTGCCGTCGCCACGCTCGATGCGCTGGAGGATGAGGCGCATCCAGTTGGTTCCCTCGCGGCAGGGCGTGCACTGGCCACAGGATTCGTGGGCGAAGAACTTCGCCAGGCGCAGCGTCGAGCGGACGATGCAGGTCGTCTCGTCCATCACGATCACCGCCGCCGAGCCGAGCATGCTCCCGGCCTTCGCCAGAGTGTCGAAGTCCATCCGGATGCCGGCATCCGCCGCGGTCATCATCGGCGCCGAAGCGCCGCCCGGGATGAAGGCTTTGAGGGCGCGACCCCGGTACATGCCGCCGCAGCCGTCGAGCAACTCCTGGAACGTGACGCCGATCGGGTGCTCGTAGGTTCCCGGACGCTCGACGTGGCCGGAGATCGCGTAGAGCTTGGGGCCGGTATTGCGCTCGTCCGGGCCGATCGACTTGAACCAGTCGGCGCCGCGCTTGAGGATGTGGACCGCGCAGCAGAGCGTCTCGACGTTGTTGATCACCGTCGGGCAGCCGAAGGCGCCCACCACCGCCGGAAAGGGCGGCTTGACGCGTGGCTGGCCGCGCTTGCCCTCGAGCGACTCGAGCAGCCCCGTCTCTTCGCCGCAGATGTAGGCACCGGCGCCGCGGTGGACGTACACGTCGTGACGGAAGCCCGACCCGAGAACGCTCGATCCGAGAATGCCGCTGTCGTAGGCGTCCCGGATGGCGTCCTCGAGGACGCGGGCTGCCCGGGTGTACTCGCCGCGGATGTAGATGTAGGTCGTGTTGGCGCCGACCGCCCACCCCGCGATCACGCACCCTTCGATCAGCTGATGCGGATCGTTCTCCATCAGGAGGCGATCCTTGAAGGTCCCGGGCTCGGACTCGTCCGCGTTGCAGACGATGTACTTCGGCTTGTCGACGCCCCGCGGAACGAAGCTCCACTTCATGCCGCAGGGGAATCCGGCGCCGCCGCGCCCGCGAAGCCCCGACTTCTTGACCTCCTCGACGACCTCTTCGGGCTGCATCCGCAGGGCGCGGGCGAGCCCTTCGTAGCCGCCGGATTCCCGGTAGCCACGGACGGTCTTCGCCTCGGGCCTCCCGAGGTTGCAGGTCAGTACGCGCTCGGTGGCCATCTCAGTCGAGCCTCCGGACGGTCTGCAGCAGGCGGTCGGGAGTGAGGTTCTCGTGGTAGTCCTCGTCGATCATCGCCATCGGAGCGGTGTCGCACGATCCGAGGCACTCGAACTCGACCCACGAACAGCGTCCGTCCGGTGTCACTTCGCCCGCGTCGACGCCGAGCTCGCGGCGGAGAAGGGCGGCCAGCTCGTCGGCGCCGCGCAGCTGACACGAAAGATTCGTGCACAGCCGGATGCGGTGTCTGCCGACCGGCTGCTCGTGGAACATGTCGTAGAACGAGACCACTCCCGCCACCTTCGACGGCGGCAGGCCCAGCAATCCGGCGACGGCGGCGATGACGTCGTGCGACAGCCAGCCGCCGGCGGCCTTCTGCGCCAGGTGGAGGGCCGGCAGCAGCAGTGCCTCTTCGCTCGGATAGCGGGAGCGCAGCGATTCGACCTTCTCGATGACCTCGGCCGGGAGTTGGAAGCCGGCCGGCGGCGACTGGCTCACGGGCGATTGCCCTCCGCGGGACGCGCAATCTTGGTGGCGAGTTCGAGTCCGCCCTTCTTCCAGACATAGGCGTACCCGGCGATGATCAGGCCGACGAAGACCATGACGGCCCAGAACAGAGGCATCCCCCCGTCGCGCAGCACGGTGACCCACGGATAGAGAAAGGCGGCCTCGACGTCGAAGACGACGAAGTCGATGGCGATCAGGAAGAAAGCGATCGACAGCCGCTTGCGCGAACGGTCGAGCAGCGGCATTCCCGATTCGTAGGTCGAGTACTTGACGCGGCCCCCGGTCTTGAGGCCGGTGGCCCAGGAGAGTGCGATCAGGACGGTCCCGAGGAGGACCGCGACGGCGAGCGCGAAGAGGACCGGGAGGTAGATCGAAGGCACCTGTGAAGACTGTCACGAGGTTTCGCGATCAGGCAAGAGGGATCGGGGTGGGATCGGCGTGTGCTATAACGCCGGGCTCCGCCGTGAATCGGAAAGACCTGTCCGTCGTCGTGCCGGCCTACCAGTGCGAACGCACGGTCGGCGAGGTCGTGCAAGGTGTCCTTCGGCACGTGGAGAGTGTGGTCGTGGTCGACGATGGCTCCCGCGACCGCACCGGGGAGGTGGCGCGCGCCGCCGGAGCCGAGGTCCTGACCCTCGAGCGCAACCGGGGGAAGGGGTACGCGCTGCGCGCCGGGATCGAGCGGGCCCTCGCGGCGGGCGCCGAGGCCCTTCTCCTCCTCGACGCCGACGGCCAGCACGATCCGGCAGACCTGCCGTCATTTCTCGCCGCCTGGGACGCGCGCCGGCCCGATCTGATCATCGGCGTGCGCCTCGAGGACCGGCGGGACATTCCGCCGGCCCGGTTCTGGACGAACTACATCGGCTCGCGGATCCTCTCCTGGATGAGCGGCTTCGAGCTGCTCGACTCCCAGTCGGGGTACCGGCTGATTTCCGCGGCGCTGGCCCGGCGCATGCCCCTGCGCTCGGACGGCTATGCCATCGAATCGGAGATGCTGATCCGGGCGGCCCGACTCGGTGCACGGCTCGAGCACGTGCGGGTGCGGACGATCTACAATGACGGCGGCAGTCACTTCCGCCCGGTTTTCGACACCTTCCGGATCTCCTGTGCCGCGATCTACTTCAAGGTTTTCGACGACTCCGATGCCCGCCCCTGAGGTCCGGCCGGCGGTCGGCCCACCCGGTCTCGCGGTGACCGTGGACGTCGAGGAGTGGTACCACTCCTGCTGGGTTCCCGAGTACGTCCGGCCGGAGCTCCGACCGCCACTGACCGAGGAGCTGGATCGGCTGCTTCCCGAGATGCTCGATCTCTTCGCGGCACTCGGGACTCGCGCGACCTTCTTCGTACTCGGAGAAGTGGCGGCCCGCCTGCCCGGGCGGGTGCGCGAGATCGCCGCCGCGGGGCACGAGGTGGCCTGCCACGGCCACCTGCACCTGCGCGCCGACGACCGGACGGTGGCGGCCTTCCGGCGGGACCTCGAGCTGGCCCGCGACCTGATCGCCTCGACCCTCGGGCGCCCGGTCGAAGGCTTCCGCGCCCCCGAGTGGTCCCTGCGCCACGCGGCGAATCCGCGCCTTCGGGTGGTGGCGGAGCTCGGTTTCCGCTACGACAGTTCGCTGGCGCCCTCGCCCGGCGCCGGGCGCCGGCGCAACGCCCGCGGCGCCACCTGGATCTGCTGGCCCGGCAACGCCATCCTGGAGCTGCCGCCGCTCGTCTGGGGGGGGGCTCTGGGTCTGCCGGCCGGGGGGTGGTGCGGGCGACTCGCACCGGATGCGGTCGTCCGACGGGCAATGGCCGCAGGACGCCCGGCGGTGCTGGTCGTCCACCCGTGGGAGCTGATCGACCGTCCGCTGCCGGGCCTCTACACGGGCTTCGCCCGCTTCTTCCACGAGGCCGGCCGGCGCGGCTTTCGCGAGCGGTTCGCGCGACGGCTGCGAGGGGTCCGGAGCCGAACACTCGGGGAGCTCGCCGCGGCGACGGCACCGGTCGTCGAAGGAGAGGGCGCATCGATGCGGGCGGAGTCCGGCTCCCGGCAGCGGCTCGTCGCGGCAGAAGCGGAGGGTTGAGCATGGCCGCGAAGTCCGGCCGGGTGGCTCTGGTGACGGGCGCGAGCGGCGGCATCGGGGCGGCCACCGCCCGCATGCTGGCGCGCGACGGTTGCCGCGTGGCGGTGACCTATCTGCGCCACGCGGGAGCGGCCGAAGCGCTCGCCGTCGAGATCGACGGGCGGGCCTACGGGGTGGACCTCACGGATCGAGCGGCGACCACCGCGATGCTCGACCGGGTCGCCGCCGACCTCGGGCCGGTCCAGGTCCTCGTCCTCAATGCGGGAGCGATCCGGGACGGACTCCTGCCGTTCCTGCGCGACGAGGACTGGGCCGCGATCCTCGACGTCAACCTCAACTCGGCCTTCCGCCTGACCCGATCGCTGATCAAGGGGATGTATGCCGCCCGGTGGGGGAGGATCATCGCCGTGGCCAGCGCCAGCGGCCTTGTCGGCCAGATCGGCCAGACGCACTACAGCGCCGCCAAGGGCGGCCTGATCGCCTTCGCGCGGGCACTGGCGCGCGAAGCGGCCGGCTTCGGCGTCACGGTCAACACGGTGGCGCCCGGCTTCATCGACACCGAGCTGCTCGCCGGCCTGCCGGCCGCCAAGCTCGAGGGCTACCTCAAGGGGGTACCCCTGGCGCGGGTTGGCCGGCCGGAGGAGGTGGCGGCACTGATCGCGTTCCTGGCGTCCGACCAGGCCTCCTACATCACCGGGCAGACGATCGCCGTCGACGGCGGCCTGGTGATGCGCTGAGGCGATCCCGCCCGGGCAGTGCTAGCATTTTGCGCCCATGAGTGCTCCCGTGCGTGACGAGGTCAAGGTCCGGATCAAGAAAATCCTGGTGGAGCGCCTGAAGCTCGACCGGCTCCCGGAGTCGATCGGCGACCAGGAGGCTCTGTTCGGCCCCGACGGCCTCGGTCTGGACTCGATCGATGCGCTCGAGCTGGTGCTCGGCGTCGAGCAGGAGTTCGGCGTCAAGATCGAGAACGAAGAGGTCGGAACCGAAGCTCTCGGCTCGGTCGAGAAGCTGGCCGAGTTCGTGCTGACCCGCAACTCCGGACTCGTCGACACGCCGGCTTGAGGCTCCCGCACACCTTCCCCTTCCGGTTCGTCGACCGCGCGTCCGACGAGCGGGCGGTGGTACGCGTCAGTGCGGATTCCTGGTGGTCGCGTGGCGCGACCGCCCACCTTTCCGTCACACTGCTGGCCGAGGCCGTCGCCCAGAGCGCCGCGCTGCTGCTGGCGCCCGACGAGACGGAGCCCCGGCGTCTCGTGCTGGCGGCCATCGAGCGGGCGAGCGTCGTGCTCGCGCCCGCGCCGGGGGACGACTGCGACATCCGGGTCGAGGTGCTGAACCGCTTCGGCGGCCTGGTGCGGGTCCGGGGGATCGTGCGGGTCGAGCGGGCCGAGGTCGGCGAGGCGATCGTCGTGCTGGCGGCCGGCTGAACGGCCACCCCGCGGGGATCTCCGATCGCCCGCGGGCGATCGCTCTCGGAGGGGGAGGGGTTGGTGCGAAAGGGGGGACTCGAACCCCCACGGCCTTGCGACCACAAGCTCCTGAGGCTTGCGCGTCTACCAATTCCGCCACTTTCGCGCGGCCAGCAATCGTATGCGTCGGTGCGGTCCGCTGTCAACATCGGCAGCGCCGGCAACACGCCGCAGTCGGCTAGACTCGTGGCGTGACGAATCCCCTGCGCGCCCTCCTCGCCCTGTCCCTGCTGGCCAGCCTCGCATGCGGCCGCGGCGCCGCGCGCGAAGCCGATCGCCGCGCGATCGAGACCCTGCTGGCGCAGTACGCCACCGCGCTGACCGCCGCTTACGAGTCGGGAGACCCGACGCCCATCGCGTCCGTGGCCACGGTGCGCGAACAGGAGCGGGTGCGTGCCCGCATCGAAGAGCTGGCGGCGGAGGGGCGCGCTCTGCGGCCACGGCTGCTCTCCCAGACGATGACGGAGGTCGACTTCGGCAACGCTTCGGCGACCGCCGTCGCGCTGGAGGTCTGGGAGCTTCGCGTGGTCGCCGAGGGCAGTGAGCTGACGGTCTCCGAGTCGCCACGGCAGGAGAACCAGATCGTCTACAGCCTGGTCCAGGAGTCGGGCCGCTGGGTCATTCTGCAGCGGCTGCTGAAGGCTTCGTCGGAAGCTCCGTGACGGCCCTCACCGCCTCGGTAGCCATCGTCGGCCGGCCCAACGTCGGCAAGTCGACCCTGTTCAATCGCCTCGTCGGACGGCGCCAGGCGATCGTCCACAATCAACCGGGCGTCACCCGCGATCGCCTGGTTGCCCTGGCCGATCTCGCCGAGGGCCGCCCGGTTCAGTGGGTCGACACGGGCGGGCTCGTCCCCGGGGAGGACCCGCTGGGCATCAACGACCAGGTTCTCGCCGCGGTCGACGAGAGCGACCTGCTGCTTTTCGTCGTCGACGGACGCGAGGGGATTACCGCGGCCGATCAGCGGGTTCTCGACGAGCTGCGCCCGCACCGGCGGCCGACCCTGCTGGTGGTCAACAAGTCGGACGTCCGCCAGGCTGCCGAGGGGGTCGGGGAGTTCTGGGCGCTGGGACTCGGGGAGCCGATCCCCGTCTCGGCCGAGCACGGCCTCGGCGTCGCCGAACTGAGGGAGCGGATCGCCGCGTCGCTGCCGCCCGCCGAAGCGACGGACGGACCGGCGGAGGGCGCCATCCCGGTGGCGATCGTCGGGCGTCCCAACGTCGGCAAGTCGTCGCTGCTCAACCGGCTGGTGGGCGAATCCCGCACGCTCGTCTCGCCGGTAGCCGGCACGACGCGGGATCCGATCGACACGCCGCTGGAGCGCGACGGCCGCAACTACCTGTTGATCGACACGGCCGGCATGCGGCGGCGGGCGAAGGTCTCGGATGCGCCGGAAGAGCTCGCGGTGATGCTGGCGCGGCGCCAGATCGAGCGCGCCGAGGTCGCGGTGCTGGTCGTCGAGGCGCCTCAAGGGGTCACGACGGGGGACCTTGCCGTGGCGGGCGCGATCTGGCAGGCGGGACGCGCCGCGGTGGTGGCGGTCAACAAGTGGGATCTGCTCGACGACGAGGGGCGCGAGCGGCTCGAGCGCTCCTGGCCGCGGCTCGCCGACGCCCTGGCCGACCCGCCGCACGTCAATATCTCGGCGCTCACCGGCAGGGCGGTGGAGAATCTCTTCGAGCGAATCGACCGTGCGCACGCCGGCTTCCGGCTTCAGGTTTCGACCGGCGAACTCAATCGCCTCTTCGAGCAGTGGATCCAGCAGCATCAGCCGCCCCGGCTCGATCACCGCCCGTGGAAACTCTTCTACGCGACCCAGGTGGCGAGCGGTCCGCCGACGTTCATGCTCTTCGCGAATCGCTCGCTGCCGCTCACGCACTCCTATCGCCGCTATCTGGAGAACCGGCTGCGCGAGACGTTCGACCTCGCGGGCGTGCCGGTCCGCCTGGTCGTCCGCCAGCGCTCGACTTGAGCCGCCTGCGGGTCTAGGATCGGCGCACCGGTCGGATGCCGATGAAGCGAACGTTCAAAGCCGCCGAAGTCTGCAAGCAGCTCGATCTGCCACCTTACGTCCTGCGCTACTGGGAGACCGAGTTCCCGATGCTGCAGGGCAAGGGGAACGGCCCGGCGCGCACTTTCTCGGCCGACGAAGTCGCCACGCTCCGGCGGATCCAGCAGCTCCTCTACGAGGAGGGCTACACGATCGCCGGCGCCAAGAAGAAGCTCGAAGGGGAGCCGGCGGGGCACGCGGCCGCGTCGCCGTCCCTGTTCGCGGAAGCGGCGCCTCCGGCGGCGACGGCGAGCGGAGACGGGCCGCTCGCGCCCGCGGCGCTTGACTCGCCGCCGGAGGAGCGGATAGAAACCCTGCGCAACGGAATCGCCGCGGCGCTCGCCGAGGCGCGGTCGATTCTCGAGCTTCTCGGCAAGCCCGGTCGCTGACCGGGATGTCGGCCGGGAACTCCAGCCATTGAGCAGTTCCGGTCGGGACGTGGCGCAGCCTGGTAGCGTACCTGAATGGGGTTCAGGGGGTCGCGAGTTCAAATCTCGCCGTCCCGACCATCTTCTCTTCCTTCCGCATCTCCTCTGCCTCGTCCTGCCCCGTCCGGAGCGCCGGTGAGCGCGCCGGCCCGGGGCGTCGCGCTGGTCAGCGGCGCCGGATCCGGAATCGGGCGGGCCTGTGCGCTGGCCCTCGCCGGGCGCGGGCACTCGCTGGGCCTGCTCGGCCGGCGGCTCGCGCCGCTCGAGGAGGTGCTGGCGCAGACCGAGGGAAGCGGCCTTGCGGTGGCGACCGATGTCCGGGACGCCGCCGCCGTGGAGATCGCTGTCCGGCGGATCGAGGCCGAGGTCGGACCGGTCGAGGTGGTGGTTCCGGCGGCGGGCGTGGCCCGCGTCGCGCCCTTCACGCAGCTGGCGGCCCAGCCCTTCGACGAGGTGGTCGCCACCAACCTGCTCGGCTGCGCGAACCTGCTGCGTGCCGTGTTGCCGGCGATGCTGGAGCGGCGGCACGGTACGCTCGTTCCGATCCTCTCGGTCGCGGCGCGGCGGACTTTTCCCGGCTGGTCGGCCTACAGCGCCTCCAAGTGGGGCCTGCTCGGGCTCGTCGAGACGCTGCGCGAGGAGCTCGCCGGCTCCGGATTGCGCATCCTCGCGCTGACCCCCGGCGCCACCGTCAGTCCGCTCTGGGACACCCTGCCGGGAGAGTGGGACCGCACGCGGATGATGGCGCCGGAGGCGGTCGTCCGCGCCCTGCTGTGGGGCCTCGAGCTCGAGGGTGCCGTGGTCGAGGAGATCCGGCTGCGTCCGCCCGGCGGCGATCTCTGAAACCCGCTTCGAAGCGGCGCGTTCGTTGACACTCCGCCGCCGCCGCGGCTACACTGTGCCGCCGCCGGAAGTCCCTTGAAAATGAGTACTCTGCGCCCATCCGAATCCCCTCTCGACGGCTCCGGCCGACGGATCGGCGTGGTCGCCTCGCGGTTCAACGAGGCGATCGTCGAGCGGCTGCTGGAGGGGGCGCTGGCCGCCCTGGCGCGCCACGGCGTGGCGGAAGGCGCGGTGAAAGTGGTCCGGGTACCGGGGGCCTGGGAGATTCCGGTCGCCCTCGAAGCGCTGGCCCGCGACGGGCGATTCGACGGTCTGCTGGCCCTGGGAGCGGTCATCCGGGGCGGCACGCCGCACTTCGAGTTCGTGGCCGGAGAGTGCGCGCGGGGGGCGATGGACGTCGCCCTGCGTCACGCTCTGCCGGTCGGGTTCGGCGTCCTCACCTGCGACGACCAGGCCCAGGCCGAGGCACGGGCGGGCGGCGAACTCGGCAACAAGGGGGACGAGGCGGCGCTCGCCGTCCTCGAGATGGCCGGCAGGCTGGGGCGGCTCGGCGACTGACCGGGTCGGACCGGAGGGCGGCGGGTGGCCGTCTCTCCGTGGCTCTTTGATCGCGACGGGAGCGAGGTTGCGTGGGCAAGCGGCGGTTGGCGCGGGAGATGGCGGTCCAGATGCTCTACCAGGCCGATCTGGCCGCGAGCGCCGAGCCGACGATCGTCGGCAACTTCGACGTCGCCGATTTTCTGCTCGAGCGCTCCAGCGCCGAGGCCGCAGCGGCCGCGGACGACGGGGGCGCTGCGGACCGCCCACGGACCCGCTCTGCCGCGGCCCTCGATGAGGGACGGGCCGCCTTCGAGCATGCCCGCCAGCTGTTCGAGGGGACGCGTTCCCGACTGCCGGAGATCGACGGGCTGATCCGGGCTCAGGCCGAGAACTGGCGCCTCGAGCGGATGCCTCCGGTCGACCGCAACATCCTCCGGCTCGCCGTCTTCGAGCTGCTCCGCGAGCTCGATGTGCCGCGGCTGGTGGTCGTCGACGAAGCCGTCGAGCTGGCGAAACGATTCGGCTCGGACCAGTCGGGCAAGTTCGTCAACGGACTGCTCGACGGCATGCTCAAGCGCGGGGTCTTCCCGCCCGGACCGGGATGAAAGTCGGCCCGTTTCCCCTCTTCCTCGCCGGCTTCCTGCTTGCTTCGGCCGGCTGGAGCGCCCTGGCGCGCGTGGTCGACGGACGGGACGAGGCGACGCTTCTGCCGCCCCCCGGAGTGGTCGTTCACGACTACGACAACCACGGCTACCGGCTGCGTCGCAACGGCGACGGAACCGTGTCCGTCCGCGTCGACCTTGCGCCGCTCGCCAGTCGAGCGCCGTTCGAGCCGCCGCGCGGCGACAGGTCCGATCCGGTGGGTCGGCTCGCCGCCGCGCTGACGGCCGGCGCCCGCGAGCAGTACGAGGCCGTCTCGCGCGTCCTGGCCTGGGTTTCCGACAACATCGAGTACGACCTCGACCGCGAGGCCGACCAGTCGGCGGAGAGGGTTCTGGAGCGGCGCAGCGCCTACTGCACCGGCATCGCGCGGCTCACCGTGGCGCTGCTCGCCAGCGTCGGAATCGAGGCCCGCGAGGTGCCGGGCTACGTCGTCGAGAGGACGCGCTGGGGGCCCCCGCCGGGGTTCCACCGCTGGGTCGAAGTGCGGTATCCGGATCGCGGCTGGGTCTTCAGTGATCCCGTCGCCACGCACCATTTCGTCCCCGCGACCTATCTCCGCCTGGCAGACGACCGGCTGGAGGGGGCGCCGGGGAGCGGGGCTCTCGTGGATCGCGACGATCGCGGCCGCGAGATCGACCTGTGGAGCTGGAACGGCACCGGCAGGGAAGGGCTGCGCGTGCGCGCCAACGATCCGGGCCGCCGGTCGGCCGCGTTGGTGGTGCGGCTGCGGCCGGAAGTCGCGGCAACGGCGATCCTGGAGGGGGAGGGAGTCCGCCGCGTGCTCGACGTGGCCGGAGGGAGCGCGACTTTTCTCGGCCTCGAGCCAGGCCGCTACGAGCTGCGCGTCGAGCACGCGGGCCGCCGGGCCGCCTGGAAGCGGCTGACCTTCCGCGACCGCGTTCTCGCGGAGATCGAAGTGCCGGTGGGAACCGTCCCGCCGGAGGAGTCGGGGAGCCGGTGATGAATCCGTACGACCATCGGACGGTCGAAGCGAAGTGGCAGGACCGCTGGGAGAAGTCGCGGACCGCCGAGGTCGACCTGCGCAACGCGAAGAACAAGCGCTACATGCTGATGATGTTCCCGTACCCCTCGGGGGATCGGCTGCACGTCGGGCACGGGCGCAACTACATTCTCGGGGACGCTCTCTACCGTTACCTGCGCATGCGTGGTCACCGGGCACTCAACCCCATGGGCTGGGACTCCTTCGGTCTGCCGGCGGAGAATGCGGCGATCCAGCGCGGAGTCCATCCGCGCGACTGGACGCTCGAGAACATCCGGGTGATGAAGAAGCAGTTCCGGCGCTGGGGGATCCTCTACGACTGGTCGAAGGAAGTCACCTCCTGCCTTCCCGAGTACTATCGATGGAACCAGTGGCTCTTCCTGCGCCTGCTGGAGAAGGGGATCGCCTACAAGAAGCGGGCACCGGTCAACTGGTGCCCGGACTGCCGCACCGTGCTGGCCAACGAACAGGTGATCGACGGCAACTGCGAACGCTGTTCGACCGCCGTGGTACAGCGCGATCTCGAGCAGTGGTTTCTGCGCATCACGGGCTACGCTGACCGTCTCCTCGCCGGCCTCGACACGCTCGACGGCTGGCCGGAGAAGGTCAAGACCATGCAGCGCAACTGGATCGGGCGCTCGCAGGGAGCGGAGATCGACTTTCGCATCGAGGGCGGCGATCGGCTCACCGTCTTCACCACCCGGCCGGATACGCTGCATGGCGCGACCTTCCTCGTCCTGGCCCCGGAGCACCCGGCGGTTCCCGGCCTGATCGAGAGCCACGCCGACCGCGCCGAGCTGGAGGCCTGGATCGAAAGGGTGCGCAACACCCCGCGGATCCAGCGCGAGGGCGAGGATGCGCCGAAAGAGGGGCGGGCGACCGGCCGGTACGCCGTCCATCCGGCGACCGGCGAGCGAGTGCCGATCTGGCTGGCCAACTATGTCCTGCCCGACTATGGCACCGGGGCGGTCATGGGCGTCCCGGCGCACGACCAGCGAGATCTCGACTTCGCGCGCGCCAACGGACTCGGTGTGCGCCTCGTCTACCATCCGGAGGGCGACCGGACGGATGCCTCCACGATGACCGAAGCGGTCGCCCACGAGGGGGTGATCTCCGGTACCGGCACGCAGTTCGACGGCCTGGCTCCCGGAGAGCCGACGATCTCGCGCTTCACCGAGTGGCTCGAGGCCGAAGGGATCGGGCGGCGCAAGGTGACCTACCGGCTGCGCGACTGGCTGATCTCGAGGCAGCGCTACTGGGGAACGCCGATTCCGGTCGTCTACTGCGACGGGTGCGGCATCGTGCCTGTACCCGATGACCGGCTCCCCGTCGAACTGCCCTACGACGTCGAGTTCTCGGGCCGCGAGGGGAATCCGCTGACGCGGCACCCGGAGTTCTCGCAGACCGGCTGTCCGAAGTGCGGCGGGCCGGCGCGCCGCGAAACGGACACCATGGACACTTTCGTGGACAGCTCCTGGTACTACCTGCGCTATCTCTCGCCGCGCGAGGGCGAACGCATGTTCGATCGCGCGGTGGCGGATCGCTGGATGCCGGTCGACCAGTACATCGGGGGCATCGAGCACGCGATCCTCCACCTTCTTTACGCCCGCTTCATCTGCCGGGTCCTCCACGATCTCGGTCTGGTGGGCTGCGAGGAGCCGTTCTCCAATCTGTTCAACCAGGGAATGATCACGCGCTACGCCGAGCAGACCGGCCGGATCGAGAAGATGTCGAAGCGGCGTGGCAACACGGTTTCGCCCGACGAGATCATCGACGAGTCGGGAGCCGACACCGAACGGGTCTACACGCTGTTCCTGGGGCCGCCGGAGGACGAGGTCGAGTGGAACGACGAGGCGGTCGCCGGCGCCCAGCGATTCCTGCATCGGCTCTGGCGGGTCGCCGAGCGCGCTGACGAGGCACCGCCGACCGCGCCGGCCGACGCCGAGCTCGAGCGGGCGCGGCACGTCGCCATCCAGCGGGTTTCGCGTGACTACGATCGATTCAAGTTCAATACCGCCGTCGCCGGACTGATGGAGCTGCTCAACGCACTTTCACGAGCCGTCGAGGAGAAGACCGCCTCGAAGCTGGTGATCGCCGAAACGCTCGATACGCTCGTGCAGCTTCTGCACCCCATCGCGCCGCACATGACCGAGGAGATCTGGGAGCGGCGTGGACACACCGACAGCCTGCTCGACTCCGACTGGCCGGTCGCCGACGAGTCGAAGATCCGGCGCGACAGGGTGGTACTCGTGGTCCAGGTCGACGGCAAGCTGCGCGACCGGATCGAAGTCGACGCTGACGCCGGTGAAGCGCGGGTCCGCTCCGCGGCCCTGGCCAGCGAGAAGGTCCGCGAGCACATGGGGGGGCGGGAGCTCGCAAAATGCGTCTTCGTCCCCGGACGACTGGTCAACATCGTTACCCGAAGGGAGAGCGTCTGATGCGCGCGCGCCTGGCCATCCTCATCCTGACCGCCGGGCTCCTGGCCGCCTGCGGTTATCGCCTCGTCGGCACCGCCTCCAACATCCCGGAGGGGATCCGGGTCGTGCGGCTGGACCCGCTCGAGAACCGCACCAGCCGCGTGCAGGTCGAGCAGATCCTGACCCGTGCCCTGGCCGACGAGCTGGTGGCCCGCCGCCGTTTCGAGATCCTCACCGGCGAGGAGGGCGCCGCCGACGCGGTGATCGCCGGCGGCGTGTCGACCTTCAACGTCCGCCCGGTCTCTTACGACAACCAGGGCCGGGCGACCGAGTACGAGATTCTGATCACCGTCCAGGTGGCTTTCCGCCAGCTCTCGCCCGAAGCGGTGATCTGGGAGAACGACCGCTACCAGTTTCGCGACAGTTACCGGCTGGAGGCGTCGGAACTGGGCTACTTCGACCGCGAGACGCCGGCGATCGAGGCGACGGCGCGCAAGTTTGCCGAGACCATGGTTACCGACCTGCTGGAGGGGTTCTGAGTCGCTGAAACGGCGGAAGCCGCGCCCCCCGGGGTCCCGAGGAGACGCGGCTTCGAGAGTCGTCGGCCATCCGGCCGGTCAGTCCGGGCTCACTTGGCGAGCTTGCGCACCGCCGCCGTCAGGCGGGACTTGGTGCGCGCCGCGGTGTTGCGGTGGACGACCCCCTTCTGGGCGGTCCGGTCGACGGTCGAGATCGCCTCGGCGAGGGACGCCTCGGCGGCCTGGGCATCACCGCGACCTACGGCCTTGCGGACCTTCTTGACCGCCGTCCGCATGGTGGAACGGGCGGCGCGATTCTTCTCGCGCTGCAGGGCCGACTTCGCGGCGCGCTTCTTGGCCGACTTGGTGTTCGCCATCGTGAGGCTCCTTGCCGTCCCCGGGGGGACGCTGTGTACGGGCTCGACCGCGCGCCGCGGCGGCGCGACAAGTCGCGGGAAGACGGTAGTTTATCGACGCCCGGGCGCGGCCGCAACCCCGAGGCTCTGGAGCCGCTGGCGGGCCAGATTGGCCTCGTCCGAGCTGGGGAAGGTGCTGACGACCTCCTGCAGGCGGGCGACCCCTTCGTCGCGCCTGCCGAGCTCGATCAGCGCATAGCCCTTCTTGAGCAGCGCGCTCGCCGTCTTGTCGCTGCGCGGCCAGCGCGCGAAAACCTGGTCGTATTCGGCGATCGCCTCGGCGTACTTCTGCTGGCGGTAGAAGCACTCGCCGATCCAGTACGAGGCGTTGTCGGCCAGGTCGGTGTCGGGGTAGGCCTCGAGGTACTGGCGGAATCCCAGCAGGGCCAGATCGTAGTTGCCGCGCAGATAGTCGCTGTAGGACGTCTGGTACAGAGACTCCGGGTCGGTCGCCGAGATCGGTGCCGGCAGCGTTTCACCCGCGGGCGGGATCGCGGCGCTGCGCACCGCCTTGAGATCCTGGCTGGTGGAAGCGATCTGCTGCGAGAGCTGACCGAGCCGGTAGTTGGTGTCCTCCAGCTGCCCCTGCAGCGTGGAGATCTGATTCGACAGCGAGCCGAGGTCGGCTCTCATGTCGGCCTCGGCCTTGAGGAGCTGGTCCGTCTGGGCCCGCAGATTCTCCTGCAGATTCGCCACCTCCTCCTTGCTCGACGTCTGCGCCTGGATCTGCAGGACCTGGCGCTGGATCTCCGCCAGCTGCGCCCGCAGCTCGTCGATGTCGGTCGAGGAAACGCAACCGGTCAGGGCGAGCGACGCGAGCAGCGTGGCGGGGAGGAGGTGGCGGTTCATCGACTGGCGCTCGCCGCGTTCAGTTCGCGTCGGTGCGGCCGGTGACCAGGAAGTGGGCGCGCCGGTTGCGCGACCAGCACGACTCGTCGCTCGACGTGCACTGAGGGCGCTCCTCGCCGTAGGAGAGCGTGCGCAGTCGCGAGGAGGCGACGCCGAGCGACACGAGGTACTCCCTGGCGGCCGCGGCCCGGCGCTGACCCAGTGCGATGTTGTAGTCATTGGTGCCGCGCTCGTCGCAATGGCCCTCGAGCGTCACCTCGAACTCCGGATGGGCACGCAGCCACTCGGCGTTGCGGGCCAGGCGGGAACGGGAGTCCTCGCGCAGATCCGAGCGGTCGAAGTCGAAGTAGACGTCGCCGAGAAGGCCGTTGGCGGCGAGATACTCGTTGACCGCGGCGATGTCTCCGGCGAGCGGATCGGGTGTCGCGTCCATCGGCTCGGCCTGGGCGCGGGGGTCGACTTCCGTGGTCGGCTCGGCAGGGGTGGTGACCGTGTTGGCGTCCAGGTCCGGAGTGGTCTGGGGCTTCTTCTTCGCGCAGGCGGGCAGCAGCGCAACCAGCGCCAGGGCGACGATCCAGCGGCTCCTTCCGAGTCTCATGGGTTCTCCCCTTCGAAATGCGCGCCTTGCGGCGCGTCGATTTGTCGATCCGGGACGAAACGTAGCAAATTCCGTTCCTCAGCTCAATCGAGCCGAAGACTCCGGCGCGCGGCGGGCCCGGGGTCAGGGGGCGTATCCGGACCAGTCGGGGGCCGAGTTGGAGCCGACGGTGGTCAGCTGTTCCGCGGCGCCGCCGGCCCGCGCTTCGATCGAGAAGATCTGCGGCCGGCCCGTGCGCGTCGAGGCGAAGGCGACCCGGCGGCCGTCCGGCGAGAAGCTCGGCGACTCGTTGGATCCCGAGCCGGACGTGAGCCGGACGCTCGACAGGGTGACGAGGTCGAGGACCGCGATGTCGAACCGGTTGCGTTCCGCGCGGGTGGCGAAGGCCAGCCGGGTCCCGTCCGGGCTCCAGGATGCGCCGTCGTTGTAGTCGCCCTGGAAGGTGACACGGCGGACATTGGTCCCCTCGCGGTCCATCACGTAGATCTGCGGCGATCCGGCGCGGCTCGAAGTGAAGGCGATCTCCTGGCCGGACGGACTCCAGGCCGGGTTGGTGTCGATGCCGCCGGAGTTGGTCAGCCGCCGGACCCCGGAGCCGTCACGCTCGCAGAGGAAGATCTCGATGTTCGCCCCGAGGGCTCGCGCGAAGGCGACCTGGCGGCCATCGGGGGAGACCGCCGGCGAGGCGTTGAGGGTGCCGTCGGTCACCAGGGGAGTCTTGCGGCCGCTGGCGACGTCGGCGAAATAGAGCGCCGGCCCCTGCCCGCCGAAGAAGGAGACGTACGCCAGCAGATCCGGCCGCCCGCCCCAGGCAGGGCTCATCGAGATCGACTTGTGGGCGGTGACCGGCCGCTGGTCGTGGCCGTCGTAGTCCATCAGGTAGACCTCCTTCGAACCGTCCCGGTCGGAGACGAAGGCGATGGACGTCAGGGCGATGCCGCGCCGCGAAGTGAGAAAGAGGACGATCTCGTCGGCGAAGGTGTGAGCGATCCGGCGCGCCAGGTCGAAGGCACCGCGGTAGCGCTTGCCGACGATGGTCTGGCGGCTGGCCAGGTCGATCAGGCGCCCTTCGAGCACCAGTCGGTCCGCCTCGACGCGAATCTCGTGCTGGAGCAGCATCGATGCGCCGAGCGACCGATAGTGATCCGCATCGCGCTCGAGGTCGCCGCTCAGGGTGAGCACCGCCAGCTCGTCGGGGCCGATCAGCTGGAAGACTCCGGTGCGCTCGAGGTCCCGGCGCAGCGTCTGGTCGAGCTCGCGGGCGGCGTTGGCGGCCGTTCCGGGAAGGGCGGAGAGCCCGGGCAGCGCCGGCACCGCGAGGCCGATGATCGGCACTTCGTTGCCCTTGTCGAGGACGACGGTGATCCCCTGGGCATCGACCGGCGGCGGCAGGTCGGGCGATCCGGCGGGAGGCGGCGGAGCGGTCTGGCCGACGGCTCCTCCCGCCAGCAGGGCCAGCAGGGGGAGGGCGGCGAGGGTCCGTGCCGGGGCGGGGATCTTCATCGAGTCGGGACTCCTTCAGCGGACGATCAGGTTGACTCCGAGCGTCGACTCGCGGAAGGCGCTCGGCAGCGGCGGCAACGGGGAAGCGGATTGTACGGCGCGCAGGGCGGCGAGGTCGAAGCTGTTGATGCCGGAGGACTGCGAGACGCGCAGGTCGGAGATTCGCCCGTCGCGCTGGATCGTGAAATGGAGCGTCGCCTCGACCCCCGAGCCCACCGGAGGGCGCACCCAGTTGCGCGAGATAAGGGCCAGCATCTGGTCGACGTAGTAGCCGTACGTGAAATCGGGGTTGTCGAATCCTGCAACCGCGGCTCCCAGCGCGAGACCGGAGGCGGCGCCGGTCGGAGTGCCCTGCACGGTGCTCTCGGCGCCGCTCGCGGCCGGGCTGTCGGCCGGCTCCGGCTCGGCGGGCCGTGCCGGGCGGGGGGCCGGCGCGGGCCGCGGTTTCTCCTCGGGCAGCCGCGGGGTCTCGGCCGGAGGCGGCGCGGCCTCGGGGACCGGTTCGGGCTTGCGCGTCTCGGCTCGGGGCGGCGGGGGAGCCGGCTTCGGAGTCTCGACGCCCAGCCGCGCGGCCGGGACGATCTGCACCGCCACGTAGCGCGGCGGCTCGGGCGGCCGGCCGAACAGGCGCGGCGCCAGGATCGCCGTGGCGACCATCAGCGCATGCAGGCAGATCGCCAGGCCGGTGGCGGTGCCGAGCGATCGCCGGCCGGGGCCAGCGCGGCGGCGATCGAGCAGCGTCGAGACGGCGTCGGCCATCGGCTCAGCGCCGCGGCTCGTCCGGTCGCTCGGTGACCATGCCGACTTTGACGATGCCGCCCCGGTGCAGGGTATCCAGCACCTCGACCACGCGGCCGTAAGGAACGTCGCGGTCCCCCTTGAGGAAGACCGTCTCGTCGGACCGGCCGCGCAGCAGCGGCGTGAGGACTTCGATCAACTTGGTGGGGTGGACCGGGCGATCCTTGAGGTAGATGAGGCCGTCCCGGTTGATCGACAGTACGACCGGATCGGACGCGCGGTTGGGGATCGCCGGTGCCTCGGACTTCGGCAGCGCCACTTCGATCCCCTGATGGAGCATCGGCGCGGTGATCATGAAGATGATCAGCAGGACCAGCATCACGTCGACCAGCGGCGTGATGTTGATGTCGGAGAGGACTTCCTGCTCTTCGCCGCCAGTCAGGAACGCCATGGGCTCAGGTGAAGTTGCGCTCGGAGAGGTTCATGAACTCGAGCGCGAAGTCCTCCATCAGCGCCCGCAACCGCTTGAAGTGGCCGCCCAGGTAGTTGTAGCCGATCAGGGCTGGGATCGCCGCCGCCAGGCCGGCGGCGGTGTTGACCAGCGCCTCCGCGATGCCGGGAGCGACCGCGACCAGCGAAGTCGATCCGGTGCGGCCGATGTCCTCGAAGGCGCGCATGATGCCCCAGACGGTTCCGAACAGGCCGATGAACGGCGCCGCCGCCGCCGTGGTGGCCAGGAACGAGGCGCCGCGCACCAGAGTCTGGGTCTCCACCGCGATGGCGCGACGCAGCGAGCGCTCGACGCCGGCCAGCGAGCGGATCCGGTAACGCCCCTTCTCGGTGCCCGGCTCCTCGGCCTGCGCACGGATCTGGCCGTCGATCTCCGCGTAGCCGGCCTGGAAGACCCCCACCAGCGGCGAGGCGGCGACCCGCGCGGTGGCGGCGCTGACCTCGTTGAAACGCTTGCTGTTGCGGAAGGTCTCGAGAAACCTGCGGCTGTGCCCCCGGGCGCGGCGGATCAGCAGAAATTTCCAGATCAGCACCGCCCAGGATCCCAGCGAAAGCAGGGCCAGCGAGCCGAGCACGAACAGCGCCATCGGGCCCGAGCTGAGGAAGGCCTCGACGAGCCCGCCCCCCGGGGTCGTGCTGGCGACGAACGAAAGCGATGGAATGAAGAGCTGGAGCATTCGGGTCCTCGCGGGTGCGGCGAAAGGTAGCACGCGCCTCCGCCGGGTGTCCATGCAACGATGGGGCCCGCGTGCGTTGACTCGGATTGCCGCCGCAGCCTAAGTTTCCGGGGTCCGAAAGGGGTGTCGAAGCATGAAGATCGCGGTCTGTGTGAAGCAGGTTCCCGACACCGAGGCCCGCCTGCGCGTGGCGCGCGACGGGCGCTGGATCGAGGAGGAGGACCTGCCCTTCGTCATCAACGAGAGCGACGAGTGCGCCCTCGAAGCCGCGCTGCAGCTGGCCGAGGGCAGCGGCGGCGAAGTGGTCGTGTTCAGCCTCGGGCCCGAACGGGTCCGTGAAGCCCTGCGCAAGGCGCTGGCGCTCGGCGCGGCGCGTGCCGTGTTCCTGGGCGACCCGTCGTTCGCCGGCGGCGACGCCGCGGCGACCGGTCGCGCGCTGGCCGCGGCCATCGCCCGTGAACCGTTCGACCTGGTGCTCACCGGCTCGCAGTCGAGCGATTTCGGTTTCGGCGCCACCGGCACGGTAATCGCCGGCCATCTGGGCTGGCCGCACGCCTGGCTGGTGATGGGGATCGAGCCCGAAACGGGTGGCGGCGCGCTGCGGGTGGTGCGCGAGATGGAGAGCGGCGTCAACGAGATCCTCCGCCTGCCGATGCCGGCGGTTCTCGAGGTGCAGGCGGGACTGAACCGTCCACGCTACGCCTCGCTCAAGGGGATCATGGCCGCAAAGAAGAAGGAGATCGCAGCGGTCTCGCCGGCCGACCTGGGACTGACGGCGGATCAGGTCGGGGCGGCCGGCTCGCGACTCGAAGTGCTCTCGATCGGCTTCCCGGAGGCGGCCGGCGGGGCGCAGATCTTCGAAGGAGACGCGGTGACGGCGGCCAGGGAGCTGGCCGGCAAGCTGCGCGCGGAAGCGAGGGTGATCTGATGGCCGGCGTCTGGGTGGTTCTGCAGCATCGTGACGGAAAACTCCACCGCGGCTCGCGCGAAGCGATCGCCGCAGGTCAGCAACTGGCGGCGCGGTCGGGAGGCCAGGCCACGGCGGTTCTGCTCGGCGATGGCCTCGGGCCCCTCGCGGCCGAAGCGGCCGCCCTGGACCTCGCAGCGGTGCTGACGGCCGAGTCACCGGTGCTCGCCGCGTACACGCCGGGGGCCTACACGGCGGCCCTGCTGCCGGCCATCTCGGCGGCCCGCCCCGAGTTCGTGCTGTTCCCGCACACCTACCAGTCGTGCGAGTACGTGCCGGCCCTGGCGCGCACACTCGATGCGGCGCACCTGCCGGAAGCGATCGCCTTCGAGGAGGCCGAGGGCGGTCTCGTCTTCCGGCGTCCGATCCTCGAAGGGAAGCTGCAGGCGCGCGTGCGGGTGAAGGGGGAGGGTCCGACACTGGTCACCCTGCAGGCCGGAGCCTTCCAGGCCGACCGTTGTGTCGCCGGAGGCGCTCCCGTGACGCCGCTCCCCGTCGACCTCACGACGATCGAGGCCGGACGCGAGATCGTCGGAACGGAGCAGGCCGCCGCCGACACGATCGACCTCTCCAAGGCGTCGGTCATCCTCGCCGTCGGGCGCGGCGTGGGAGGGGCCGACAAGCTGGCGCCGATCGAGGAGCTGGCGAAACTGCTGGCCGCCGAGATCGGGGCGAGCCGGCCGGTCATCGACAGCGGCTGGCTGCCGCGTGACCGGCAGATCGGATCGAGCGGCCAGACCGTGGCGCCGAAGCTCTACGTCGCCATCGGTATCTCCGGGGCGATCCAGCACCTGGTCGGGATGAAGGCGTCCTCGGTGATCGTGGCGATCAACAAGGACGCCGGGGCACCGATCTTCAAGGTCGCCCACTACGGCGTGGTCGGCGACCTGCACGAAGTCGTGCCGGCGCTGACGGCGGCGATTCGCGAACTGCGCGGCTGACCGGCTGCCCGGGGCCGCCGGTTCCGGCCGGCGGCCTCAGACGTAGCCGAGTGTGCGCAGCTGTTCGACGGTGTTCTCTTCGACTTCGCGCGCGTCGCCACACTCCTCGTTGCCGCGCGTCAGGGGCAGGGGTGCCTGCGCCTCCCAGGCGTCGAGCGCCGTCTTGAGGCGCGCGAAGTCCTCCGGGAAGCGGTCCGCGACGTCGGTCGTTTCGCCGGGATCGTTCTCCAGGTCGAAGAGGGCGTACTGCGCCCCCTCCCGCTTCGCCACCCGCTTGCCGTCGAACGATCCCAGCAGGTGGTGCAGCGCGAAGCGCCGGTCGGCGGCCACGTGGACCCAGTTGTTGCTGCGCGAATAGCCCGCTTCCGAGAACGTGATCGTGTCGGGTGCCGTGGCCTCGCCGCGCAGGCGGGGGATCAGGCTCCTGCCGCGTGCCCAACCATCATCGCGCAGCGGCTTGCCGGCCCACGACAGGATGGTCGGCGCGAGGTGGATCAGTTCGACGGGATCCTCGTCGACGCGCGGCGCCAGAACGCCCGGGAAGCGGAAGATGAGCGGCACGTGGAGGCAGGTCTGGAAGCCGAACATGCCGTGGTCGAACCAGTAGTTGTGCTCGCCGAGCGACTCGCCGTGGTCGGAAGTCATCACGGTGAGCATCTCGTCGTAGAAACCGCGCCGTCGCAGCGCCTCGAGCAGGCGATCGATCTCCTGGTCGGCGTAGCGCGTTTCGGCGTCGTAGCGCGAAACGTAGAAAGGAAGATCGGTGCGACCGTCGACCAGCTGCTTGCGGGCGATGCCGCCGAAGCTCTGGCGATGATCGTGTTTCGAGACCGGCACCTCGACGGCCGCGCCCGCCAGGCCGTCCTCCTGGTACAGGTCGCGGAACTCCCCTTCCGGCGAGTAGGGCTCGTGCGGATCGACGTAGTGCACCCAGAGGAAGAAGGGTCGGTCGTCGGAGAGCTTCTCGACCAGCGCGGTAGCCAGATCCGAGACGGCTCTTGCACCGGTCGGATCGAGGCCTGCGGTCTTCGGCTCGACTTTCCAGGTTTCGATATAGGTATCGAACCCCTGATCGAAGCGGAATTCGCGCGCCAGAGCGGCGTTGGCGACCACGGCATGAGTCTGATAGCCGAGCTCGCGCAACTCCTCGGCGAGGAAGTCGAGATTGCAGGAGGCCGGCTCGCCGATCTTGCGTACTTCGTGGTCGGAGCAGTAGCTGGCGGTGAAGATCGAGGTGAAGGAGGCGGTGGTCTTCGGGCGATGGACGCGGGCGGTGGCAAAGCGCACCCCCTCGGCGGCCATGCGATCGAGGATCGGCGAGGTCGGGCGCGGATTGCCCCACGCCGAGAGGTGGTCGGCGCGCAGCGTGTCGACGGTCAGCAGCAGGATGTTCGGTCGCGTCACCGGCTCCTTCCCGCCAGCCGTTACGCTCCCTTCCCGGCGCCCGCACCCCGCGAGGAGGAGGAGGGCGGCGGCGAGAGCTGCGGAGGCGGCGGGGACGGGGCCGCGACGCGAAGTTCGCGGGTTCGAGATCACCCGCGAATGCTACCAGCAGCGGCGCCGGGTCCGGCGCTCGGGCGGCGCAGTTCCCAGAGCGCCAGCGCCGCCGCCACGGTGACGTTGAGCGACTCGACCGGCCCCGCCAGGGGGAGCGTCCAGCGCCGGTCGGCGCGGCGCTCGACCGCGGCGGAGAGCCCCGGCCCTTCCGCACCCAGAGCGAGAACCAGGGGGGTGGCCGCGCCGGCCGGCGGGGCTGGTGGAGAGCCGCCGTGGGCGGCGAGCGCCACCCAGAGGGGCCGCTGGGGCGCGAGTCTCCGGTCGAGCTCGTCCGGGGAGACGTCGACCGCCACCGGCAGCCGCAACAGGCTGCCGGCCGAGGCGCGCAGAGCACGCGGATGGTTGGGGTGGGCGCAGCCGGGGCCGAGGACCAGCGAGCGGACCGCCAGAGCCTCGCCAACGCGCGCCAGCGCTCCGAGATTGCCGGGATCCTGGATCCCATCGAGATAGAGATGGACCCCTCCCGCACCGGCGGCCACCGTTTCGGCCCCGCCGCGCGGCAGCCGGACGACCGCCAGGCAGCCGCGGGGGGAGTCGGCGTCGGCCAGGCCGCTGAGCAGGTTCGCTGCGACGCTCAGGGGCGGACGCGGAAGCCGCGCGAGCAGGCGCCGACCCGCGGCACTGCCGGCGAACGTCTCCGAGACGAGCACGGTTTCGAGCGGCAGGCCGGCATCGAGCGCCTCGCCGAGCAGATGCGGCCCCTCGAGCAGCGCCCGATCGCCTTGCCTTCGCCGCAGGCGGCGGATAGCCTTCAGCGTCTCGTTGTTCCGGCTCTCGATCATGGCGCGCACGCTCAGAGATTTCCTCGGAGGATACCAGCGGGGGATCGAGGTCTGCGTCGCCGGATCGCTGCCCGAAGAGCTGTTCGGCGTGCGGGACGCCTTCCGGCGGTTCTTCCACGACAGCTTCGAGCGACCGGTACCCGTCGCGGTGGTCCCGCACGAGATCGAGGTGCCGCTGCGCGGCCTCGCCGGTTCTGACGAGGAGGCGATCGAGCGCGCCCGGGTGGAGGCACGCCGCCTCGAAGAGCGACTCCCGGGCAGCTATCACTTCTACGTGGCGATCGAGTTCTGCACCCAGCCGGTGCCCGTCGCCGGCCGCTCGCGCTGGTTCGTCCGCGGCTGGTCGGCGGTCGTCGGTCCGGGCGGCGAGGCGTGGGGCGCGAGCGGCGCGGTCCAGCTCCCGGCGGAACTGACCGGGGACGAATCGCCGTTGCCGGGCGGTCTGCACGCGCCGGGTACGCGCCGCGCGGGCGGCACGATCGCGGCGCTCACCGGAGGTCTGGAGACGCGCCGGTCGGCCACCGCTCTCGCCACGCTGCACGCGATCTCCACCCTCTTCTACGGCGTGCTCGAGAGCCATCCGGGCCTGCCACGGTGATTCCCGGCCGGGCGGGCGGCGACCCGGCCTCTGATACGATTCGAGCGGCGTTCTGTCGCGCCCACCCCGAGCGAGGTTTCTCCGATGAGTCAGCGTGAAGTCGAGCTGTTCACTTCCGAATCGGTCACCGAGGGGCATCCGGACAAGGTCTGCGACCAGATCTCGGATGCGGTCCTCGACGAAGTGCTGCGGCAGGATCCTCGCGGCCGGGTCGCCTGCGAGACGCTGGTCGCCACGGGCCTGGTGGTGCTCGCCGGCGAGATCACGACAACGGCGATCCTCGATTTCCAGGAGATCGCCCGCCGGACGATCCGCGAAATCGGCTACGACGACGGAGCCCTGCGCTTCGACGCCGACAGCTGCGCCGTGCTGAATGCCATCGGTCGGCAGTCACCGGACATCGCGATGGGCGTCGACCGCGACGGTGCCGGCGACCAGGGGCTGATGTTCGGTTTCGCCTGTCGGGAGACGCCAGAGCTGATGCCGCTGCCGATCATGCTCGCCCACCACATGACCCGGCGGCTCGCCGAAGTCCGCAAGAGCGGCGAGCTGCCGTGGCTGCGTCCGGATGGCAAGAGCCAGGTGACGGTCGAGTACGCCGACGGCAAGCCGCGCCGCGTCCACACCGTGGTGGTGTCGACGCAGCATGACGATGGGATCTCCCAGGAGGAGATCCGGTCGGCCGTCCTCGAGCACGTGATCCGCCCCGTCGTGCCGGCCGGCCTGCTCGACGCGGAGACGATCCTCCACGTCAACCCGACCGGCAAGTTCGTCATCGGGGGGCCGCACGGCGACTCGGGGCTGACCGGCCGCAAGATCATCGTCGATACCTACGGCGGAACCGGGCGCCACGGCGGCGGAGCCTTCTCGGGGAAGGACCCGACGAAGGTCGACCGATCGGCCTGCTACATGGCGCGCTACATCGCCAAGAACCTCGTCGCCGCGCAGCTCGCCGATCGGGTCGAGGTGCAGCTGGCCTACGCGATCGGAGTGGCGGAGCCCGTTTCGGTGCGAGTCGAGAGCTTCGGCACCGGTGCGATTCCCGATGGACGGCTCGAGCAGCTGGTGCGCGAGCACTTCCAGCTGACGCCGCGCGCCATCATCGAGCAGCTCGATCTGCGCCGACCCATCTACCGCGCCACCGCCGCCTACGGTCACTTCGGCCGGGAGGAGGAGACCTTCACCTGGGAGCGGACCGACAAGGCGGCCGCGTTGCGCGCCGCGGCCAGGGTGGACGGCGCCGTGGCGGCACAGGCCGGCTGAGCGTCCCTTCGGCGGGTTTCCCGGAAAGCGACGGGCGGACGATGCAGCGCGAAGCGATCGTCCGCATTCTGCGCGAGACCGGTGACCTGCTCGAGATTCAACAGGCGAACCCGTTCCGCGTTCGCGCCTACCACAACGCGGCGCGGGCGATGGAAGGTCTCTCCGGCGAGCCGCAGGAGATGCTCGAGGGCGGCTCCCTCGCCGAAGTACCGGGGATCGGAGCGGGGCTCGTGGCGGCCATCGCGGAGATTCTGCAGACCGGCCGGCTGACGCTGCATGACGAGCTGCGACGTCAGTACCCTCCCGGCCTGCTCGATCTCTTCCGCGTCCCCGGCCTCGGCGCCAAGCGGATCGGCATCCTGCACCGTGAGCTGAGCGTCGGCTCGCCGGGGGAGCTCGAGCGCGCCGCCCGGGAGGGGCGAGTCGCCGCACTCGCCGGCTTCGGTGTCCGCTCGCAGGAGAAGATCCTCGCCGGACTCGAGGCCCTCGGCAGGTACGACGAGCGGCACCTCGTCGATCGCGCCCGTGACGAAGCGTCGCGCGTGCTCGAGCACCTGCGGCGAAACCCGGCCGTCCAGCGGGCCGAGATCGCCGGCAGCCTGCGCCGATGGTGCGAGACCATCGGCGACCTGGATTTCGTCGCCGCTGTCGCCGGCAAGCGGCGCTCCGAAGTGGCGGCACACTTCGCCGCGGTGCCCGGGTGCGAAGAGGTGGTGGCGAGCGGCGAAACCAAGGTCGCCCTGAGGCTGGCCGGGGGTTTCGAGGCCGATCTGCGGATGGTCGAGAGCGACGAGTTCGCCTCCGCCCTGCACCACTTCACCGGCGGCAAGGAGCACAACATCGCTCTGCGCACGCGGGCTCGTCTCGACGGACTGACGGTCAACGAATACGGCGTTTTCCACGGCGAGAAGCGCCTCGACTGCCCGGACGAAGCCGCGATCTACCGGCGGCTCGGGCTGGCTTTCATCGAACCGGAGATGCGCGAGGGCCTCGACGAAATCGAGCGCGCGGCAGCCGGCCCGCTGCCGGCGTTGGTCGAGACCGGCGACCTGCGCGGCACCTTCCACGTGCACACGACGTGGAGCGACGGCACGGCGTCGATCGAGGCCATGGCCCGCGCCGCCGCCGCGCTCGGCTGGGAGTATCTCGGCCTCGCCGACCATTCGCGCAGCGCCGCCTACGCTGGAGGGATGAGCGCCGAGCAGGTGCGCGAGCAGTGGGCGGAGGTCGACGCATGGAACGCGCGTGGCGAGGCGCCCTGGCTGTTCAAGGGGATCGAATCCGACATCCTGGTCGACGGTCAGCTCGATTATCCCGACGATCTTCTGCTCGGATTCGACTTCATCGTCGCTTCGGTGCACAGCCGGTTCCGCTTGCCGCGCGAGGAGATGACGGCGCGTATCGTGCGCGCGGTCCGTCACCCGTGCACCACCTTTCTCGGGCACCCGACCGGCCGCCTGCTTCTGGCGCGGGAGGGCTACGAGGTCGACCTCGACGAAGTGCTGGATGCGGCGGAAGAGGCCGGAGTGATCGTCGAGCTCAACGCCAATCCGCATCGCCTCGACCTCGACTGGCGGATCCTGCGCTCCCGGCTGCCGCGTGGCACGCGCACCGCGATCCACCCCGACGCGCACTCGCCGCAGGGGCTCGAGGACGTCCTCTGGGGAGTCCACGCGGCGCGCAAGGCCGGGGCGCGCGCCGCCGACGTTCTCAACTGCGAACCGTTGTCGAGGATCCGGGAGTACTTCGAACACCGCCGCTCCCGCGCCCGGCGCCTGCTCGCCGGCGAGCGGTGAGGCGCCGCCTCCGGCTTCAGCTCCGAACGCCGAGGAAGAGGTAGCCGGAGAGCAGAGAGAACAGCAGGCTGGGGCTCCACACCGCCACGGCGGCCGGCAGTGCGCCCACCTCTCCGAGCGTCGAAAAGAAAGCGTAGACGGCGAGGAAGACGATGCCCAGAATGATCGAGATCCCGAGTCCGTAGAGCGCCCCTTTGCGCTGCAACCGGAACGAGAAGGGGAGCCCGACCAGCGCCATGACGACGGCGCCTACGGGGAAGGCGATTTTGTTGTGCAGGGCGACCTCGTACTTCGGCTGCGGCTGCCCCCCTTCGCGCAGCCCCTTCACGTAGTCGGCCAGCTCGGCGAAGGTCATCTGCGCCGGGCGGCGGACCTCGGCGGCGAAGTAGGACGGACTCTCGGGCAGGTCGATGGCTGCCGGCCCGCCGAAGGGCCGGAACTCCAGCTGCTCGCGACCCTCGAAGGTCCGCGACCAGCCCTCGGACACCGTCCATCCGGCGGGCGTCCAGGCGGCATGTTCGGCGAACAGCCGGGCCACCAGACGGTTGCGTTCGTCGAATTCGAAGACCTGGAGCCGGCGCAGCTCCGAACGGGCCTCGTCGAATGAAAGATAGTTGTACATGAACCGGCCCTGGCCGAGGATCCACTGCTTGTCGGCGCTGCGCAGCGAGCGCGCCGGCGGACGTCCCTTGATGCGGTCCTTCGCCTCGGCCACCTTCTGGTTCGACGCCGGGAGGACCTGTGCCTGGAGCAGCGTCGCGCCGGCGGCCACCAGGAGCGCGGCCACGAGCGCCGGCACGGCGAGCCGGTAGAGGCTGATGCCGAGCGAGCGACAGGCGATGACCTCGTTCGTTCGCGCCAGCAGGCTGAAGGTGACGAGCGTGGTGATCAGTACCGCCAGCGGCGCGACCTCGAACGCCATCTGCAGCATCTGATACCGGTAGTAGCGCAGAACGATCGACGTGGGCGGCTGATGCTTGAGGATGTCGTCGACGTTCTCGGTGAAGTCGGCCACCACCCGCAGGGCGAGCGCCGAGACGAGGACGAGGCCGAAGATGAAGCCGAACCGGCGCAGCACGTAGCGATCGATCAGGTTGGGGAAGCGCAGACGGAGCTTGGGCAGTCGGACGACGACGCGGTGGCGGCGCCGCGCCGACGGCATCCCGACCCGACCGTCGCGGCGTGCTTCGAGCGCGCCGCGACGGCGCGTCGAGAAAGCGCGTCGCGCCGCTCGCAGCCCGTGCGCGAGCTTCCGCAGCAGAGAGCCGTCCCGCAGGGCGCGGGGGATCGGCGACCGATCGTGATTGCGCGCCACCAGCAGGGCGATGCCCGCCAGACCGAGCGCGACATTGGGCAACCACATCGCCACGGCCGGGTGCAGTCTGCCGAGTCGCGCGGCCTCCTCACCCTGCGTGATCAGCACGTGGTAGAGAACGACGATGCCGATCGAGAGCGCGAAACCCGAGGACTTTCCGCCGCGCCGATTGTTGTACGCGAGAGGGAGCGCCAGCAGACCGAGCACCAGGGCGGCGGCCGGAATGGCGAACATCTTCTGGATCTCGACCTGCGCGACATTGCGCTGCTCGACCGGTCGGGCCGGGTCCTCGACCACCGCGCGCAGATCTCCGAGCGACATCGCCCGGACCTCCTGCTTGACCCGCGTCCGTTCGCGCTGCGACCGGCCGGCCCGATCCAGCAGCACCAGGCGGAGCTTTTCGTAGCGTCGAGTCTCGTAGCGGTCCGGTCGCGAAAGGTCGAAGGTGTGCTGCACGGCGTCCTCGAGACTCAGGTGGACTCGGTCGCCCCCTTCGACGAGATCGAGCCGGCCGCGGCGGGCGACGATGACCTCGTTCGGCGTGTCGCCGCCGGGAACGGCGGTGGCGAGGAAGACCCCCTCCCAGTCGCCCCCGCGCGGCGGGGCTCCGAAAACGTAGAGCACCTGACCCTGGAACTCGCTGTAGAAGACCCGCGGTTCGAACTGCGAACTCAGCGTCCGGGTGGATGCCTCGGCGGTGAGCTGTACGAAGGCCTGGTTGGTGCGCGGCTTGACCTCGACCATCAGGTACCCGTTGACCAGGGCGACGGCCAGCGACAGTCCCACGACGACCGGGACGAGCCGGTAGATGCTCACGCCGCAGGAGCGCAGCGCGATCAGTTCGCTGTCCGAGGCGAGGCGCCCGACGCCGAGCAGAACCCCCAGCAGCAGAGCCATCGGCAGCGTGAGAACGATGAGGGAGGGGAGGAGGTAGAGGAGGAGCTGACCGACGGTGGCTGCGGGGATGCCCCGCTTGATCACCCAGTCGGCGATGTCGAAGAACTGCTGCACCAGCAGGATGAAGGTGTAGACGAGAAGCCCCAACCCGAATGGGCCGAGGATCTCGCGGAGCAGATAGCGATCGAGCCGGCGGAGCATGAAGTCCGCGATTCTACGGTTCCGGCGGCAGGAACGAGCGGATCGACGCGCACGGAGTCCTCTTTACGGCGCATTTGCGCCCCGAGCTCGGCGGCACGACTTCGGGGTAACGTCGGCAGCCGCAGCTCAGGAAGGGGAGGGAAGAACTCGCATGGCCGTCTCACTCGAGCGGGTCTATCGATTCAGCGCCGGCCACCTCTACCGGCGACCGGAGTGGTCCGAGGTGGAGAACGAGCGCCGGTTCGGACGCTGCAGCTGGCTTCCGGGCCATGGCCACAACTACCGGCTCACCGTCACGGTCGGCGGCCCCGTCGACGAGCTCACCGGCTTCGTCGTCGATCTGGCGCGACTCGACGAACTCGTCCGGAAGCGTGTCGTCGAGCGCCTCGATCACCGGATGATTCACGAGGCGATCCCGGAGTTTCGCGCCGATGGAGGGGGGCGGATTCCGAGCGGCGAGAACCTGGCGCTCTGGATCCGGGACGAGCTTCGCGACGAGCTCCCGCCTGGCGTCCGACTCCTGGCCATCCGGGTAGCGGAGGACGACGACCTGGCTGCCGCCTGGGTGGAGGATGCGGGGGGCCCGTCGTGAACCCCGGCCCCCGCCGCGCCGCAGTCGCCCCGACGGGGCGCTTGACGGAGCGGCGGGCAGCCTCGACAATCCCGGCATGACGAACGAGGTCCCGCCACGACACCCCCCGGGAGGCTGGATCGAGATGCGCCTGCGCGGACTCATTGTCGACCCGAACACCGACGCGCCGGTCGTCATCCTGCGCGAAGAGGGGGGGAGCCTCTACCTGCCGATCTGGATCGGCGTCTTCGAGGCCAACGCCATCGCGCTCGCGGTCGAAGGGGTCGAAACCCGGCGGCCGATGACCCACGATCTCCTCCGATCGATCCTGTCGGCGCTCGGCGGCGAGCTCGCCCGGGTGGAGATACACGCCCTGATCGAAGGGACGTTTCATGCCCGCCTCGTGGTGCGCAGCGCCGAAGGCGGCGAACGGGGGGTGGATGCCAGGCCGAGCGATGCGCTCGCCCTGGCGCTGCGGACGGGATCTCCGATCTGGACTGCGCGAGCCGTCCTCGACGAGGCGCTGGCCAAGGCCCGAGCCCATACCGCAGACACCGACGAGGCGCTCAAAGAGTGGCTCGAGAATGTCCGGCCGGAGGACCTCGGCAGGTACGAGATGTAGCCGATGGATCTCGGTACGAGGCCAGAAGATCCATCTTTCCAAAGCTTTACGCGCATTGTCGGCGCGCCGACAGAGCCTGCGGAGAGGGCGGGATCGCTTGACCGCCCCACGCTCGTTGCGTACACTGCCGCGACTCCCATGATCCTGACGATCACGAATCAGAAGGGCGGCGTCGGCAAGACGACCACGGCGATCAATCTCGCAGCCGCGCTCGCTTCGAAGGGTCTCCGCACCCTTCTCGTCGACCTCGATCCACAGGCGAACAGCACCATGTCGTTCATCGACGTCCATAGCACCGAGAAGTCCGTCTTCGATGCGTTGACGGACGGTGGACTCGGCATGAGCGGCATTCTGCAGACGGCGGAGAAGGTGCCGAACCTCGTCCTGGCGCCCTCGTCGATCTCCCTGGCGAAGCTCGAGGCCAAGCTGCTCGGCGACATCGACAGCCACTTCCGACTCAAGGACGCCCTGGCGGCCATTCAGGGGGATTTCGATTTCATCGTCATCGACACCCCGCCGACCCTGGGCATCATCACGGTCAACGCGCTGGTTGCGTCGACTCACGTGCTGATTCCCATCCAGTCGAGCTACTTCGCGCTCGAGGGGACGGACGACCTGCTCGAGACGATCGACAAAGTCAAGGCGCGGGCGAACCCCCAGCTGCAGATTCTCGGCGCCGTCATTACGCTGCACGACAAGCGGACCCTGCTGGCGCGCGACATCATCGACCAGATTCGCAAGGTTTTCGGCGACAAGCTCTTCGAGACGGTGATCACCAAGAGCGTCAGGCTGGAGGAGAGTCCCGCGTACAAGGAGTCGATCTTCTCCTTCGCGCCCCGCTCGACGGGGGCTTACGAGTACTACAAACTCTCGGAGGAGGTACTCAGCCGTGTCTGAGCCCGGGACCGCCAAGCGAGGGCTGCCGGTGCGAGTGAAGATGCGTCACTCCGCCCACTTCGTCGACGAGCTGACGACCCGGCACGAGGCACCGGTCGGCCGACTCCTGCCGCTGTCCGCCGTTCAGCCCGATCCGAACCAACCGCGCAGCGACGTCGGGGACCTTTCGGATCTCGTCGCTTCGATTCGCGAAAAAGGGGTGCTGGAGCCGATCCTGGTCCGCCCGTTGCCCGCTCCGGGCGAAGGCGAGCGGCGCGGCGCGCCGACCGGATTCCGCCTGATCGCCGGGGAACGGCGATACAGAGCGGCCCTCGAGGCCGGGCTGTTCGAGATTCCGGCGATCGAGCTCGATGTGAGCGAGGAGGAGGCGCTCGAGATCGCCCTGATCGAGAACCTCCAGCGCCGCGACCTCTCGCCGTTCGAAGAGGCCGAAGGGTACCGGGCTCTCGGGGAGCTGCACGGCTACACCCAGGAGCGCATCGCCAGGGTCGTAGGGCGCTCGCGCTCGCTGGTCGCCGAGACGCTGGCCCTGCTGCAGATTCCCGCCGAGCTCCGAACCGCCGCCGCGGACCTCGGAATCCGCTCCCGGTCTCTGCTGCTCGAAGTGGCCAAACTGGGAACACCGGCCCGGATGAAGGCGATGCTCGACAAGGTCGGCCGCGAGGGGCTGACCCGCGACGACGTTCGGGAGAGCAGCCGATCCGAGGGGCGCGGACCGGGGACGACGCCGCGCCGCAAACCGTTCGTCTTCAAGTTCCGCGCTCCGGACAAGCGCTATGCGCTGCAGCTGTCGTTCCGCCAGAGCACGGTCGACCGCACCGATCTGATCCAGGCGCTCGAGCAGATTCTCGAAGACCTCCGGCAGGCGAAGGAGGAGTAGGACCGCCGGGGAGCTTTCGGCGAAGGCCCGAGCTGTCTCCCGGGTTGTTAGTTTACATAATCTATCTTATCGGACGTTAATACCAGTGCGACGGCAGGGCCCGATCCGCCTCTCCGCGCACGCTCGCCCTCTCCGTCGCTTCGGGCGAAAGGCCAAGGCAAAGACTTCCATGGAATGAAAAGACCTGAGAGGCCACTCGGATCGAAGCGTGGCTGGTCGACCTGGTGCGGAAGGCTGCTCGAAGCCGGTTCGCGACAACAAGGTCAGGACGAGCAGGTCGGCTGAGATCAGGCTCTGGTGGCACACTCCGTCCGGCGCCTTCGAGGATGCCGACACCCGACCAGCCCGGTTCCCGGCTTTTTCCTTCTCAGGAAGACTCTTCGTCTTCGCCTGCCCTGGTCGACTCAGAGGCCTCGGACCTCGTCACGCCCAACGTCACCGGCAGCATCGGCGGGCGACCAGCGACCTGCGTGTGGGCCAAACGAAGCCGGATCGGCTCGCGGGCCTGGGAGCCGGCGGAAACCCGCCGATTGCCCGGAGAGGCGGCCTTTCCTTCTATGGAAGTCTCTTGCCTGCTTGAATTCCGACCAGTCGGTATCGGGCTTCAGGCGAGGATCGGCAGGCGGCGGCGCGGTGGGAGGTCGGCGGCCGCCGTTGCGGAGCTGTCGGCTCCGGAGCCGACGAGGGTGCCGAGGAGGCTGTGCGGCAGGGGGCGGTCGATGCGCACCCGGACCAGGTCCCCCGCCGGAGCGGCTTCCGGGCCGGCCGCGAAGTGGACGATCCGGTTGCAGGAGGTGCGGCCGACTCTCCGGCCGGGCTCTCGGCCGGGGCCGGTCACCAGCACGTCGAAGCTGCGTCCGGCCAGCTCGGCGTTGAGGGTGGCCTGGATCCGGTTCTGAGAGGCCAGCAGGCGCTGCAGGCGCTCCTGGGCCACGTCGTCCGGCACGGCGCCGTCGAGGCGAACCGCGGCCGTGCCGGGGCGCGGCGAGTAGCGGAAGGCGAAGAGCGAGGCGAAGCGCACCCGCTCGACCAGCTCGAGCGTCCGGGCGAAATCCTCCTCGGTCTCGCCGGGAAATCCGACGATCAGGTCGGTCGACAGGGCGACGGACGGGCGGGCCTCCCGGATGCGGGCGACCAGGTCGTCGTACTCGGCGATCGCGTACCCGCGTCCCATCCTCTTCAGCACGCGATCCGAGCCCGACTGGACCGGCAGGTGGAGGAAGTCGCAGAGGTTCGCGTGACGCCGGAAGCAGTCGACCATCGCGGGAGTGAAGTCGCGCGGGAAGGAGGTCATGAAACGCAGGCGTGCCAGGCCCGGCAGCGGCGCCACGGCGTCGAGCAGGTCGGCGAAGTCTTCGCCGCCCGCACCCCGCCAGTGGTTGACCGTCTGGCCGAGCAGCTCGATCTCGCGAAAGCCGAAGGCCAGCAGGTGTCGCACCTCCGCGACCACGTCGGCGAGCGGCCGACAGCGCTCGGGGCCGCGGGTCGAGGGGACGATGCAGAACGTGCAGCGCTTGTCGCACCCTTCGATGACGGTGACCATCCCCTTGAAATCCTCGCCGCGGGCGATGGCATCGAACTCGTAGCTCCGCTCGGCCGGAAAACCGGTGGCGACCACCCGCTCCCCCGCTTCGAGGCGCGGCAGCAGCGCCGCGATCTCCCCCACCCGCGCCGGGCCGAGGACGAAGTCGAGATCGGCGACCCGCTCGAGCGCCCGCTCCCCCTCCTGCTGCGCCACGCAGCCGCACAGCCCGATGCGCAGACTCGGCCGCTCGCGCTTGAGCAGCCGGTACTCGCCGAGCCGGGAGTAGACCTTCTGCTCGGCCTTCTCGCGGACCGTGCACGAGTTGAGCAGGATGAGGTCGGCCTCGCTCACCTCGCGCGTCGGCAGGATCCCCTGCTGCATGAGGAGACCGGTCATGCGCTGGGTGTCCAGCTCGTTCATCTGGCAGCCCCAGGTCTCGATGAAGACGCGGCGGCGGGCGGGCGGACGACTCACGGCCCGGAGGGTTCCGGCACGGGCTCCGGCTCGATCGCCACGGCTCCGTCGAGCGTCGGGACGACGGGGACGGGTTCGAGTTCGGACCCGGAACGCAGCCAGCCGGGAAGCGCACCTGCGCGCCGCCCCTCCTCGAGGAACTCCTCCACCTCGCGCGGCCCGGCCTCGGCGCGCCGCCGGGCTTCGGCCAGTTCGCCGAGGACGCGGTCCCACTGCGGTTTGATCCGGGCGTCACGCACGTAAGGATCGTCGGCGGCATAGAAGCGGGTACGCAGCTCGGCCGCCTCCCCCTCCAGCCGCTCGACCGCCTCGACGGCGTCCTTCCAGCGCTGGCGGATCTCGAGACCGCGCCGGCGCCATTCCGTCTCGTCGAGTCCCGCCGCCTCCGGGACCGGTTCGGCGCTCGCCGCGTCGTGCGCCGGCTCGGCGACCGTCAGATGTACGCCCTCGACGAACGAGGCGAGGTTCTTGTCGGTGATCACCACCACCGGCGGTGGCGCCTGCTCCCGTTCCGCTTTCGCCCGCCGCGAAGCTTCGGCGAGGGACTCCGGCTCGCCTCCGGAGGCGGCGCCCTCGTCGAGGATGACGACGGTCGGCGGAGGCACGGGATTGGCCACCAGCGGCTCGGAGGGTGGCGGCGGTTCGGGCTGCACGGCCGAGACGGCGCGCGGCGGCAACGGTTCGGGCTTCGCCTCGCGGCCGGCGGACGCGCAGCCCGCGGCGATCAGCGCGAGAGCACCCGCGGCGAGAAGTCGCTCAGATCCGCCCATACCGGTCCTCCAGCCGGACCACGTCCTCGAGCTCGGGAGTGGAGACTTCGAAGAGGTCGCATCCGGCCGGACCGGCGACCATCCGGTGGCGGGTCGGCGGGACCACGTGGTAGGACTCGCCCTCGTGCAGCGGGCGAGACCGCATTTCGCCGTCCTCCTCCACTTGCAGCTCGATCTCACCGCGCGCCACGAAGAAGGTCTCGTCCTTGGCTTCGTGGTACTGCAGGGAGAGAGCCTGACCCGGTTCGATATGGAGCAACTTCCCGACGTACCGCTCGGTGTGGGCGAAGATCAGCTCGTATCCCCAGGGTTTGTCGACGCGACGGACCGGAAATTTCATTTCGCCTCTCGTTGAACCAGCGCCGTGACCGGGCGGCTGCGCAGAAACTTCTCGACCTCGCCTGCCGTCGCCATGTCGCAGCAGGCGTCGGCGATCGGCGCCAGCGCGCCGGCATCGCACCGCGAAGCCAGCCTGCGCAGTCGCGCCACCGCCCGCGGATGGACCGAGAAACGCCGCAGGCCGAGACCGAGGAGGACCGGGAAGTATCTTTCGTCGCCGCCCATTTCGCCGCACAGGCTGACGGGGATTCCCGCCGCCCGCCCGCTCGCGATCACCGAGCGTAGCATGCGGAGAATGGCCGGATGCAGCGGCTCGTAGAGGTGGGCGACCTGGCGGTTGTTGCGGTCCACGGCGAGCGAGTACTGGATCAGATCGTTGGTTCCGATGGCGAAGAAGTCGACCTCGCGGGCCAGCACGTCGGCGAGCACCGCAGCGGCGGGAACCTCGATCATGATGCCGATTCGCGGCTCGCGGCCGAAGGGCACGCCTTCGCGCTCGAGCTCGGCGGTAACTTCCGCCAGCGCCGCGCGCAGTTCCCGGATCTCCTCCACCCGGCTCACCAGCGGAACCATGACCCAGAGGTTTCCGTGCAGACCGGCGCGCAACAACGCGCGCAACTGGATCCGGAAGATCTGCGGCCGGGCGAGGGTCAGGCGGATGCCACGCAGACCGAGGACCGGGTTCTCCTCGGCGCTCTCCATCATTTCGCGGGCCAGCTTGCGTCCGCCCAGATCGTAGGTCCGGATGGTCGCCGGAAACGGCGCGGCGGCCTCGATGAGTCGCCGGTAGATGCGCAGGTGGTCCTCTTCGGTCGGCAGCTGGGGATCGGTCTCCATGTAGAGGAACTCGCTGCGATAGAGACCGATTCCGCGCGCTCCGCTGGCGACGAACTCGTCGATCTCCTCGGGCAGGTCGATGTTCGCCAGCAGTTCGATCTCGGCCCCGTCGCGGGTGACGACGACCTCTTCGCGGGCGGTCGGCGCGGTCGCCGCCTCGAGGCTCTTCTCGGCTGCCTGCTCCCCGGAGTACTTCGCCAGCGTCTCGGGCAGGGGATGGAGGACGACGAGCCCCTCGCGTCCGTCGACGACGATCGGGTCCTCGTTGGTCACCATGCCGGTGATTCCCTCGACCCCCGCCACCGCGGGGATGCCGAGCGAGCGGGCGATGATCGAGGTGTGGGAGGTCCGGCCCCCCGCCTCGATGACGAACCCGACCACGTTGGCGCGCCCGAGCCGGATCGCCTCCGAAGGAACGATGTCGTCGGCCACGAGGATGACGTCGCCGGCGACCTCGGAGACCTCATGCTGGGAAATTCCCTGCAGCGTGCGCAGCAGCTGCCGGGAGACGTCCTCGAGGTCCTGTCCCCGCTCGCGCAGGTACTCATCGTCGATGCGGGCGAACTTGCGCGCCAGTTCGAGCGACGACTCGTGAACCGCCCACTCGGCGTTGACGTGGTCGCGCCGGATTCGTCGCTCGATCTCGGTGATGAAGGAACGGTCGCCGAGCATCAGCTGGTGGGCGTCGAAGATCGCGGCGAGCTCCTGGCCGAACAGCTGCCCGGCGCTGTTGCGCGTTCGCTGGATGCCGCGCTTGGTCTCCTCGCAGGCGGCACGCAGGCGTTCCACCTCCTGCTCGATCTCGGCGTCGGGAATCGGGATCCGGAAGACCTCGCCTTCGCGGCGGGCGACGACGACGGCGCGTCCGATGGCGATTCCGTCGGAGACTCCGATGCCGCGCAGTCGGCGAGTGCGGGTACGCGGTGACATCATGGCTCAGCGCCCCTCGCCGAAGCGGTCGGCGAACAGAGCGGAGATCGCCGCGAGGGCCTCACGCTCGTCGCTGCCCTCGCAGCGCACCACCAGAATCGTCCCCTGGGGAGCCCCGCGCCCCAGGATGCCGAGAATGCTCTTGGCGTCGATCTCCTCGCCGTCCTCGAAGAGCAGCACGCTGCGGCTGGAGAACGTCGAGGCCAGCTGCACGAGCTTGGCCGCGGCCCTGGCGTGGAGACCGAGCTGATTGACGACTTCGATGCGGGATTCAGTCATCACCGGTCGGCTCCTCGCCGGAGGGCGGACTCGGCTCGCCGGTGGCGCGGCAGATGCTGCGGCGTCCCTTGACCTCGAGCCAGCGGGCCGTCTCGGCGAGGGACTGCGTGGCCGTGCGGGAACAGCCCAGTCGGACCACCATCGGGAGATTGACGCCGGAGATGATCTCGATGCGAAACCGATCGCGCAGCGCCAGGGTGGCATTCGACGGGGTGTCGCCGAACATGTCGGTGAGCACGAGGACGCCCTCTCCCTGGTCAAGGTCGGTGATGGCGGCGGCGATCTTGCGACCCGCCGACTCCAGATCGTCCGCCCACTCGAGGGCGAGCGCGCGGAAGTTCGGCAGCTCCCCCGCGATCACCCGCCCCGCGGCGAGCAGCTCCTCGGCCAGGCGGCCGTGGGTGACGATGAGGATCCCGATCACCGGCCCTCCCTCTCCAGCTCACGGTGAACCCGCCTCAGTTGCCAGCCGCCGCCGGCCAGGGCATCGGCCAGTCGCTCGACCACCGCGACGGATCGGTGTCGTCCTCCGGTACAACCCACGGCGATTGTCAGGTAGCTCCGGTTCTCCTGCTGGTAGCGCGGCAGCAGGAAGGCGAGGAGCTGCGCGAGGCGATCGACCAGTGCCGCGTAGTCCGGCTGCGCCGCCAGGTAATCGAGGACCGGCTGGTCGAGACCGGTCGAGTCGCGCAGACCGGGGACGAAATGCGGGTTGGGAAGGAAGCGCACGTCGAACTGCAGGTCCGCTCCCGGCGGACAGCCGTGCTTGAACCCGAAGCTGAGAAGCGTGATCGCCATGGCCGGCTCGTGTCCGGCGTCGCGGCCGAACTGGCGGAAGACGAAACTGCGGATGTCGTGAACCGACCAGTCCGATGTGTCGAGGACGACGTCCGCTTCGCCGCGCAGGTCGGCCAGCAGCGCGCGCTCGCGGCGCACCTCGTCCAGCACCGGCCTCTCCGTGCCGAGCGGATGCGGCCGCCGGGTCTCGGAGAATCGCCGGACGAGCGCTTCGTCCGAGCTCTCGAGAAAGACCAGCGTCGGCGCGATGACGCGGCGATCGATCGACCTCCAGAGCCGGACCGCTTCGGTGGCGAACCCCGGGGCGCGCAGGTCGGCCACCACCGCGATCCGGTCACGGCCTCCCGTCAGATCCACGGGAGCCCGCAAGAACGCCTCGAGCATCGGCAGCGGCAGATTCGCCACCACGGCGTAGCCGAGGTCCTCGAGGCAATTGCCCACCGTGCTCTTCCCCGATCCGGAGAGGCCGGTGATGAGGACCAGCCTAGCGGGACTTTCCCTTGCGGTTCCGCTCAAGTTGCTCCTCGAGTTTGCGCGCGAATTCGCGCGCCGAATGGGTACCCTGAAGCTTCAGGACGTGATTGCGCGCCGCGATCTCGACCATGTTCGCGAGGTTGCGTCCCAGCGCGACCGGCAGGCGGATGTACGGGCAAGGCGTATCGAGGATCTGGTACACAGTCTCGTCGAGCCCGAGGCGATCGTAGGCCTTTCCCTCCTGCCAGGGCTCCATCTCGATCACCAGATCGATCGGCTTGCGATCCCGCACGGCGGCCAGTCCGAACAGGTCCTTGACGTTGACGATGCCGAGGCCGCGAAGTTCCATGTGATGCTTGAGCGGTTCCTCCGAGGAGCCGATCAGTTCGCCGTTCGGAAACCGCTTGATCGAAACGCGATCGTCGGCGACCAGGCTGTGCCCGCGGGTGATCAGATCGAGCGCGGCCTCGCTCTTGCCGACACCGCTCGATCCGATCAACACGACGCCGAGTCCGTAGACATCGAGCAACGTGCCGTGGATGCGCGTCGACGGAACGAGATGATCCTCGAGAAAGTAGCTGATCCGTTTGATCACGACCGAGGACATGGCGGTCGAGGCGAGCACCGGAACCTGGCGGGTGCGGCACTCCTCCAGCAACTCGGGGATCGGCGCCAGTCCCTTGGTGACCACGATTACCGGGATCGGCAGTTCCGCGACGCGCCGGCAGCGCTCGCGACGCTCGTCGTCAGGCAGCGTTCGGAGGTAGGCGAGCTCGCTCTCGCCCACGATCTGGACCCTCCCCGCCTTGATGTACGGGTAATAACCGGCGAACGCCAGACCGGGCTTCTGCACCCTGGGATGACTGATCACGTTGTCGAGGTGGCTTTCGCCGCTGAGCACGGTGAGTTCGAGGTCGTCGAGCTCCGCGCCGAGGAGTGCGCTGACCGGTACCCCGGGGGTGTTCTTCGCGGCGTCGCTCGCATCACCCATGCCTCACCCCTCCGTTCCGCCCGCGTTCAGCGTGGCGAGCGCCTCTTCCGCCGACCTCGCGCCGACCAGGGCCTCGATCCGGGCGGGATCCCGGGCCCACCGCGAGATCGACGCCAGAATACGCAGATGCTCGGCGGGCGATCCGGCGGGCGACACGACCGCGAAGAATATTCTCACCGGCCGGCCATCGGCCGCCCCGAAGTCGATGCCCTCCGGGTGCAGGCCGATGGCGATTCGTGGACGATCGAGTCCGGCGATCCGGCAGTGCGGCACCGCGATCCCGGCTCCCAGCGCCGTCGAGCCCAGCGCCTCGCGTTCGGTGAAGCCGCGCGACAGCGTCGCGGCGTCGGCGAGGTCGCCGAGCACCGCCGCGATTCCCGCCGCCAGCCGCCTGAGGACGGCCTGCCGGTCGAGATCGCTCAGCCCGGGAAAGACGAGGTCGGGAGCGCTCAAACCGGACAGACCGCGGCCCGCCGAACTGGTCAATCAGCCCTCCGGGGAGATGAGGCCGAAGTGCTCGTCGCGGCGCCGGTAGAGCACGTTGACCCGGGCGCTGTCGGCGTCGACGAAGACCACGAAGTCGTTGCGCGAGCCCTCCAGCCGCCGGGCCGCTTCGTCGAGCGTCATCGGCTCGACGTCGAGGTGCGAGGTCCGCACGACCTCGCGAACGCCACCCGGGGCGACGCTGCCCGCCGTGAGCACTTCCACCGGCCAGCGCCTGCCGCTCGCGGTCTCGCGCCCCGCCCGCCGGCGGCGATCGACGGCGCGCTTGCGCAGTCGTCGCGCCTGGCGCTCGAGATGTTCCACCGCCAGCCCGATCGCCTCGGAGAGCTGGCTGTTCTCCTCGCGGGCGTGCAGGCTGCCGTGCCGATGCGAGACGTGGATCTCGACGATCTGCCGGAACTTCTCCTCCTCCAGCGCGACCCGGATCTCGATCGGCTCCATCAGAAATCGCAGGACCCGATCGAGGCGCGTGGCGACCTGGGAACGGATGTCGTCGTCGATCTCTACGTGGCGGCCGACGAACTCGATGTTCATGGCGATCCTTTCTGACCTCGAGCGGCGTTCAGAAGACCTTCCGGCGGTCGGCGGACGAGGGGATGTTGAGCTCGTCGCGATACTTGGCGACGGTGCGGCGGGCGATCTGGATTCCCTCCCGGTTGAGGATCCGCATCAGCTCGCTGTCCGAGAGCGGATGCCGCGGGTCCTCGTCGTCGATGAGCTGCTTGATCTTCCGCTTGACCGACAACGAGGAGATGTCCTCGCCGTAGTCACGGTCGATGCCGCTGTGAAAGAAGAACTTGAACGGCAGCAGTCCGCGCGGAGTGTGCACGTACTTGTTCGACACCACGCGCGAGACCGTGGACTCGTGCATCCCGATGTCTTCCGCGACGTCCCGCAGGACCATGGGACGGAGGAAGTCGACGCCGCGATCCAGGAAGTCCCGCTGCTGGCGGACGATGGACTCGGCGACCTTGTAGATCGTGCGCTGGCGCTGGTCCAGGCTCTTGATCAGCCAGACCGCCGATCGCATCTTGTCGGTGATGTACTGCGCCGCCTCGCCCTGCCGCCCTTCGGTGCGCATCTGCTGCAGCATGCGGCGGTAGGCGCGGCTGACGCGCAGGCGTGGCAGTCCGTCGTCGTTCAGCTGAATGACGTACTCGTCGCCGACCTTGATGACGTGGACGTCGGGCTCGACGTAGACCGGACGGTCCCGTCCGAAAGCCCGGCCGGGCCTCGTCTGCAGGGTGCGAATCGTCTCGATGACCGGCTCGAGCTCGGCGAGCTGCATGCCGAGCGCCTTGGCGATTGCCGGATACGCCCGCCGCAGGAAGGCGTCCCAGTGCTCGTCGAGGATCTGCCGCGCCGCCGAGTCGGCTGCTTCGCCCCGCATGTCGAGCTGCCGCAGGAGACTCTCGCGCAGGGTCGGGCAGGCGATCCCGGGCGGGTCCAGCTGACGCACCCGCTCGAGCACGGCTTCGACCTCTTCCGGGGTCCAGGCGTCCTCGCCCTCCCCGCCGGCCCGGCGGATCTCCTCGCTCGAGGCGACGAGGAAGCCGTCCGGATCGAGATTGCCGACGATCGCCTCGGCGATGCTGCGCTCGCGCGGCGTGAAGTCGGACATGTGGATCTGCCACAACAGGTGGTCGTAGAGGTCGGGCTCGCGCGCCAGGGTGTTCTCCAGCGGGGGTGCTTCGCGCTCCTCCCACTCGCCGGCGGTTCCGGACCAGCCCTCGTCTCCCCAGTCGTCCTGCAGCCAGGCGTCGAGTCCGGTCTCCTCGAGCGTGCTCTTCGGGCCCGCCTCGATCTCCGGCGTGACCTCGGGTTCGGGCGAAGCGGCCGGCTCCGGCTCGGCGCCGGCTGCGGCGAGGGTCTCTTCCTCTTCCTCGGCGGTCTCCTCGATCTCCTCGAGCACCGGGTTCGCCTCGAGCTCCTGGGCGACCGTCGTCTCGAGCTCCAGACGCGTCATCTGGAGCAACTTGATCGCCTGCTGCAGCGACGGCGTCATCACCAGCCGCTGCGAGAGCTTGAGCGAGAGTTTCTGTTCCAGCGCCATGCGGCAGGTCCGGCCTCAGAGACTGAATTCTTCGCCGAGATAGATCTTGCGCACCTTGGGATCGGAGGACAACTCTTCCGGCGATCCGGCGCGCAGAATCTCGCCGTTGTTGATGATGTAGGCGCGGCTCGTGATCTTGAGCGTTTCGCGCACGTTGTGGTCGGTGATCAGAACGCCGATTCCCATCTCCCTGAGGTGCCGGATGATACCTTGAATGTCGAGCACCGCGATCGGATCGATGCCGGCGAAAGGCTCGTCGAGCAGCACGAACGACGGGCTGATCGCCAGCGAGCGGGCGATCTCCACCCTGCGACGCTCGCCGCCGGAAAGCATGTATCCCTGGCTCTTGCGGACCCGCGTGAGCTTGAAGTCCTCGATCAGCCGATCGATGCGCCGTTCCTGCTCGCCGTGCGAGAGGTCCAGCGTCTCGAAGATCGCCCGCAAATTGTCCTCGACCGAGAGCTTGCGAAAGACGGAAGGCTCCTGGGGAAGGTAGCTGATGCCGCGCTGCGCGCGCTGATACATGGGCAGGCCGGTGATGTCTTCGCTGCCGAGGTGGACGCTGCCGCCGTCCGGAGGCACCAGGCCGACGACCATGTAGAACGTCGTCGTCTTGCCGGCACCGTTCGGCCCCAGCAGACCGACGATCTCACCGGGGCGGATCTCCACCGAAACGCCGGAGACGACCGCGCGACCTCCGTAAACCTTCTTCAGATCGTGAGCGCGCAGGGTCGGTGTCGCTCCGGTGCTCAAGGAACCTCCTCGTCGTCGGCGAGCATGCGCGCCGTGCCCGCGGCGACATCGTAGAGCAGCCGCCGCCCGCGGACCCGGGCACCCCCGGGCTCGAGCAGGATCACCGGCTCGCCGAGAACCAGGATGCGGCGGGCCTCGAAGTCGTGCTCGGCGCGCTCGCCGGTGATCGTCCGTCCCGAGCCGCGGTCCGACAGGCGGACCGCTCCGGTCGCCTCCAGCCGCCGGGCCTGGTTGTCCGGGTCGAGCTCGACGCGTACCCGATCCGCGGCCAGCTCCCGGTCCCCCTGCCGCGCCACCACGGAACCTTCGTAGTCCAGCTGCCCCGCCGCCCGCCGGTAGTCGAGGCGGGATGCGGAGACTGTTGTGGGTTGCGGCTGCGGCGTATCGGAGGTCGCCGGCTCGCGCCAGATGGTGCGCACGTGGCCGCTCGCGGAGGCGGCCTGCTCGCTTTCCGAGCCGCTCAGCAGATCGGCGAACAGGAGCGTCTCCCCCTGCACGGCCTGGACCTCCCCGGCGAACGACCAGGCGCGCCGGGGATCGTCCCAGCTCGCCTCGCGCGCCTGAACGCGAATGGGTTCCCGCTGACCGGAGCTCGTCGGCCCGATCTGCACGCCGGAGCCGGCATCGTCGAGTACCCCGTGCACGCCGCCGGCGGCCCGCACGCTCCCCGCCCGCTGGTCGAACTCGAGACGCGGCGCGCGCAGCGTGCCGCGCGCGCTGCGCACTTCGGCCGGCCTGCCGCCGGAGCCGAACAGCGTGCCGGTCGACGATCCGGCCGCGAACTCGACGCGCGCTCCGGTCGCCGTCGTCTCTCCCTGGCTGAGGCTCACCTCTCCGGTGAGCGTGATCTGCTGCAGCCCGCCGAGCGGGTCGAAGCCCGCCGTGGCCTCGCTTCCGCGCGCCTCGCGCCGGCCCTCGGGCGCCCCCTGCTCGCGCAGCAGCACGCCGCCGGTGGCCGCCGCGGCGACCGGCCTCCCGCTCTCGTCGAAAGTCGCCAGCAGGGTCGGCGCGACCAGGGAGCGCGACGTGCCGGCGTCACCCGGCATCTGCAGGCGGGCCGGCACGCCGTCCGCTCCGCGCAGCTCGAGCGTCGCCGGCCGGGCCGGCGAGCCGGCGAATTCGAGCCGCGCCCTCGCCGCCTCGTAGCGGATTCGGTCGCCGCCCGAGTGGGCCTCGCCGCGGGCGGCCAGTCCGCCGGCGACGCCGCCGCGCGCCAGAGCGCTCACCGGATCGCGCTCGGCCGCGTCGAAGGTGAGCTCGAGCCACTCGGTACGCAGCCGATCTCCGTCCGCGTCGAGTTCGACGCGCCCGGAGGCGCGCACCTTGCGACTCGGTCGGTCCAGCAGCAGGCTCGCCGCTTCGATCGACAGGCGTCCGCCCGCCTCGCCGACCGATCCCGCCAGCCGTACCCTCCCCTGCAGGTGCAGCCGTTCGGCCCGTGTATCGAAGCGCAGGCCGGTGGCTCGCCCGCCGAATCGGGTACCGAGGCCGAGCCGGACCGGCCCGCGCGAGACGACGCGCCGCCCCCCGTCGACGAGGTCGAGCTGCTCGGACTCGAGGTGAAACTCGCGCGGCCCGGAGAGACGGACTTCGCCCGTCAATTGCGCCTCCCGGCTGCCCGGATTCCACGTCGCGTCGCGACTCTCGATCCGGTAGCTGCTGCCGTCCTCGCGGGTGAGCTCGACCGCAACCCCTTCGAGGGAGACCGTCTCGTCCCTCCCCCGCACGAATCGGTCTCCCGACAGGCGGAAGGCGCTGCGCTCGCCGATCCGCTGCTCGAACTCGAAACCCTCGCTGAATGCCAGCGCGTCGTCCGCCGCGGCCAGGGGATCCTCCCCGGCGACCGGCCGGGCCGGAGGCTGGGCCCGGCGGCCGACCAGGTAGAGCATGCCGACCCCCGCCACCACCACGACGGCCAGGGCGAGCAGCAAGAGGCGCAGGCGCCGGAAGGGCTGGCGGCGGGCGGGCGCGGCGGTCATCGACGCGATTCTATTGTGCGCCGCCGGGCAGCGGACGCAGATCTTCCAGCCGTCCGCGCAGGCCGCCGCGCCAGCGATCGCGCTCGAGGCGGACGAGCGCCTCGAAGCGGCCTGGCGGGGAGTCGAGCCGGCTCCCCCAGCCCCAGCCCACCAGCTCGAGCGCAGCGGACTCCCCGCCCGCCGACGTGTCCGCGGTCGCCATCAGGGAAGCATGTCCCGACCCGAAACGACGGGGTGGCGCCACGGCACGCAACGGTCCCGTGCGCAACAGGGGCTCCTCGTTGCCGGCGCCGAACGGGGCGAGCGCTTCGATCTGGCCGAGCAGCGGGAGGCCCAGCTCCCGCGACTCGATTTCGAGGTCGTAACGGATCTCCCGCTCCCCCGATTCGGCGGGCCAGTCCGCGGCGGCGGCCACCCACTCGCTCTCGAGCCTGGCGAGGTCCGCGGTGCGCACCGTCAGTCCGACCGCCGCGGCGTGCCCGCCGAAGCGCTCGAGCCGGTCGCTCCAGGGGGTGAGGAACCGGTGCAGGTCGATGCCGCGCGCGCTGCGCCCCGAGCCGGTCGACGTCTCCCCTTCGACGGCGAGAAGGATGACCGGCCGCCCGAGTTCGCGTACCAGTCGCGCCGCGGCGATGCCGACCACGCCGCGATTCCAGCCTTCTCCCCGGGCCACTGCGAGCCGGACCTCATCGCGCCCGTCGAGCATCCGCCGCGCCTCTTCGATCACCCGCAGCTCGAGCGTCTGGCGGCGGCGATTCCAGTCCTCGAGCTCCGCCGCGAGCTGCCGGGCCCGGACCGGATCACGGGCGAGCAGGAGTTCGAGCGCCACGTCGGCGGTGGCGAGCCGTCCGGGAGCGTTGAGGCGCGGCCCGAGGCGAAAGCCGACGTCAGCGGCCGAAAGAGGGGCTTTCAGGCCCGCGCTCACCAGCAGCGCCTGCAGGCCCGGAGAGCGGGGGGTGCCCAGGGCACGCAGCCCGAGCGCCGCGATGGCCCGGTTCTCGCCGGTCAGCGGCGCCACGTCGGCGATCGTTCCCAGGCAGGCGATCCGCAGCAGGGCTTCCCAGGGAACCTCGCGCCCGAGGGCCTCGAGCAGTGCCACGCAGAGCTTCAAAGAGAGGCCGGCGGCGGCCAGATGGCGGAAGGGGTAGGAGCAGCCGGGCTGGTGCGGGTTGACCAGCAGCGCATCGACCGGCGGACCGCCATCGGGCAGATGGTGATCCACGACGATGCGGTCGAGGCCGAGTGCGCGGGCGGCATCGACCGCGGCGCGGGAGTTCGTGCCGCAATCCACGGCGACCAGCACACCGGCCCCGAGTTCCGCCGCGCGCCCGGCATGCACGGGCTGCAGGCCGTAGCCCTCCTCGTGACGACGCGACAGGAGCGGCTCCGGCCGCGCGCCGCCGCTCGCCAGCACCGCCACCAGCAGTGCGGTCGAGCTGACGCCGTCGACGTCGTAGTCGCCCACCACCGCGACGGTCTCCCGGCGTCGGCACGCTTCGGCGAGACGGCCGGCGGCCGCCTCGAGGCCGCGCAGCCCGCGCCCGTCGTGGAGTTGCCCGCGGTCCGGCGCGAGAAAGCGGCGGGCCTCGACCGGCGTGCGGATGCCGCGCTGCGCCAGCAGGCGCGCCTGAACGCGGGGCAGACCGTCCGCCTCGAGAGCGACGGCCGCAGCAGGAACGGGCGCCGGAACCCAGCAGTCCGGCGGTTCGGAGGTCAGGAGCCCTCGAAGACGCCCAGCGAGCGGAAGCGCGCGTAGCGTGCTGCCAGCAGGCGATCGATCGACAGCTTCTCGAGTTCCACCAGGGATCTCTCGATGGCGTCGCCGACCCGTCGCGCCGCCTCGCGCGGGTCGGTGTGAGCGCCGCCCGGAGGCTCGGGCACGATCTCGTCGACGACCCCGAGTTCGATGAGGTCGGGCGCGGTCACCTTCATCGCCTCGGCGGCCTGCGCCTTCTTCTCCTGGTCTTTCCACAGGATGGCCGCGCACCCTTCGGGCGAGATCACCGAGTAGACGCCGTACTCCAGGATCAGCACGCGATCGCCGACGCCGAGCGCGAGGGCTCCGCCGCTGCCCCCCTCGCCCGTGACCGTGACGACGATGGGCACGCGCAGGCCCGCCATCTCGATCAGGTTGCGCGCGATCGCTTCGGCCTGACCCCGCTCTTCGGCATCGATTCCGGGGTAGGCGCCGGGAGTGTCCACGAAGGTGAGCACCGGCAGGCCGAACCGCTCGGCCAGCCGCAGGATGCGCAACGCCTTGCGATACCCCTCCGGCCGCGGCTGGCCGAAGTTGCGCGCGATGCGCTCCTTCGTTCCGCGCCCCTTCTGGTGACCGATCACGGCGACGGAACGGCCGCGGAAACGGGCCAGGCCGGCGACGATGGCGGCGTCGTCGGCGAAGGCCCGATCGCCGTGCAACTCGACCCACTCCTCGGTCAGCGCCTCGACGTAGTCGAGGGTATAGGGCCGGTCGGCGTTGCGGGCGACGAGGGTCTTCTGCCAGCGGGAGAGGCCGCCGTAGATCTCGCCGGTCTTCTCGGCCAGCTGCCGGCGCAGACCGGCGATCTCCCGCTCGTGGCCGCTCCCCTCGGGGTAGCCCTCGAGCTCCTCGATCCGGCGGCGCAGCTCGATCAGCGGCTCTTCGAAGGCGGACTCGGAGGACATGCGGACGGCGACCTTAACAGGGGGCCGGAAAAGGGGTCAAACCGGGGTCGGTCTCAGAGCAGCTGCTGGGGATCGATGTCCACGGTCAGCTCGCCCGGGGCCCTCCCGGCGACCGCCTCCCCCACCGCCCGACGCACGGCCGCGCCCGACCGGCCGCGCACGATGCACTGGAAGCGCCAGAGCCCGCGCAGGCGCTCGAACGGGGCCGGTGCCGGACCGGTGATCCGCAGGCCGTCGGCCGCCGCCCGACGCTCGAGAACCGCGGCGACCTCGCGCAGCCGGCCGAGGGCGCGTTCGCGCTGGCGGTCGCGGGACAGGATGAGCGCCATGCGGCTGAACGGGGGGTAACCGAAGAGCTCCCGGAAGCGCATCTCCTGCGCGACGAACGCCTCGTCGTCGTGGTGAAGGGCCGCCTGGATCGCGTAGTGGTCGGGGTGAAAGGTCTGCAGCACGACCCGCCCCGGGCGGTCGCCGCGCCCGGCGCGGCCGGCCAGCTGGGTGAGCAGGACGTAGGTCCTCTCGACGGCGCGAAAGTCGGGAAAACCGAGGTAGTCGTCCGCCGAGAGCACCGCGGTCAGTGCCACGCCGGGAAAGTGATGCCCCTTCGACAGCATCTGGGTGCCGATCAGAACCCGGCTCTCGCCGCGGCCGAAGCGCTCGAGGATGGCCGCGGCGCCTCCGACGCGGCGGGCCGCGTCGCGATCGAGCACATCGATGACGGTGCCGGGCAAGCGGAGGGCGAGCTCCTCCTCGACCCGTTCGGTGCCGGCGCCGATCGGCTCGAGGGCGTCCGACCGACAGGCCGGGCAGAGGGCCGGGGGCGCGAGCCGGGAGCCGCAATAGTGGCAGATGAGCTGCTTCGCCTTCCGGTGATAGGTCCGCGCCAGCCCGCAGTCGGGGCAGCGGAAGTCCTCGCCGCAGGCGCGGCAGAGCAGCATCGGTGCGTAGCCGCGCCGGTTGCGCAGCAGGATGACCTGGTCGCCGGCCTCGAGCGTCCGGCCGATTTCGTCCAGCAGGCGCTCGGAGAAGAGCCGGTCTCCCGGACGCCGCCCGCCGCTGCCGTCGCGCAGGTCGACGAGGATCCCCTCGGGCAGGCGGCCCTGTCCGACCCGCTCGCGCAGCTCGAGCCGCCGCAGGCGTCCGGAGCGGACCGCCTGCCGGCTCTCCAGACTGGGAGTCGCGGAGGCGAGCAGCGCGACCGCCCCGGCCTGGCGGCAGCGCACCAGCGCCACGTCCCGGCCGTGGTAGCGGGGCGAGATCTCCTGCTTGTAGGCCGCGTCCTGCTCCTCGTCGACCACGACGAGACCGAGGTCGACCACCGGCGCGAAGACCGCCGAGCGGGGTCCGACGACCACCTGCGCCGCCCCGGCACGGATCCGTTCCCACTCCTGCCGGCGTTCGGCCGTGCCGAGATTCGAGTGGAGCACGGCGAGACGATCGCCGAAGCGGCTCGCCGCCGCCTGTGCCAGCGACGGCACCAGGGCGATCTCCGGAACGAGCAGCAGCACCGAACGTCCCCGCGCCAGGGCGGCCGCGGCGGCCCGCAGGTAGACCTCCGTCTTGCCCGAGCCGGTAACGCCCTGGAGCAGAAAGCTCTCGAAGCGCTGCTCCTCGATCGCCCCCTCGAGGGCCGCGAGCGCTTCGCGCTGGTCGGCGCGCAAGACGATGGGCGGGGTGGGCCGTACCGGAGCCAGGCGGTGCCGGCCCAGATCGAGGCGCCCCGGCTGCGAGAAGCGCCGCAGCAGGCCGAGCCCGGTCAGGCGACGGACGACCGCGGCGCTCACTCCGGCCTCGGTCCGCAGCTCCTCGGTCGTCACCGGCCGGCCGGCGGTGGCCAGGTACTCGAGCGCCCGCCGCGCGGGCTCCGAGCGGCCTGCTCGCTCGAGCTGGTCTGTCAGCTCTCCGGGCACCCGTTCGACCGCCGACTCGTAGCGACTCCCCCGCCCCTCCGGATCGGCCAGCGACAGCCGCCCTTGCGCCACCAGAGCTTCGATCCGGTGCGCGAAGTCGGGCTCCTCGGGCAACTGGCGGCGCAGATCGGCGAGGTGGAGCCGCTCACCGCCGAGCAGGAGGTCGCGCAGACCGGCCTCGAACGCGTCGCGGGGAGGAGCCAGGGCTCCGCCATCGGTGAGACCGACGCGGCGGGTCCCCCAGGGGGCGATGTCGGACGGCAGGACGGCAGCGAGAACCTCGCCGATCGGTGCCTGGTAGTACCGGGCGACGAAGTCGGCGAGATCGAGCAGCTCCGGTGTCAGTGCCGGCTCGACGTCGGCCAGCCCCGCGACCTGACGCACCGTGAGATCGGCGGGGGGCGCTTCGACGAGCCGCAGCGCGAATCCGGTGAGCGTGCGACGCCCGACCGGGACGCGCAGCCGCTGTCCCGGCCGGACGAGACCCGCCAGGTCGGCCGGCAGTTCGTAAGTGAGGGGGCCGGGAAGCGGCAGGGGGACGGCGACTTCGACGTAGCGGGCGCTCGTCGGCGCCCCCGTCAACCGTTCGCTTCGCGCAGGCGGCGTATCTCGTCGCCCAGGCGGGTCACATCGGGGCTCCCGGGCAATTTCTCCGCGAGTACCGCGAGGGCCTTCTCGGCGGCGTCGAGCTGGTGCTGGTCGAAGGCGAGCACGATCACTTCGTTGAAGCGCGCCTGCCAGTGATCGGGTGCCTGCGCCTGGGCTTCCCGGAAGAGCACCAGGGCCCGCTCGAAATCGCCACGAGCGCGGAAGGTGATGCCGAGGTCCGTGAGGACGTCCGGATCGCCCGGCCGCAGCGCCAGATACCGCTCGTAGAGCTCCGCGGCCCGCTCCCAGCGCTGGATATCGAAGCTGAGATTGGCCAGCCGCAGGATCGCATCGGCGTCCTCCGGATTGGTGGCGATCGCCTGCTGGAGGCGGTTGATCTCCTCCATGGGGCTGCTCGCGGAAGCCGCCGCCTGGGGAGCCGCCCCCGGCCCGGGCATGGCGGCCGGGAGGGCTCCGCCGGCCGCGATCCGGGCCGGCTGGACTCCGTCCATCGCCTCATGGCTGATGTAGCCAGCGAGAAAGCCGCCCATCAGGCCGACGAGCAGAAAGAGCACGTGGTCTCGGTTCACTGAGTTCTCGCGAAAAGCCGCCGGCGCTCGGGTTGGGGCGGGCTCGTTCCGCAGACTGCGGAGCGCTCCCGCCGGGCACGACGCCGGCAGGGGTTCGAAATCAGCTCGCCACGCGGGCGCGCTTGGCGAGGCTCGACGACAGGGCCTTCTCGACCTGGACTTCGGCGTCGCGCTCGGTCAGGCCCTTGACGTGGGCGACCTCGCTGACGATGAAGTGCCGCGCGCGCTCGTACATCTTCTTCTCGCGGAACGACAGGCTCTTCTTCTGACTCACGAACTTGAGGTTCTTGAGCACCTCGGCGACCTCGGTGATCCGGCCGGTCTTCATCTTCTCGACGTTCTGCTTGTAGCGCCCCTTCCAGTCCTTCTGGGCGTCGAAGCTGCCGTTCTCGAGAATGCCGAGGACGTTGCGGATCTCCTTGACCTCGCACAGGGGGCGCAGGCCCACCAGGTCGAGGTTGTCCTTCGGGACCATGACCTTGGAATTGCTCGACAGAAGCCGCAGGTGATAGCAGGTCCGTTCGGCCCCATCGATGAAGCTGGTCGCGATGTCCTCGACGACCGTGACACCATGATTGGGATAGACGACCTTCTGGCCGACCTTGAAACTCACGCGCCGCGCCCCCTTCGGTCTAAGTGGTTTGAAGATAAGAGGTTGAGACGAATCTCACCGCGAGGCGACACTACCCGATCAGACGGTCTTTGTCAAGCGCCGGGTAGCGGAAACGGGGCGCAATCCCGCCGGTCGGCCGCCGGCATGCCGCCGCGTTTGCGCCGCCGCGTCGCGTTGACTCGCCCCGGGGCGACCCGTAGCATCCCGGCCGGGCCGGAGTGGCGGAATGGCAGACGCAGGGGACTCAAAATCCCCCGTCCGAAAGGGCGTGAGAGTTCGACCCTCTCCTCCGGCACCAATCCCCGGCGGCGCGCGGCCACCCCCGACTCATTCGTAACGCAGGGCTTCGATCGGGTCGAGGCGCGAAGCCTTGCCGGCCGGGTAGATGCCGAAGAAGACGCCGACGGCGAGCGAGAATCCCACCGCCACGACGATCGCCCAGAGCGGCACGTGCGCCGCGGGCCAGTCTCCGGGGAGCACGGCGGCCACCGCGGCGCCCATGCCGTAGCCGAGTCCCAGGCCGATCCCGCCACCGGCCAGCGACAGGGTCACGGCCTCGATGAGGAACTGCACGAGGATGTCCTGGCGGCGGGCCCCGACCGCCTTGCGCACGCCGATTTCGCGTGTCCGCTCGGTCACCGAGACGAGCATGATGTTCATGATGCCGATGCCGCCCACGAGCAACGCGATGCCGACCACCCCGCCGACGACCGCGGTGACGTAGCCGAGGACGCTGCCGATACTGTCGAGGATCTCGTCCTGCACCTGGACCTCGAAATCGTCTTTCTCCCCCGCCGGGATCTTGTGACGCTTGCGCAGCAGCTGGGTGATCTCGTCCTTGACCCGGTCGACCACCTCGGGGCTCTCCGCCTGCAGGCGGATGCGGATGACGTCGGCCGCGGCGCGGCCGAACAGGCCGAGCGCCGTGGGATGCGGCAGGAAGACCAGGTCGTCCGAGTCCTGGCCGAGCGACTGTCCCCGCTTCTCCATCACGCCGATCACGGTCACCGGCAGACTGCCCACGTAGATCTCCCGCCCGATCGGGTCGTCGCCGAGCCGCAGTTCGTCGACCACCGTACGGCCGATGACCGCGACCTTGCGCCGATGGTCGAGGTCGAGGCGCGAGAAGAAGCGACCGATCTCGACCGCGTGGTTGGCGATCTCCGGCCACTGCTCGTTGACCCCCATGACGATGTCCGGCCGGTGCTGGCGGTCGCGGTACTTGAGCGTCTGCTGACCGAACATCATCGGCGTGATGGCGCGCACGCCGGCCACCTGATCCGCGATCGCCAGCCCGTCCTCCCAGGTGAGCCGCACCTGGCGCGACAGCCCGGCCGGTCCGAACTCGAACTTCGGGTCCACCGCGACGAAGGTCGCCCCGACTCCCTGCAATTCGCGGGTGATCATGAACTGCAGGCCCTGGACGATCGAGACCACCGCGATCACCGCCGCCACGCCGATGATGATGCCGAGGGTGGTGAGGATCGAGCGCATCTTGTTGGCGCGCAGGGCGCGCAGGGCGATGCGGAAGTTCTCGCCGAAGACCATGATCAGGCCCCGGCCGGGACGGCGCGCTCGTCGGAGATCACCTTGCCGTCGCGCAGGGTGATCCGGCGATCGGCGTGGGCCGCGATCTCGGGCTCATGGGTGACCAGGATCACCGTATTCCCCTGGGCGTGGAGCTCGTCGAACAGCCGCATGATGTCGGCGGAAGTGGCCGAGTCGAGATTGCCGGTCGGCTCGTCGGCGAGCAGGATCGACGGATCGTTGACCAGCGCTCGCGCGATGGCCACCCGCTGGCGCTGACCGCCGGAGAGCTCGTTCGGCTGATGGCGGGCACGGTCCCCGAGGCCGACCCTGGCGAGCGCCCGCTCGGCGCGCTCGCGGCGCTCGCGCCGTGGCACGCCGGCGTAGATGAGCGGCAGTTCGACGTTCTCGGCCGCGCTCGTGCGCGCCAGCAGGTTGAAGGTCTGGAAGACGAAGCCGATCTCCCGGTTGCGGATCGCCGCCAGCTCGGCGTCGTCGAGCTTCTCCACCGCGGTGCCGTTGAGACGGTAGCTGCCGGAGGTCGGAGTGTCGAGGCAGCCGAGCAGGTTCATCAGCGTCGACTTGCCGCTTCCCGAAGGTCCCATGATGGCGATGTACTCACCGCGCTCGATGGCGAGGTCGACGCCGGCCAGGGCGTGCACCTCCTCGACCCCCATGACGTAACTCTTGCGGACGTCGGCGAGTTCGAGGAGCGCCACCTCACTCCTCCCCGCCGCCGTCGACCCCGGCGTCGTTCTCCTCGCCCCCTCCGGAGCGCCGGCGCTCCGCGGCGCGCGCGACCTTGACCCGATCGCCGTCCCGCAGATCCTTGAGGGCGCGATAGGTGCCGGTCACGACCTCGTCACCGGCAGCGATCCCGGAGACGACTTCGACGTGCGTCGCGTCCGAAATGCCCGTCTCGACCGGCTGCTGCACCGCCTTGCCGTCGGACACCACGAACACGACCGGAATCTCCTCCGCCGCGTCCGCCGAATCCTCGGCGTCCGCCGGCCGCCGCTCCACCACCGCCTGTATGGGCACTACGACGGCCTGAGCGTGGGTGGTCACCAGGATCTCCGCCCGGGCCGACATTCCCGGGCGCAGACGGTCGTCCGGCTGCGCGAGCAGGATGCGGACGCGGAAGAACTGCACGTCGGGCTGGCTCGCCTTCATGTAGCCGGAGCTGCCCACCTCCACCACCTCCCCGGCGTAGGTCGAGTCGGGCAGCGCGTCGACCCGGACCTCGGCCGCCAGGCCCGGCCGGACGTGCACGATCTCGGTCTCGTCGACGTCGACCTCGGCGAGTACCTCGGAGAGGTCGGCGATCGTGCCGATGACCGACGCCGGGTTGTTCATCGTCCCCGAGACGACGACCTCTCCCTGCTCGGCGTTGAGCGCGATGACCCGCCCGGAGAGCGGCGCGAAGATGGTCGTCTTGCGCAGGTCGTCTTCGGCCTTCTCGAGCAGGGCCCGTGCCTGCGTGACCCCCTCCCGCGCGGTGCGCACCTGCAACTCGGCCGAGGTGAACTGCAGCTCGGCCGATTCGAGCGCCTCGCGGGCCGTGATGCCGTCCGCGCCGAGGCGCCGCGCCCGCTCCACCCGGATCTGCTGGTCGGCGAGCGCCACGCGGGCCCGCTCGAGCTCGGTAGTGGCCATGGCGAGGCGGGCCCGCGCGTCGTCGCGGGCGGCGGTGAAGGCCTGCTGCTCGAGGCGCAGGAACGGCTGGCCGACCTCGATCCGGTCCCCTTCCCGGACGAACAGCTCCTCGATGCGGCCGATGACGTGCGCCGAGATGTCGACCTTGACGCGCGGATGAATCTGGCCGCTGGCGGTGACCGTCTGCGAGATGTCGCGTCGGGCCGCCGCTTCGGCGTGCACGTTCACCGCCTTGCGGCCGCCTGCCGACCGGATGCTGGCGAAGACGACGAGCGCGAGAGCGGCGACGGCGGCGATCGCGACGAGAGGCTTCTTCATCCGGACCCCCCTCAGCCGCCGAAGAAGGAGGCGACACCGACCTTGATCAGGACGGCGACCAGCCAAGGCACGAGCACCACCGCGAGCGCCGCTCCCCGCGACAGCTTCCCGACAACGCGAAAGCCGATGGTCAGCAGGGCGATGCACCAGATCGAGAAGATGTCGATGCTCGACAGCAGAGCGCGCATCCGCGCGCCCGTTTCATCGCTGGCGAAGACGCCGGCGTGCGAGGTGAGAAAGTTGCCGGAGAACGTCTCCTGGAAGTCGATGCTCTCCCGCGACAGGATGACCGGAATCGCCACCAGGGTCGCCACCGCGAAGGGGAGCAACCCGTGGGTGGTGACCGCGAGCGACCGCCGGAAGTCGATCTCGCTGCCCATCAGCCGCGCCAGGGCGAGGAAGATCGCCGCCGTGACGACGTAGAAGAGGCCGGCGCCACCGAACGCCGAAACGGCCGAGATGAATCGGCCGCCCGGGCTCGGCGAGAGCTGCTGCTCGACCGCCTCCTCGATGTTCTCGGCCGGTACGTCGCGCTGCTCGAGAAACGCCCGCAGCGACTCCGGCGAAATGCGCGGCTCGACCAGGAATTTCACGACCAGAGTGGTCGAGCAGAGGATCAGCAGCGCCAGGCCCCAGGTCGGCACCCGCGCGATCGCCGCGAAGCTCCTGGCCGGCTGGAACAGCACGTCGACGACCCGCCGGAGCGCGTCGCCGAAGCCGGCGATCTCCCGGCCGGCGTCGCCGGCCGCACTCGTCTCTTCAGGTTCTCTCATCTCGCCCTCCCCCGCGATGGCGGCACCCGAACGGACGCCGCGGCGCCGGCCCGGGACGGGCGGCGCCGCGGTCAGACCCCGAGGGTCCTCAGTCGGCGAAGGTGACGCCGACGTGCTCGAGCAGCCTGCCGATCGCCCGATGATACGAAACCAGGGCGCGGCGGTAACCGGTCACCGCCTCGACCACCCGCAGGCGGGCTCCGGCGAGGTCCTCCTCGACCTGCAGGATCTGGAAGCTGGTCGACAGCCCGTTCTCGTACTTGCGGCGCTCGGCGTCGAGATTCTTCTCGGCCAGCTTCTCCGAGACCCGGGCCGATTCGATCTGCTGGGCGCCGATCTCGAGGCCGCGCGCCGCGATGCGGACTTCGGCCTCGATGCGCTGGCGCAGCTCCTCGAACCCGACTTTTCCCTGCTCGAGCGCCAGTTCGGCGCCGGCGGCACGGGCCCGGGCGGCCCGGTTGCCGATCGGCATGCCGAACTCCAGGCCGACGGACCAGCCGGGGAAGTCGGCATCGGTGACCTGCTCGAGTGCGTCGCTCCAGCCGCCGTCGAGACGCGAGACGACGTTGCCCTGGTTGTCCCGGATCACCACGTCGCCGCCGACGCCGTTGAAGCCGTACGAGGCGACCAGATCGAGCCGGGGCTTCGTCTGGGCGCGCTGGTAGGCCGCTTCGAGTTCGCGCGCCTCGAGGCCGAGCTGCTCGCGCGCCAGCTCGGGACGGGACGCGAAGGCGGTTTCGATCGCTCGGGTGACTTCGAAATCGAGCGGCTCGACGTCCGGAGCGGTATCGGGAACGAGCGGGAGGGTCCAGACGCGCGGCTCGTCCAGGTCGAGCAGATAACGCAACGTATCTTCGGCGTCGCCGATGTCGCCGCGGGCGCGGATGATCTCCTCCTCGCGCGTCGCGATGCCCGCCTCGCTCTGCACCAGTTCGAGCGGCGCCAGAGTGCCGACATCGACCCGTACCTGATTGTCGGAGTGGAGCTGCCGGGCCAGGGCGAGACTCTCCTCGGCGACCGCGAGGCGGTGGCGGGTGGCCACCAGGTTCCAGTAGGCGTTCTCGGCGCTGGCGATCGTGGCCACGATCTGCTCCACGAATCCTTCACGCGCCATTTCGCTGTCGAGACCGGCGATCCGGATGCCGAACTCGGTGGCATCGCGACCGAAGTTGCGCAGCAGCGGCTGCGAGAACGACAGGTCGAGGCCGGAGTTGTACGACGGGTTGATCGAGAAGAACTGGCTGTTCGTCTCGAGACGCGAGTTGCTCCAGGAGATCTGACCGGTGCCGCCCGTCGGAAGGAGGCGCGAAAGACCGACCGAGAGCTGCTGGCGATCCTGCTTCTGGACGTCGGCTCCCTCCAGGTTCGAGGCCGCCGGGCTCTCGTCGCTCGACGCCGAGACCGAGCCGCCGAGACCGAAATCGTAGATCCCCATCGCCTGCTCGACACCCAGGCGAACGCGCTCGCGCCCGTAGCGCTGGACGCGCAGGCCGAGATTGCGCTCGAGCGCCAGCGCGATCGTCTCTTCGAGGCTCAGGTGGACCGCGTCCCCCTCGATCCTCAGCGTCGCCGCGCCGGTGGCGGCGGTCGGCTGGCTGCGGACCTCGACGGGCGACGAGGCGAAGGCGGGGGCGAAGCCGCCCGCCAGGAGACAGAGAGCCGCGCGGGCTGCGATCGACCGGCGGCGGATGTTCCAGGATGTCGTCATTCCTCGATTCCTCTTGGTCTTGCGTCGAGCTTCACGTCTGGGAACAGTACGTCAGGAAGGCGGAAAAGTTCCGTCTGCCCCGGGAGCCGCGACACTCGCCTCGCCCGGAAAGTGGCAGGCGACCCGTCGCCCGGCACCTGCGTCGAGGAGCCCGGGAGCCTGCTCGCGACAGAGCTGCCGGACGATCGGGCAGCGCGGATGGAACGGACAGCCCGCGGGCGGAGCGGCCGGGTCGGGCGGCTCGCCGGCGAGGCGGATGCGCTCGTCCGCGGCGGCCGGCCGCACCGACGGGACGGCCGAGCGCAGCGCCGCGGTGTAGGGGTGCAGCGGGCGCGCGAGCAGGTCGCGGGCCCCGCCCTCCTCGACGACGCGGCCGAGGTAGAGAACCACGATCCGGTCGGCGATCTGCTCGACGATCGCCAGGTCGTGCGCGATGAAGAGCATCGCCAGTCCCCGCCCGGCCTGCAGCCGGGCGAGCAGATTGACGATCTGGGCGCGCACCGACACGTCGAGCGCCGACACCGGTTCGTCGGCGATCAGCAGCGCCGGATCCGTGGCGAGGGCGCGCGCGATGCCGATTCGCTGGCGCTGGCCACCCGAGAACTCGTGCGGAAATCGATGCATGACTTCGGCCGGCATGCCGACCTCGGCGAGCATGCGGACGACTCGGCCGGTTCGTTCGGCTCGCGTCGCCAGGCGATGCACGGCGAGGGGCTCGAAGAGCGCTTCACCGATCCGCATGCGCGGATCGAGCGAGCCCCAGGGATCCTGGAAGACCATCTGCAGATGGCGTCGCCGCCGGCGCAGCTCGCGCGGCGCGAGGGCCAGCAGGTCCTCGCCGCGAAACCGGACGCTGCCGGCGGCCGGTTCGACGAGGCGCAGGAGCGCTCGCCCGAGGGTCGTCTTGCCGCTGCCCGACTCCCCCACCAG
>CAYYIK010000001.1:0-80501 GCA_964471955.1 uncultured Thermoanaerobaculia bacterium | reverse complement strand
GGCGCAGGAGCGCTCGCCCGAGGGTCGTCTTGCCGCTGCCCGACTCCCCCACCAGGCCCACGGTCTCGCCTTCGGCCACGGCGAGATCGACCCCGTCGACCGCCCGGACGCGGCGCCGGGCCCGGCCCGGTCCTCCCCGGCGCAGGGGGAACTCGACGCGCAGTCCCCGCACCTCGAGGCAGGCCGCCGGCGTCACGCGCCCTCCCGGGGCCGCGCCAGCACGCAGCGGACGCCGCGTCCGGCGCCGCGATCGGTCCACTCCGGTTCGCGCTCCGCGCACTCCGCCAGGCGCGCCTCGCAGCGCGGATGAAAGGGGCACCCCGGCGGCAGATCTCCGGCCGCGGGAACCTGGCCGGGGATGGCGGGCAGCCTGCCCCGGGGAGCCGGCGAGCCGATCTCCGGCAGCGACGCCAGCAGGCCGCGCGTGTAGGGGTGGGCGGGTGCGGCGAAGAGCTCCGAGGCCGGCCCGCTCTCGACGATCTGCCCGGCGTACATGACCGCCACCCGATCGCAGATGCCTGCCACCACGGCCAGATCGTGGGTGATCAGCAGCAGGCCGAGGCCGAACTCGCGGCGCAGGTCGCGGAACAGGTCGAGCACCTGCGCCTGCAGGGTGACGTCCAGAGCGGTCGTCGGTTCGTCGGCGACGAGCAGGTCGGGTCCGGCCGCGACGGCGATGGCGACCAGGACGCGCTGGCGCTGGCCGCCGGAGAGCTGATGCGGGTACTCCCCCAGGCGGCGCCGCGGGTCGGGCACGGCGAGGCGCGCCAGGAGCTCTTGGGCCCGCCGACGCGCCTCGGCGCGTGGCATCGGCCGGTGAGCGCGGATCGCCTCGACGATCTGGGTCCCGACGGTCAGCACCGGATTGAGGGCGGCCGACGGCTCCTGGAAGACGAGGCCGATGCGGCCGCCGCGGACCGGCCGCAGTTCGCGCTCGCCGAGCCCGACCAGCTCGCGCCCCGCGAGCCGGATCGAACCGCGCCGGATCCTTCCCGGCGGCGGGATCAGGCCGAGCAGGGCGAGCGCGCTGAGACTCTTGCCCGATCCCGACTCCCCCACCAGCCCGACGATCTCGCCGCTCGCCACGTCGAACGAGACGCCCCGCACGACCGGCAGCTCCCTCCCGCCGGTCGGAAAGACGATTTCGAGGTCGCGGACCTCGAGCAGCGTCGTCACCGGCGACGCCGCCGAGCGCTCCTCTCGAGCGACCGCAGCCACTCGACGGTCAGCGCGATCCCGTACCCGGTGGCGCCGCGCTGGATCTTCCCCTCGCCGACGTAGGCCGGCCCGGCGATGTCGAGGTGGGCCCAGCTGGCGACCGGCTCGACGAACTGGGAGAGGAAGGCGGCGGCGGTCGACGCGCCGCCCCAGCGGCCGCCGGAGTTGCGCAGATCCGCGTGGGCGCCGCGCATCTCCTCGAGGAACTCGCGCCAGAGCGGCAGGCGCCAGAGCCGCTCGCCGTTCTCCTCGGCGGCGGCGAGCAGAGCGCCGGCCAGCGCGTCGTCCGGCGTGAACAGTCCGGCGCCGGTCGGGCCCAGCGCCACGACGCAGGCGCCGGTGAGGGTGGAGTACTCGAGCAGGTGGTCAGGCTTCTCGCTCGCCGCCCAGGCGAGGGCATCGGCGAGGATCATCCGCCCCTCGGCGTCGGTATTGAGAATCTCCACGGTCCGGCCGTTGGCGCACCGCACGATGTCCCCGGGTCGGTAGGCGCGGCCGTCCGGCATGTTCTCGGCCAGCGGCAGGTAGGCCCGCACGCGCACCTGCGGCTTCAGTCGCGCCACGGTCTCGAGGACTCCGAGGACGGTGCAGGCGCCCGACTTGTCCCACTTCATCTCGTCCATCTGTCCGGCCGGCTTGATCGAAATCCCGCCGGTGTCGAAGGTGACCCCCTTGCCGACCAGCGCCACCGTGCGCGGACCGCTGCCGAACTCGATGCGCACCAGTCGGGGAGGATGCTGCGAGCCGCCTCCCACGGCGAGGATCCCCCCCATCCCCCGACGCTTCATCTCGGTCGGGGTGAGGATGCGGAGCTTCGCGCCATGGCGCCGCGCCAGGCGGGCGGCCTGCGCCGCCATCCAGGCGGGCGTGGCGACATTGGGCGGCGTGTTGCCGAGGTCGCGGGCCAGCGTCACGCCGGCGGCTACCGCCGCCCCGACCGGCACGCCGGCGCGCCAGGCCGCGGTGTCCCCCTCCGGCGGCAGCAGGTCGACGCGCTTGAGCCGTGATCGACTCTTCCGGCCGAGCCAGGAGTCGAAGCGATACCCGGCGATCGCCACTTCGCGTGCAATTCGCGCCGCCGCGACGGGACCGCGGGAGATCTCGTGGTCGGGCACCACGAGGACGAAAGCCGGGTCGTCGGCGCTGCGCACCGCGTCCACCGACTGGGCAAGCCAGGCCCGCAGCCGCTGCACGTCGAGGTCACCGCGCTTGCCCAGGCCACGCACGAGCAGGAGGCGGCCGCCGCCGAGCTCGAGCTCGGCGCTCTGCCCCTCCTCGCCCTTCCAGCCGGCGCGCCGCAGCACCGCCTCGATCCCTTTCGCCACCGCGGCCGGAAGTCCGGCCGGGGCCGACTTCTCCCCGGCGAAGAGACCGGCCACCACCCGCCCGGCCGGCAGTCGCCGGCCGGTCACTGTCACCACGAGTTCCGTCGCCACCCCAAGCCTCCTCGTCCCTTCAGTCTCCCGCGCCTCCGGAGGTCAGCCGGTCGCGGACCACCTTGAGATCTTCCCAGGCCGGCCGCTTCAGTCCGGCATCGCGCAACAGCGCGGCGGGATGGTAGGTCACCCGCGTCGCGATTCCGCGCACTTCGTGCCAGCTGCCTCGCAGCCTGCCCACCGGAGCATCGCTCTCCAGCAGGGCGTGCGCGGCGACCCGTCCGAGGAGCACCAGCACCTCGGGTCGCACCGCATCGATCTGCGCCTCGAGGTAGCCGCGACAGGCGGCGATCTCCTCGGGTTCGGGATTGCGGTTGCCCGGCGGCCGGCACTTGACGACGTTGGCAATGTAGACCTGCTTGCGAGCCAGGTCGATGCCGGCGATCATCCGGTCGAGCAGCTCACCGGCGGCGCCGACGAACGGCAGGCCGCGTCGGTCCTCCTCCGCTCCGGGCCCCTCGCCGACGAACATCAGGCGGGCGTGCGGATCGCCGTCGGCCCAGACCACCGAGTGCCGGGTCTCGCAGAGCTTGCAGAGCCGGCAGGTCGCGGCCTCGGCGGCGAGGCGCTCGAGGTCGATGCCGGCCGCCGCCTCACGCTGCCCGGGAACCGATCGGACCGCCGGCGCCGCCGGCCGCCGGTAGACGTGCGTCCAGCCGAGATCGGCGAAATAGCGCAGCAGATCAGCGAGCGGCGGCGTCGACAGGGGCGGTCCCCGGCAGTTCGCCGGCGATGAGATCGAGCAGGTCGCCGGCCAGCTGGGTCTTGGGGCGCCGCGACAGCCGAAGCGGCTCGCGGTCGCGCCGGTGAACGGTGACCTCGTTCTGGTCGCTGCCGAAACCGATGTCGGATCGCGACACGTCGTTGGCGACCAGGAGGTGGGCGCCCTTGGCGAGGAGCTTGCGGGCCGCCTCGGCGTCGGCCTCGCCGGTCTCCGCCGCGAAGCCGACCCGCAGCGCTCGGGGCGCCACGGCGGGAAGGCCGGCGAGGATGTCCGGATTGGGCACCAGATCGATCTGCGGCACGCCGGCGCCCCGCTTGAGCTTCACCGGTGCCGCGGTGCGCGGCCGGAAATCGGCGACGGCGGCGGCGAGGACGATCACGTCGGACGCCGGGGCCAGCTCACGCACCCGCGCCTCCATCTCGAGGGCCGTCTCGACGTCGAACCGCTCCACGCCCGCGGGCGTCGGCAGGGCGACAGGCCCCGCCACCAGGCTGACCCGCGCCCCGCGCCGCGCCGCCTCGGCCGCCAGGGCGAAACCCATCTTGCCGCTCGACCGATTGCCGAGAAAGCGCACCGGATCGATCGGCTCGTGGGTCGGCCCGGCCGCGATCAGCAGGTGACGGCCGGCCAGCGGCCCCGCGGCGAGCCGGCGCCGAACCGCCGCGACCAGTTCGGGCACTTCGGCCATCCGGCCCACCCCGACCTCGCCCGAGGCGAGGGGCCCCTCCACCGGACCGACGAGCTCGACCCCGCGGGCGCGCAGCTCGGCGACGCGCGCTGCCACCGCCGGCTGGTTCCACATGGCGGCGTGCATGGCCGGAGCGACCAGGACCGGCCCGGTGAACGCCAGGGCCGTGGTGAGCAGCATGTTGTCGGCCAGGCCCAGGGCCAGGGCGGCCAGGGTGTGCGCGGTGGCGGGAGCGATCAGCAGGAGGTCGCCGAGCGTCGCCGTCTGGATGTGCAGCTCGGCGCCCCCGACTCCGGGCTGCAGGTACTCCTCGCCGAGGACCGGGCTGCCGCTCACCACTTCAAGGGTGAGCGCGCTGACGAAGGCGGCCGCCGTCGGCGTGAGGATGCACTGCACCTCGAAGCCGCCGTCGCGCAGACGCCGGACCAGCTCCGGGGACTTGTAGGCGGCGATGCCGCCGGTGACGCCGAGCAGGACGCGCCGGCCGGGGGTCCTCGCTTCCACGCTGGCCTCCGGATCGCCCGCGCCCCGCTCAGGGGATCGCGGTCTCCTCGACGGCCGTCTCCTCCGGCTCGGTCACCGGCTCGGGGGCCGGCGGCGGTCCGTACTGCCACTCGACGAGATCCTCGGCCACCTCGCGCATCGCGATCCGCGTCGCCTTGGCGCTCGGCAGGTCGACCCGCGGACGGGCGCCGCGCAGGAGCTGTTCGGCGCGGCGGGCCGACAGGAGGACGAAACGGAAAGTGCTGTCGATCCGCTCGGGGATGCGTTCCATGAATTCTCCGTGGTTCAGGTGCCGGGATCCGCGCCGCCGGACCGCTCGAAATCGGCGAGGACCCGTTCGATGCGACTCTGCTGCCGGGCCCGGCGCTGCCGTTTTTCGAGGACGATCGCAGCCAGAGCACGGCTGGCGCGTTCCAGATCGTCGTTGACGATAACATATTGATACGAATCGTAACGCCTGATCTCCCAGCGGGAGACCGCGAGGCGACGGGCGACCTGCTCGGGGTCGTCGAGACCCCGCCCGCCGAGCCGGCGGACCAGATCGGCGTAGCTCGGCGGCAGGACGAAGATGCTGTGCGCGGCCGGAAAGGCGTGCATGAGTCGCTCGGCCCCCTGGACGTCGAGGTCGACGATCACGTCGAGGCCCGCTTCGAGAAACGGCATCACCGCCTGGCGGGAGGTCCCGTAGTAGTTGCCGTGGACCTCGGCCCACTCGAGGAACGCGTCTCCGGCAATCATCCTCTGGAAGGCGGCGGCGTCGACGAAGTGGTAGTCGCGACCGTCGACCTCGCCGGCCCGAGGTCCGCGAGTCGTGTGACTGATCGAGAAGACGAGTTCCCCCTCGTCAGCGATGCGCTCGCGGATGCCGTGGATGAGCGTCGTCTTGCCCGCTCCCGAGGGGGCCGAGAGGAGAAAGAGGTCGCCGCTGCCGGAGAGGCGTTCACTCGACATTCTGCAGCTGCTCCCGGATCTGTTCGCAGATCACCTTGGCGTCGACCACCAGCCGGGTCATCTCGACGTCCCGGCTCTTGGACCCGATCGTGTTGAGTTCGCGCAGGATCTCCTGGGTGAGGAACTCCAGCCGCTTGCCGACCGCCTCGCTCCGTGTGGCGATTTCGGCGAAGTGCTCCAGGTGCGCGGCCAGCCGGTCGAGCTCCTCGCGGATGTCGCCCTTGTCGACGAGCAGGGCGATCTCCTGCGCCAGACGTTCCTCCGGCACCGGCGGAGCGCCCGGATCCAGCAGTTCGGCGAGTCGGGCGCGCAGCAGATCGCCGAGGCGCACGGCCGCCGTGGCGCGGCGGGCCGTCAGCGCGGCAGTGATCGACTCCAGCTCGCCGCGCGCCCGCTCGAGCGCTGCGGCGAGACGCCGCCCTTCGGCCGCCCGGGCGGAAGCGAACTCCGCGAGCGCCTCGTCGAAGGCGAGATCGAGGCGCTGCGAGTCCGCCTCCGTCCAGGCCAGTTCCCCCAACTCGAAGACGACCAGACCGGGAGCGCGCAGCAGCTCTCCGAGAGTCAAACGCGGATCGAGCAGCCCCTCGCGCACCAGTTCGCCGGCCCCGGCCTGCAGCGAGGCGACGGCGGCCGCATCGATGCGCACCCGGGTCCCGGGAGGTCCGGTCGGAACGCTGCGCACGACGACCTCGCAGCGTCCGCGCTGGACCGCGGCACCGAGGCGCTGACGCAGCAGCGTCTCCCGCCCGCGCAGTTCGTCCGGCAGGCGAAGTACGGCGTCCAGGTGGCGCTGATTCCAGCCCTGGACGGTCACCTCGATCCGTCTCCCCTCGCCCTCGCGGGTCGCCTGGGCGAAGCCGGTCATGCTCCTCATCCGCTGATCCTCTCTCCGGCGGCGAGTCGTTCGGCGCGTGCCTCGACCGCGTCGATCGCCGCCGCGAGGCGCGGTGCCCACTCCTCGGGCGAACCCCGGCGCGGGATCACGATCGGCTCGCCGTAGACGATGTCGACGCGGCTGAAAGGCAGCGGCACCGGCATCCGGTCCCAGGTCGCCAGTTCGCGCCGGCGCGTCGCCGCCATGGCGACCGGGACGATCGGCAGTCCGGTCGCGGCGGCGGCGAGGATCACGCCCGGCTGCACGACCCGCGCCGGGCCGCGCGGCCCGTCCGGCGTCACGCCCAGGTCCCAGCCGGCGCGCGCCCGGCGCACCAGATCGAGCAGGCCCGCGGCTCCGCCGCGGGTCGTCGAACCCCGGCTGGCGCGAATGCCGAGACGCGCCAGGACGCCCACCATGATCTCGCCGTCGCGGCTGCGGCTCGACAGGACGTTCATGCGCTGACCGCGGTAAGCGTAACGCATCAGCAGCATGTGACGGTGCCAGAAGGCGAGGATGAAGTTGCGTCCTTCCCGCTCGCGGGCGCGCACTTCGGCGTCGTCGTGAAAGCGCAGCCGCAGCGTCGCGCGCAGCAGCCGGATCGTCCAGGCACCGAGCAGCGAGAGCAGCGCGACGCGCGCCCCGCCGCCGCGCCCGGGTTCGATCCTGCTCTCCGGCCCGGTGACCACCGCGTTCACTCCTGGAACTGCAGGTCGTGCAGCCGCCGGTAGGTGCCGCCGGCCGCGAGCAGCCGCTCGTGATCCCCCTGCTCGACGATCCGCCCCGCCTCGATGACGCAGATCCGGTCGGCCCGCTTGACGGTCGACAACCTGTGGGCCACCACCAGCGTCGTGCGGCCGCGCATCAGGTTGGCGAGCGCCTGCTGGACCAGCGCCTCCGACTCGGTGTCGAGCTGCGAAGTCGCTTCGTCGAGCACCAGGATGGGGGCGTTCTTGAGCATCGCCCGGGCGATGGCCAGGCGCTGCCGCTGGCCGCCGGAGAGCCGCACGCCCGCCTCGCCGACCTGGGTGTCGTAGCCGGCGGGAAGGTCGCGCACGAACTCGTCGACCAGCGCGGCTCGAGCCGCCTCCTGAACCGCCTCGAGCGCCAGGTCGGAGCGCCCGTACGCGATGTTGTTGCGGATCGTGTCATTGAACAGCACGGTCTCCTGGGTGACCAGGCCGACCAGCCCCCGCAGGCTGCCGAGCCGCAGGTCCCGCACGTCGACGCCGTCGACGAGGATGCGCCCTTCGGTGACGTCGAAGAAGCGCGGCAGCAGGTTCACCAGCGTCGTCTTGCCACCGCCCGACGGGCCGACGAAAGCGACCACCTCGCCGCGCCGGATCTCGAGGTCGATGCCGCGCAGGACCTCGCGATGCTCGTACCGGAAGACGACCCCCTCGTAGCGGATCGACTCGCGCAGCGTGTCGACGGCGATCGCTCCGTCGCGGTCGCGGATCTCGACCGGCAGTTCGATCAGGTGACGGATGCGCTGCGCCGCGGCGAGCGACTGCTGCACCACGAGGTTCGCCTTGTTGAGCTTCCGGATCGGGTCGTACATCAGGTAGAGATTGAAGAGGAACTTGATCAGCGTCGCGGCGTCCATCGTGCCGGCGTGAATCTGTCGCCCGGCGTACATGAGAAAGATGCCGGCACCGATCACCCCGACCGTCTCGACCACCGGGCTGGAGAGGTTCGACAGCAGCTGGCCGCGCAGGTTGACCGCGAGATGGCGCGCCGTGGCGTCGCGAAACCGCGCCGCCTCGAACTCCTCCATGCCGAAAGCCTTGACCACGCGCTGCCCACGCGCCGACTCGGAGACCAGATTGGCCAGATCGGCGGTGCGCTCCTGGGCGCGATGGCTGGTGCGCCGCATGCCCTTCGAAAAGCGGACGATCGGATACAGCACGGCGGGGGCGGCGACGAGACTGACGAAGGCGAGTCCGAAGTCGATCGAGAAGAGCAGCAGGAGCAGGCCGACCAGGGTCACCGACTGCTGGAAGAGGTCGACCAGCCGGGTCGAGATGGCCGCCTGGAGGACTCCGACGTCGTGGACGACGCGGCTGACCAGTTCACCGGACGGATGTTCGGCATGGAACCGGCTCGTCTGCTCGAGTGTCCGCCGATAGAGCTCGTTGCGCAGGTCGGTGGTCGCCCCCAGCCCGATCCGCTGAAAGGCGTAGCCGTTGACGAAGTCGGCGAGGCTGCGCAGGACGAAGATGAAGACGAAGAGTACCGGGACGAAGACCACGACGTTTCCCGGATGGATGCCGAAGGCGTCCTTCATCCTCTCGTAGCCGTCGTTGAGCCAGCGGTCGAGGAAGACCCGGGCGCGGCGGCCGGCCTCCTCCGCTCCCCCGCCACTTGTCGCCGCGCCGTCCGGCTCGGCCGGCGCCACCAGGCCCGCCACCTCGCCGGGAAGCCCCTGTCCGTCGAAGCGAAGGACCTCTCCGAAGATCGCCTGGATGAGCTGAATCAGCAGCACCGTGGCCGCGGCGTAGACCAGCGTCGCGGCGAGCGCGAGCAGCGCCCAGCGCCAGTACCGGCGCAGGTAGCGGAAGAGGAAGCCGGCGAGCTTCACGCCACCCTCCCCCGACCTTCGACCCATGCCGCTACCCGCTCTGCGGCACGTTCACTGGCGCCCGAATCGCCCAGCCGGGCACGCAGCTCGGCCAGGTCGCCGCGCATCCGTTCGATGTCGACTCGCGAGGCGAGCAGCGACAGCGCCTCGGCGCCGATGCGCGACGGCGAGGCCTCGTGCTGGAGCAGCTCCGGAACCGCGCGGCGGTCGAGGACCAGATTGACCAGGCTGACGTGCGGGACGCGGACGAGGCGCCGGGCGATCGCCCAGGTGGGTCCGGCCAGGCGATAGCAGACCAGCATCGGCGTGCGCACCAGCCCCGTCTCGAGCGTCGCCGTCCCCGAAGCGCACAGGGCGAGGTGAGAGTCGGCCACCGCGGCCAGGCGATCCTCCGTCACGATCTCGACGGGTACGCCGCTCGCCGCGACCGCCGACTCGACCAGCGGTCGCGGAATCGACGGCGCGAGGATCAGCCGGGCCCGCAGCGGAACCCGGGTACCGAGCCACGCGGTCGCGCCGAGCAGGGTCGGCAGCAGGGCGCGAATCTCGCTCCGCCGCGAACCCGGCAGCAGCGCGATCCGGTAGTGATCCGGTCGGGCACCGCGGGGCAGCGAGTCCCAGGCCTGGGGCAACCGGGGGACCTCGTCGACCAGCGGGTGACCGACGTGGGTGACCGCCACCCCGTGGCGGCGGTAGAACGGGACCTCGAACGGAAAGAGGACCAGCATCTCGTCGACGCAATCCTCGATCGTGCGCACCCGCCCCTTGCGCCAGGCCCAGACCTGGGGACTGACGTAATAGACGACCGGAATGCCGCGCCAGGCGAGCTTGCGCGCCAGGCGGAGGTTGAAGTCGGGGGCGTCGACAAGCAGCGCCGCCGCAGGTCGACGCTTTTCGGTGTCGGCCAGCAGGCGACCGAAGATTCCCGCCGCCCGGGGCAGCACCCGCAGCGCTTCGGCGATGCCGACGACGGCGATCTCGTGGCTGTCGGCGACCGTCTCGACGCCTTCGGCACGGCAGGCCTGCGAGGCCATACCGAATGGGGCAATGTCCGGGATCCGGCGCCGCAGGGCGGCGATGAGTTGCGCCGCCCGCTGATCGCCCGAGGCCTCGCCGGCAACGACCAGCAGACCCGGTCCGCTCACGGCAGAGGTGCGGGTGGGCCCGAGGGAAAGAGGTACATCAGCCAGCCGAGCAGGAGGCTGCCACCGATCAGGCTGACGAAAATCTGCAGAAAAAGGCGCACCTGCTCCTTGCGCTCGCGCCGCCAGAGGGTGGCGAGAAAGACGCCCAGCAGCAGGGCGTAGAGCAGCATGAGGCCGAAGTGGCTCACCGTTTCAGTCCTTGCGGCCGCGCGCGATGTCCCAGACGTCGAGCACGAGCAGCAGGTTCATCAGGCCGGCCGAGAGGAGGAACACCGTCCCGTATTCGTAGCCGGGAGCTTCCGGCACTCCGGCGTAACCCATGCCCCACCGCAGCGCGAAGTAAGGCGCCCCGATTCCCATGGCGCCGAGAGTGAACAGAACGGTCAGCGGCTGCCCGGGCAGAACCCGGTGCAGGTTCCCGTCGAGCGCAGCGCCCACCAGGACGGCGGTCAGCAGCACCGCGGCGAAAACGAGCGCTCTGCCGCGGCGCCGCAGGAGCAGGTGTCCGGAGACCGGCACCAGCCAGGCGAGGGCGCACAACCCCACCGCCCGCCATGAAATCCCGGATTCCGGGTCGCGGTCTCCGCTCACGGCACCTGCCGGTTGAGCTGCTCCTTGAGCTCCTTGCCGGGCTTGAAGTAGGGGATCCGCTTGGGCGGAACCTCCACCTTCTCGCCGGTCTTCGGATTGCGCCCGAGTCGGGCCCCGCGATCCCGGATGCGGAAGCTTCCGAAACCGCGGAGTTCGATCTTGCGTCCGCTGCGCAGCGAGTCGACGATGGTCGCGAAGACCGTGTTGACGATCTCTTCGGCCTGCTTCTTGGTCAGCTGGGTGACGCGCGCCACCTCTTCGACCAGTTCGGCCTTGGTCAACCCGTCGACGCTCTCGCCGACCACCCTCACCATAGCATCGGACACCGGTCGCCTCCTACTCGGCGACTTCGGACGACTCGGCGCTCTCGACGCCCTCTTCCGCCTCGCTCCCGGCGGTTGCCTCGACGGGCTGCTCGGCCTGCTTGGCGGCCGCCTCCAGCTCGGCAATCTCCTCGGCCGAGGGCTGGGTGACGCCGCGAAGCGTGAGGCCGACCTTCTTATCTTCCTCCTCGATGCGCAGGATCCGCGCGCGCACCCACTCCCCGGCCGCGAAATGGTCGGAGAGCTTGCCGCCGCCGAAGTCGATCTCGGAGACGTGGGCGAGGCCCTCGAGCCCGTCGTAGATGTCGATGAAGAGGCCGAAATCGGTCACGTTGACCACGCGGCCGGTGACGATGTCGCCGACCCGGTTGTTCTCCACGAAGTCCTGCCACTCGTTGGGCATGAACTCTTTGATCGACAGCGATACCCGCTGGTTCTCGACGTCGATGTTGGTGATCCGCGCCCGCACCGTGTCGCCCTTCTTGAGGACCTCGCTGGGGTGCTTGATCCGCTTCGTCCAGCTCATGTCGGAGACGTGGATCAGGCCGTCGATCTCCTCGGTGATCTCGACGAAGGCGCCGAACTCGGTGAGGTTGCGCACCTTGCCCTCGATGATCGAGCCCATCGGGAAGTGGTGCGACAGGTCCTCCCACGGATTGCGCTCGGTCTGACGGAGCGAGAGGCTGATGCGGCGCTGCCCGAGATCGAGCTCGGTGACGATCGCGTCGAGCTCCTGGCCGATGGTGAGCAGCTTCGACGGATTGACGACCTTCTTGGTCCACGACATCTCGGAGACGTGCACGAGGCCCTCGACGCCGGGCTCGAGCTCGACGAAGGCGCCGTAATCGACCAGGCTGACCACCTTGCCGTGCACGCGGGCGCCGATCGGGAACCGCTTGTCCACCAGGATCCAGGGATCCTCGGTCCGCTGCTTGTAACCGAGCGACACGCGCTCGGTCTCGCGGTCGAACTTGAGCACCAGGACGTCCACTTCGTCGCCGATCGAGAAGTGCTCCGAAGGATGGTTGACGCGGCCCCAGGAGATGTCGGTGATGTGCAGCAGGCCGTCGATGCCGCCGAGGTCGATGAAGACGCCGTAGTCGGTGATGTTCTTGACCACGCCGCGCATCGGAGCGCCTTCCTGCAGCTTCTCGAGCGTTTCGCCCTTCTTCTGCTCGTACTCCTTCTCGAGCACCGCCTTGCGCGACAGGACGATGTTGTTGCGGCGGCGATCGAGGCTGATCACCTTGAACTCGAGCTCGCGACCCTTGAGGGCCTCGAGGTTCTTGACCGGCTTGATATCGGCCAGCGAGCCGGGCAGGAAGGCCCGCACGCCCACGTCGACGGTCAACCCGCCCTTGATCCGGTCGATGACGCGACCCTTGATCACGCGGCCCTCGCGGAAGCTCTGCTCCACGTCGGTCCAGACGCGCATCTTCGCGGCCTTGGTGTAGGAGAGCAGCACGTGCCCTTCGACATCCTCGGTCCGCTCCAGCAGCACTTCGACCTCGTCCCCGACCTGAACCGGGATCTTCCCCTCCGCGTCGAGGAACTCCTCGGTGGGGATCAGCCCCTCCGACTTGTACCCGACGTCGACCACGACCGAGTTCGATCTGATCGCGACCACCTTGCCGCGCACGATCTCGCCCTCGGCGAGATTGCGCAGGCTGCTGTCGTAGAGCGCGAGAAACTGCTCGTACGCCTGCCGATCCTCGGCGCTGACCTCCTCATCGAAGTTCACGCGCTCCTTGTCCGTCGAAACCATAAGCCGCACTGCCTCCTTGGCTTTAGAGATTCAGGCCGTGGCCTGTCGTTCCCGGGCGGGATTTCCGAGACCTCTCGAAGGAGCCGGACTCGAAGGTCAGGAAGTATAGGTGGCGACAGGACTTGGAGTCAAACCCCGGGTTTCCGGCGAGCCGCGGCGCGGCGCGCCGCGTCCCGGACCACCGGCGAGGGGTCTGCCTCGGCGGCGCGCCCGAGCGCCTCCCGGGAGCGCCGATCCCGCTCCCCCGCCAGGGCGTGCGCGGCGTTGCGGCGCAGGCCCTCGTGCCGGGCGCGCTTCATGGCGCTGCCGCGGAACCGCTCCCGGTACTCGGCTTCGCTCTGGGTGAGCAGGTCGACCAGATCCAGGCGCCGCCGGTGGTCGGGAACCGCGAGCTCGGGGTGGTCGGCGGCGCCCGGACGCCCGTTCCAGGGACAGACCTCCTGGCAGCGATCGCAGCCGAAGACCCAGTCGGAGAGCGCGCCCGCGATCTCGTCGGGGATGGGGCCGCGATGCTCGATCGTCCAGTACGAGATGCAGCGGCCGGCATCCAGCCGCCAGGGCTCCGGCAGGGCACCGGTCGGGCAGGCGTCGAGGCACCGGCGGCAGTCGCCGCACAGGTCGGCGATCGGCTCGTCGGCCGGCAGGTCGAGGGTGAGCAGGAGCTCCCCGAGCAGCAGCCAGGAGCCGGCTTCGGGATGCAGCAGATTGGTGTTCTTGCCGATCGCCCCGAGGCCCGCGCGCACCGCGAGTTCGCGCTCGAGCAGGGGCGCCGTGTCGACGCAGACGCGGCTGCGGGTGCCCGGCCAGGTGAGCGTGACGAACTCCGCCACCTCGCGCAGACGACTGCGCATCAGGTCGTGGTAGTCGACGCCGCGGGCGTAGCGGGCGACGCGGGGCCAGAGCGGTCCGTCCGCCTCGCCGGGCGGCGCGTAGCGCAGCGCCACGACCAGGGCGCTGCGCGCGCCGGGAAGCAGCGACCGCGGGTCGGCGCGCAGATCGGCGTGGCGCTCGATCCACGCCATCGGACCCTGGTCGCCGCGCTCGAGCCAGCGCAGGTAAGCCGGGTGAGTGGTCGCCGGCCCCAGCCGCGCGACCCCGGCGAGGTCGAAACCCGCCGCGCGGGCCCGTGCCTTGACCCGTTCGGCGGCGGCGCTGGCGTCCATCCAAGCGATCTTACGCGGTAGACTCCGGGCGCTGCGTCCGGCAAGCTCCGCCGGCCGAGCGCGCGAGGGAGACACGCATGGACATCTTCGATTCGGTCGTCGCCCACGGGCACGAGCGCGTTCTCGTCTGCTCGAACCCCGACGCCGGCCTCAGGGCGATCATCGCCATTCACTCCACCGTCCTCGGGCCCGGCCTCGGTGGCGTCCGCATGTGGCCCTACGCCTCGACCGACGAGGCGCTGACCGACGCCCTGCGGCTGTCGCGCGGCATGACCTACAAGGCCGCCGCGGCCGGCCTGCACCTGGGTGGCGCCAAGGCGGTCATCCTGGGGGACTCGAAGACTCAGAAGAGCGAGACGCTCATGCGTTCGTTCGGCCGCTTCGTCGAGTCGCTCGGAGGCCACTACATCACCGCCGAAGACGTCGGCACCGACACCGCGGACATGGAGACGATCGGCGCCGAGACCCGCTGGGTCACCGGCCTCCCGGTCGACCGCGGCGGCTCCGGCGATCCGTCGCCGGTCACCGCTCGCGGCGTGCACCAGGGGATGAAGGCCGCGGCCGAGAAGGTCTGGGGTAACGCCTCGCTGGCGGGCCGCTCGGTGGCGGTCCAGGGGCTCGGCAGCGTCGGCGGCTACCTCGCCGGCTACCTGGCCGCGGAAGGGGCGAAGGTGCTCGGCTGCGACATCGATGCCGAGGCCTGCGCCGAGGCGCGCGATCGCAACGGCGTCGAGATCGTGCCCGCGGATCAGATCTACGACGTCGACTGCGACGTCTTCGCCCCTTGCGCCCTGGGCGCCAGCCTCAACGAGACGACCATCCCCCGTCTCAAGGCGAAGGTGGTCGCCGGCGCCGCCAACAATCAGCTGGCGGTCGAGGACCGCGACGGCAACGAGCTGCATCGCCGCGGCATCCTCTACGCCCCCGATTTCGTGATCAACGCCGGCGGCCTGATCAACGTCTACAACGAGTACATCGGTTACGACCGCGAGCGGGCACTGCGCATGGCCGACGGAATCTTCGCCACGACCCGGCGGATCTTCGCCATCGCCGAGCGGGACGGTATCCCCTCGTACCTCGCCGGCGACCGGCACGCCGAGGAACGGATCGCCGCGGTTCGCCGCCTCGGCCCGCGCCACTGGGAGCTGTCGGCGCGCACGCGCGTTCCGCTGCGCCCCTGATCCGCGGGGGCGTTCGCCCGCCGGCCGACTCAGGCGCCGGGGAGCGGCGCCCCCAGGACGGTGTCCGCCAGGCGGTCGACGATCTCGTCGATTCCGGCCGAGCCCGTCTCCACCAGAACGGCATCGGGCGCGGCGACCAGCGGCGAGCTCTCCCGCTCGCGGTCGCGGGCGTCGCGCTCCGCCAGCTCCCGCGCGACAACCTCCATCGTCGACTCCGCGCCGGAAGCGCGCAGGTCGCGCAGCCGACGTTCGGCGCGCACCTCGGGTGGCGCCTCGAAGAAGAACTTCCAGCGCGCCGCCGGCAGCACCCGCGTGCCGATGTCGCGCCCCTCGAGGACGCCGCCGTGGCGACTGGCGAGGGCGCGCTGCAGGGCGACCATGCGCTGACGGACTTCCGGATGGACGGCGGCGCGCGAGGTGGCCGCCGCGACCTGCGCCGACCGGATGCGCGACTCGACCGGCTCGCCGTCGAGCAGTACCTCGGCCCGACCGTCACCGGCGACGCGCAGCTCGATGCGGATCGCGGGCAACGCGGCCATTACCGCCGCGCGATCCTCGGGATCGATCCCCCGCTCGAGCAGATGGAGAGCCAGGGCGCGGTACATCGCGCCGGTGTCGAGGTAGGGAACGCCGAGGCGCAGGGCGAGGCGACGGGCGACGGTGCTCTTGCCGACCCCCGCCGGGCCGTCGATGGCGACGACCAGCGGCTCGCGGCTCACGAGCGCGGCGGCCCCGTTCGCCGGCGGCGCGCGGGTGGCGAACCGTCCTTCCCGCGCGTCGCCGGGCGAGCCGGAGCGGGTCGCGGCGCCTTCGCCGTGGCGCGCGCCCCGGCGCGCCGCAGGGCGAGGATCTCGCGCTCGCTGAGGTCCCGCAGGGAGCCCACCGGGATCTGGTCGTCGCGCAGCGGGCCGATGGCGATCCGCCGCAGCTTCTGCACCGGATGACCGATGCGGAAGAACATCTCGCGAATCTGGCGCGTCCGTCCCTCGGCGAGCTCGACGTGAAACCAGGCGTTTCCCCCCTCCTCGCCGCGCACCACGGTGGTGCGCTGGGCCTCGATCCGGCAGGGCGCGGTACGGTGGCCATCGAGCACGATGCCGCGGCGCAACCGCTCCAGCTGGCCCTCCTCGGGAGTACCGCGCACCTTGACTTCGTAGGTCTTGTGGCAGCCGTAGCGAGGGTGCGAGAGGAGATTGGCGAACTCGCCGTCGTCGGTGAGGATCAGCAGCCCCTCGGTGTTGTAGTCGAGGCGGCCGACCGGCACCAGCGCCCGTCGCATCGGCGGCGGCACCAGGTCGAGAACCGTCGGCCTCCCGTCGGCGTCGGAAACCGCGGTCAGATATCCCTTCGGCTTGTTCAGCAGCAGGTAGCGGTGCTCGCGCAGCGGCTGCACCCGCTTGCCGTCGACTTTGATCGAGTCGATCCGCGGGTCGGCCTTCTCGCCCAGCGTGGCGACGCGACCGTTGACGGTCACCCGCCCGTCGCGAATCAGCTCCTCGGCCTTGCGGCGGGCCGTGATTCCGGCGCGGGCGAGGATCTTCTGGATGCGCTCGGCGGTCATGGCTCCTCCTCGGCCGGCTCCCCGTCGACCACCGCCTCCGCGGAATCCCCGCCCGCTTCCGGCTCGTGCCCGGGATGGCCGTGGACGGCGAACGTGGCACTGCCGAGCTCCGACTCGGCCTCGCCGGCCGATACCAACCCGATCACCTCGTGCTGGTGCGAGATCGCCACCGGCAGCGCGGTCGCGCCGTCGCCCTCGCCGCCACCGAAGGTCTCCTCGAAATCCTCGAGCGGCGGCAGGTCGGCGAGCGACCGCAGGCCGAAGTGCATCAGGAACTCGCGCGTCGTGGCGTAGACGAAGGGACGTCCCACCACCTCCTTGCGGCCGGTGATGCGGATCAGACGGCGCTCGAGCAGCGTGCGGATCGCGGTCGAAGAGTTCCTGGAGCGCAGCTCCTGGACCTCCGGCCCGGTCACCGGCTGACGGTAGGCGATGATCGCCAGGGTCTCGAGGGCCGCCATCGAGAGCCGGTTCGCTCCGGCGGCATCGAAGAAGCGGCGCAGCCAGGGGTGACACTCTGCGGCGGTCACGATGCGCAGGCCGCCGGCGACCTCCTCCAGTCGAACGCCGCGCCCTTCGTCGGCGGCGTAGCGGGAACGCACGGCCTCGAGAGCGGCGAGGGCCTCTTCGCGCTCGCCCTCCTCGAAGACGCCGAGCAGTCGCTCGGTCGAGACCGGCTCCGCGGTGACGAAGAGAATCGCCTCGAGCGCGGCCTGGAACTCCGCACGCGGCGCCGGCTGCGACGTGGCTTCGAGGCTGGCCTCCGCCGGCGGCTGCGCTGCGGCGTCCGGGGCTGCGTCCGGCGCCTCATCCGGCTGCTGAATGGGTTCTTCTGCGTTCATGCCTGAATCGTCTCCAGATCCTCGGCCGCGAGGCTTCGGGTCGTGCGGTGAAGCAGGACGGCGCCACTCTCGGTCTGATGCACGCGGATCAGGTTGAGGCGCGCCAGTTCGAGCACGGCGAGAAACGCCGAGATCGCCTCGGCGCGGCACGAGCGCCCGCGCAGGTCTTCGAGCAGGTCGAACGGGCGGCCGGCCTCGAGCGCGGCGAGCAGTCGATCGAACTGACCGCGAACCGGAAAGGACTCCCCAGGCAGCTGGATGGGCTCGGGGTGCTCGCGATCGAAGCGGTCGAGCACGGTGCGGAAGGCCGAGAGGAGGTCGAAGAGCGAAACCTCCTCGAGCGACACCTCCTCCTCCACCCCCTCGGGACGCCAGTTGCGGCGCGGTCCGGTCCACACCCCCTGGCGCAGCCGGTCGACCTCGGCGAGGGTCTGGGCGGCATCGCGCAGCCGGCGATACTCGAGCAGCCGCTGCACCAGCTCCTGACGCGGATCCTCCTCGACCGGAGTGCCGTCGAGCTTCCGGGGCCGCGGCAGGAGCATCTTCGACTTGATCTGGATCAGCAGCGCGGCCTCGTAGATGTACTCCCCGGCGATGTCGAGGTCCAGCTCCTCCATCAGCCGCAGGTACTCGTGAAACTGATCACAGATGGTCGCCACCGGGATGTCGGTGATCTCGACCTCGTTGATCTTGATCAGGTGGAGCAGCAGATCGAGAGGCCCCTCGAACGTCGGCAACTGGACCCGCCAGGCCGCGGGCAGCTGTCGCCCGTCCGGAGTCTCACCGCTCACGATCGCATCCCGGCCAGGGCACGCGCGTAGTCGAGGCCGACCGCCTCGCGCACCGCGGCCATCGTCGCTCCCGCCCGCTCGCGGGCCCGCTCCGATCCCCGGCGCAGGATGGCCAGCAGCTCGCCGCGGTCGGCGAGCAGCTCGGCGCGCCGTCGCTGCAGAGGCGCGAGGAAGGCGATCAGCTGCTCGGCGAGCAGCTTCTTGTCCTCGACGCAGCCGATCGCCGCCGCCCGGCACTCGCGGTCGACCCGGTCGGCGACCTCCGGCGGCGAGACCAGCCGATGAAAGGCGAACAGGTTGCAGGTATCCGGATGGCCGGGATCGCTGCGCCGGATGCGCGTCGGATCGGTGAACATCGAGCGGCACTTGTCGCGGATCACCTCCGGCGGATCGGCGAGGTTGATCGCGTTGCCGTACGACTTCGACATCTTCCGGCCGTCGAGGCCGGGTATGCGCGGCGTCGGCGTGAACAGGGCGCGCGGCTCCGGAAAGACCGGACGGTAAAGCGAGTTGAAGCGCCGCGTGATTTCGCGACTGATCTCGAGGTGGCTGGCCTGGTCCTCGCCGACCGGAACGAGATTGGCGCGGTAGAGGACGATGTCCGCCGTCTGCAGCACCGGGTAGCCGAGGAAGCCGTAAGTCGACAGATCGCGCGCCTCGATCTCGCGCATCTGCTCCTTGTAGGTGGGCACCCGCTCGAGCCAGCCGAGCGGCGTGATCATCGACAAGAGCAGATGCAGCTCGGCGTGCTCAGGCACCATGGACTGCACGAAGACGACCGAGCGATCGGGATCGACCCCGGCGGCGATCCAGTCGGCCAGGGCCTCGAGGGTACTGGAAGCCACCCGGGAGGGATCCTCGTACTCGGAGGTCAGCGCATGCCAGTCGGCGGCGAAGAAGTAGCAGTCGTGCTGCTCCTGCAGCGCGACCCAGTTCTTGAGGGTGCCGAAATAGTGCCCCAGGTGGAGCTGACCCGTCGAGCGCATCCCCGACAGCACGACCTGACGATCCGACACCGGACGTTCTCCTCCCCGGAAAGGGCGCGCTCGCGCCTGGTTCCCGCTCCGACGAATTCGTCTGTGAGGGTCGCCGCCGCCCCGGTCGTGGCCCGGTCGGCCGACGGCGGGCGTGGCGCTCTGAACCCCTGCAGTCTAGCACGCGCCCCGGAGGCGATCCGGCCGCGCGGCGCCTCCCCGCCTCTCAGCCGGCGACCGTCTGCCGCCGCAACGCCGCCACCGAGATCGCGATCAGCGCAAGCTGCGCCAGCAGCGCGGCGAGGGCGAGCAGGGCGTGGTGACTCGCCGCCAGGCGGCCCGGGTAGAGCGCCCCGGCGACGATGAACTGGGCCACGGTCAGTCCGATCGCGGTTCCCGCCGCGAAGAGAACGGACCCGCGGCCCCCTCGCTCGGCCCGCGGCGGGGCCAGCCGGCGCAACTGTCGCTCCTGGACGAGCAGGTAGACGACCAGCCAGAGGTCGGCGAAGAGCAGGGTGAGGGTCGAGCCGAAGGCTACCAGCGTGTGGGCGGGCAGTTCACCCCTCCCCGACGAGACGGCGTAGCCGGTCCAGCCGGCCCAGCTCCAGCCGGCGAGGCCGAGCAGGGCGAGTCCGAGCACGATGCGCGTCCAGCGGTTCACGACCCCTCCTCCTCGGCGACCAGGCGCTCCCAGGTGGCCGCGGCGACGGCCGGCCGATACAGCTCCGCGACCCGCTCTCGCCCCGCGGCGCCCCGCCGCCTGCCGGCGGCCGGGTCGGCGGCCAGCTCGGCGAGCGCCGCGGCGAGCGCCGGGGGATCCTCGCACGGGACCAGCCATCCGGTCTCGCCGTCGACGACGACCTCCGGGATGCCGCTCACCCGGCTGGCGATCACCGGCACTCCGGCCTCCATCGCTTCCAGGACGACCAGCGGCATCCCCTCGTAGGTCGACGGGACGACCAGCGCCCGGGCCCGCGAGAGCAGGTCCCGCACCTCGCCGCGCGAAGCCCGGCCGAGGAATCGCACGCGTCCGGAGGCGAGCAGGCCGAGCTCGGCGGCGCGCGCCTCGAGACGGGCGCGGTGCTCGCCGTCGCCGGCGATCCACAGGCGGTCCCCGCCCCCCGTCGCCAGAGCTTCGAGCAGGACCTCGACCCCCTTGCGGATCCTCAGCCGGCCGACGAAGAGGAGGAAGTCGCGCTCGTCCTCCAGCCCGGGGCGCGACTCGGCCGCGGCGGGCAGGCCCCCGGTGACGTTGGGCAGCACGCCGACGTCGCGAGCCCCGTAGTCCCGGGCCAGCTCCGCGGCGGTCGCCGCGCTGGGAGCCAGCACCCGGTCGGCCAGCCGCACGCTCAGCCGCCCGAGCAGGATCTGCAGCGGCACCTTGAAGCGTCGAAACCGCCTTTCGACCGCTCCCGGACGGCCCAACACCCGCCCACCGGCGCGCAGCGGGCGGACCGCCCGCCGCTCCTCGCTGTAGCTGACCTGGAGCAGGGCGACCAGCTTCGGCCGGCGCGCGCCACGCGGCCCGAACCCGCGCAGCCAGAGAGCGGCCAGAGCGCCGTCGGACTCGTGGATCTGAACGACGTCGGCGGCGAACGTGCGCAGCACCCGTCGCAGCGCCGGCACCGCCGCGAGCGGAAAGAGCACTTTCGGTCCGCCGGCGCCGCCGGGACCGCGGCCGAGGATGCGCACCTCGTGTCCGCGCGCCGCCAGTCCGGCGGCCAGCTGCACGACCTGCTCCCCGACTCCGGAAAGGTCGTGCGGCGGCAACGTGTTCGCGATCAGGAGAATCCGCACCCGTTCACCCTCCGGCGAAGCTCTCGTAGCGACTGGCGACCCGCGACCGCACCCGGGCCGCGAGAGGCGCCAGCTCCGGCTCGTCGAGCCGGGGCTGCAGCCGGCGGGCGTCGGCCCGGGCGCGCTCGAGCCACTCGCGGTGGCCGATCAGATCGGCGACCCGCAGTTTCGGTACGCCGGCCTGGCGGGTGCCCAGCAGGTCTCCGGGCCCGCGGATCTGCAGGTCGGCCTCGGCGATGGCGAAGCCGTCGCGGGCGGTCGCGAAGACCTCGAGCCGGCGGCCGGCCGTCTCGGAGAGACGTCCGTGGAGAGCGATGCAGCGCGAGGCCCCGGTCCCCCGCCCCACCCGGCCGCGCAACTGATGAAGCTGCGCGAGGCCGAAGCGCTCGGCGCTTTCGATCACCATCCAGGTCGCCTCCGGCACGTCGACCCCGACCTCGATCACCGTCGTCGCGATCAGGACACGGATCTCTCCGCGGACGAACGAGCGCATGATGCGATCCCGCTCGGCGGCCGGCAGCCGCCCGTGCAGTACCGCGCTCGGATAGTCGGCGAGAAAGTCGCGAACCCGGGCGCCGAGCTGTTCGAGCGAGGCCGCGGAAACCTCCTCGCTCTCCTCGATCAGCGGGAAGACCACGTAGGCCCGTGCTCCGGCGGCGAGGGCTCCGCGCAGGCGCCGGTAGACCTCGGTCCGGCGGCCGCCGGGCACGATCTCGGTGGCGACCGGCGAACGCCCGGGCGGCAACTCGTCGAGCACCGACTGCTCGAGGTCGCCGTAGAGCGTCAGCGCCAGAGAGCGCGGAATCGGCGTCGCCGTCATCACCAGCACGTCCGGGCGCTCCCCCTTGGCCTGCAGGAGGCGGCGCTGGGCGACGCCGAAACGGTGCTGCTCGTCGATCACGGCGAGGGCGAGATTGCGGAAGACGATGCCGCTCTGGATCAGTGCGTGGGTACCGACGGCCACGTCGAGCTCCCCCGCGGCCAGCGCTCGGCGCGCCCCGGCATCGGCCGACGAACCGGTGAACAGCCCGACGCGGGCGCGGCCGGCGAGCAGCCGCTTCAGGTTGCCGAAGTGCTGTTCGGCGAGCAGCTCGGTCGGTGCCATGAAAGCCGCCTGCAGGCCGCTCGTGGCGGCGATCAGCAGGGCCAGTGCGGCGACGATCGTCTTGCCGCTGCCCACGTCCCCCTGCAGCAGGCGGAGCATCGGGGCGCCCCCCTGCAGGTCACCGACGATCTCGCGGACCACCCGCTTCTGCGCCCCGGTCAGCCGGAACGGCAGCATCTCCCGCGCCGCCCGCCTGGACGTCTCGTCGATGCGGTAGCGATGGCGCTTCTCCACCCGGATTTCGCGCGCCCGCAGCTCCATCAGTTCGAGCTGCAGCTCGAGCAGCTCCCCGTAGACGAGGCGCAGGTGCGGCGGTCCGCTGCGAGCCGCCAGGGCGCCAAGGTCGGCCTGCGGGCCGGGCCGGTGGATCGCCAGCAGGGCTTCCGGCAGCCGCGGCAGCGACCAGGCCGCCAGCAGGGACGCGGGCAGCAGCTCGGGCGGCGGGTCGGCGGAGAGCACCGGCACGACCTGCGCCATCAGGCGGCCGATCGCCGCCGGGCCGATGCCGGCCAGAGCAGCATAGACCGCGACGATGCCCCCTTCACCGCCGGCCTCGGACCAGCGCTGAATGGCGGGGTTGAGCATCTCGAGCAGGCCGCCCTCGGTGGCCCGCACGCCGCCGAACAGCAGGACCTCGTCGCCGTCGGCAAAGCGGTCGAGCAGCCACGGCTGATTGAACCAGACCACCGGAAGCGCAGCGCCGTCGGCCGACACCCTTCCGCGCACGATGACGAAGCCCCGGCGCCGGGTCCGCAGCAGTCGCAGTTCGGCGAGTCGGCCGCGCACCGTCCAACTACCCGGCCGATCGACCCCGGCCGGAGCACTCACGCGACGCCGGTCCTCCCAGCGCAGCGGCAGGTGCCAGTAGAGATCCTCGACCGTCCGGTGGCCGGCGGCGGCCAGCGCCTCGGCGCGCTGTGGACCGACCCCCTTGAGGAAGCGCAGCGGCGAATCGCGTCGCAGCACGCCCCGGGGCGCTGGCGCGGCGCTCAACTCACTCGCTGCGGAAGACGAGCTCGACGAGTCCGCAGCGGACCTGATCGCCGGGTGACAACTCGTTGGGTACGCCGGTCTCGAGCCGGTTGCCGTTGAGGAACGTGCCGTTCATCGTGCCGATCTCCTCGGCGAGGAAGAACTTGTCGCCGCGCCGGTAGATCTTGGCGTGCCGGCGGCTGATCGACCGCTGGGTGTCGACCGGCGTCAAGTCGACGTGCGGATCGATTCCGGTCACCGGATCGTGGCGGCCGATGGTCGTTTCGGCGCCGGCCGAGAGCGGGAAGTCCATTCCCGACTTCTCGTGCACCAGGCGCTGCGTCGCGGTACTCACCGGGATCGCTCCGGTCTGCGGCTTCGGCATCTCGACCATCGGCACCTGACCCGGCTTGCCGAGGGCTTCGCGCAGCAGCTGATCGGTCTCGCGCAGTCGACCGGAGAGCTTGCGCATCATCCGCACGGCGATCTCGGGATTGGCGCGCAGCATCTGGTCGAAGGTCGAACCGTTGATCATCAGCACCTTGGCGGCCGTGACGGCGCGCGCCGAGGCGGCACGCGGCAGATCCTCCAGGATCGCCATTTCGCCGAAGAAGTCCCCCTTCTCGAGCACCGCGAGCACGTGGGGCTTCCCGCCGGTCTCCTTGGCGATCTCGATGCTCCCTTCGTTGACGATGTACATCTCGGTGCCGAGGTCGCCCTCGCGGAAGACGTATTCGTCGGCGGCGAACTCGACCGTGAAGTTCGGCTGATCGGCTTTGCGGCTGGTGGTCTTGAAGACGGGCTTGTTCATCGCGCGGGTCAGGACAGGTCGACGACGAGACGGCGGGCGGCGGGATCGAGCAGCGCCGGAGCGCCGAGCGGCAGGGTCCAGTTCGGTGCTGCGTGTCCCATCGGCGCCCCCCAGGCGATCGGCACTCCCGGCACGTGCTCGCGCGCCGACTCGACGATCCGCGCCAGCGGCGGGGGCGCCGCGTCCGGCGCCGGGAAAGCTCCGAGAACGATGCCGCGAACGGCGGCCAGACTACCGGAGAGGCGCAGGTGGGTCAACATTCGATCGATGCGGTAGACCGGCTCCGCGACGTCCTCGAGAACGAGCAGCGACCCGTCGAGCCCCGCCTGCCACGGGGTTCCGAGAGTCGCCTGCAGAAGGCTCAGACAGCCGCCGAGCAGCGGTGCGCGCACCGGCTCCGGCGCGACCGCCGAGCACCCCGCGAGCGGGACGGCGAGCTCCCCTCCACCCCCCAGCGCGGCGAGCAGCGAGCGCTCCTCCTGCTCGTCCAGCCCGCGCGCCAGGTCGGTCGCGACCATCGGCCCGTGGAACGCGACCAGGCCGAGGCGCGTCACCACCGCGTGCAGGAACGGCGTGAGGTCCGAGTAACCGATCCAGGCGCGCGGCACGCGCCCCAGACGGCGCCAGTCGACGCCCGGCAGGAGACGCAGCAGTCCGTGGCCGCCGCGGGCGAAGAAGATGGCGCGAACTTCCGGGTCGTCGGCGAGCTCGTGCAGCGCAGCCAGCCGGCTCGCGTCGTCTCCGGCGAACAGCCGGTGGCGGGAGGCGAGGTTGCGCGCCGGCCGGGGATCGAAGCCGAGGCGGGCGAGCGCCGCCATGCCGGCCTCGAGCCGGGCGGGGTCGACCGGGCCGGAGAGCGCCGCGACGCCCACCGCGTCGCCCGGTTCGAGCGGCGGCGGGAAGCGAACGGGTCCGGGGCGCGGGGCCAAAGGGGTCGGAGGGGCCGGTAAGCCGGATTCTGTGCCCGGCTCGCGCCGGGTTGCGGTCATTCCTCTCGAGCCGGCGTTGCCGCCGGCCTCCAGCAACCTACCCGGGAGCGCGTCTCCGGCGAACCGGAGAAGGCGGGACGGGCGGCCCGCGTCGCGCACCCCTATTTGGTCTTGCTCCGCATGGGGTTTGCCGTGCCCCGGAACGTCGCCGCCCGGGCGGTGCGCTCTTACCGCACCCTTTCACCCTTGCCGGATTCCGTTTCGGAACCCGGCGGTCTGCTCTCTGTTGCACTTTCCGTCGCGTCGCCGCGCCTCGCCGTTGGCGAGCATGCTGCCCGTGGGAGTCCGGACTTTCCTCTCCCCGGGGTCTCCGGGGAGCGACCGCGTCGGACCCTCCGACCGCCGCCATTCTAGCAGGGATCGTCGTTCAGGACCGGCGGAACAGGCGTGCCAGGAAGCCCTTCTTCTCCGCCTTCCCGGCCTCGCTCCCGGCCGTCAGGCCGGCCAGCCGCGCGGTGGCCTCGGCGTGGCCGGGTGCCGAACGCAGAACCGCCGCGTACTGCGCCCGGGCGCGCTCCGGGTCCCCGCACTCCTCGTAGAGACGCCCCGACTCCAGCCGCACCTCGACGTTGTGCGGGTCGAGCAGCAGCGCCTGGCGGTAGCTCTCCATCGCCCGTCGCCGCCAGTTCGGATTGCGGGCCTGCTGGCGGGCGAGCGTCCACCAGTACTCGGCCCGCGGATCGACCTTGACCGCCTGCTCGAGCAGCTGGATCGCGTTGTGGGGATCTCCGGCCGCAGCCCAGGCGACGGCGCGCTCGAACTGGCTGCGCGCCAGCTCGCGGACTTCGGCGGCGCGGCGGTCCGCGTCGATGGCGTCCGGCTGCACCTCGATCATCTGCCGGGCGTTGTAGCGCCGGCGCAGCTCCGGATCCAGCAGCGTCTCGTAGGCCTCGGTGGCGCGCGCGAAGAGCTGGCGCAGCGCCGGCTCCCCGCCCGGAAGCTCGAGCCGGGAGGCGTGACTCGGGTGGACGAGGCGCGCCAGGTCCTCGTAGCCGGCGTGGATCTCCTCGACCCCGGCGGCAGGATCGACGCCGAGCAGCTCGTAGAGGTCGAGCCCCCCGTGCCGGGCGATCAGATCGACCGCCCGCCCGCGGTGCGCCTCGACCGGCATGGTCAGCGGCCGGTCGGCGAGACTGCGCGCGATCCGCTCGGCCAGGCCGGCGACGACCTCGGGACGTCCCACACCCTGCGAAGCGGGCGCGGACTCCGCGACGATGACGCCGATCCACTGCAGCTGGGCGAGGTGCCGCATCGCCACCTCGCGCGAGAACGGGTTGCCGTCGAGCAGTTCACCGATCGACATGGGGCGGCGCAGCCGCTCGACGAGATACTGCTCCTCGGGCGCAAGTCCCAGCTCGTCGAGCAGCAGGGACGGCCGTTCCACGCAGCGCACTCGCGACGCCGAAGCCTCGAGGCGGCGCTCGAGCTCGTCCGGCCCGACCCCGATCACGCTGCCGGCCATCAACAGGCGGGCGGTCGGCAGCGGTCCCACCAGGTCGCCGGGCAGCGCGGCGAGCCCTTCGAGAAAGCGGCTCGCGGCGGTGTCCCATTCAGCCAGGTGCCCGGCGATGCGCCCGACCATCTGACCCAGCGCTTCCCGCACGGATTCGGACGGTCGCTCCCGCAGCACCGCGAGGCACTCGGCGAGCTGGCGCCCGAGCGGATGCCCCCCGGGCAGCCAGAGATCGCCATCGCGCAGGTGCAGCCGGCGCGGATGTTCGCCCGCCGCGAGTTCGAGCACGCCGCTCGCCCGCCGGCGGCGCAGCGCGGCCAGCAGTTCGAACACGGAACCGGAGTCGGGGCCGGGGCTCATGCCGGAGATCTCGCCGGGATCCTAGCCGACTTTCGGCTCGCCGCTGCCGTCCGGCTCGGCGGCCGGACCACCGTCAGCCGCCGCCAGAGCCTCCCGCAGGCGGCCGGCGAGCACCGGCCCGAGCGCCTCGCGCAGCTCCCCGGCCGGAGCGTCGCGCACCGCCGCGAGGGTCCCGAATCGCCGCAGGAGCTCGCGTCGCCGCACCGGGCCGATGCCGGGAATGTCGTCGAGAAGGCTGCGCAGGCTCCGCTTCGATCGCCTCGCGCGGTGACGAGCCAGGGCGAACCGATGGGTTTCGTCGCGGATCTGCTGCAGCAGGCGCAGGCCGCGGTCGGCTCGTGGCAGGCGCAGCGGCCCGGTCGCGCCCGGCAGGTGAAGCTCCTCCTCCCGCTTGGCGAGGCCCACCACCGGCAGGTCGTCGATGCCGAGTCGGCCGAGCGCCGCCAGCGCCGCGTTGAGCTGCCCCCGGCCGCCGTCGATCAGCACGAGATCGGGCAGCAGTCCCCCCTCCTCCTCGAGCAACCGGCGGTAGCGGCGTTCGACGGCCTGTTCGATCGAGCGGAAGTCGTCCGGGCCGCTGAGCCCGCGGATGTTGAACGAGCGGTACTCCCCCTTGCGCAGCTTCCCCTGGCGCCAGACCACCAGGGAGGCGACCGACTCGCTGCCCTGAGTGTTCGAGATGTCGAAGCCCTCGATCCACCGCGGCGGCTCTCCCAGCCCGAGCGCCGCCGCCAGGGCCACCGCCCCCTCTTCCTCGGCCAGCGCACCGCGGAAACGGCGCCGGAACGAGTACTCGGCGTCGCGCGCGGCAGCCTCCATCCGCTCCGCCTTCGGTCCGCGCGCGGGGTGGCGCAGATGGACCTTGCGTCCCCGGCGCTCGGCCAGCCAGGCGGCGAGAGCCTCCTCGCCGTCAACGGCTGCCGGCAGGTGAATCTCGTCGGGCAGAAAGCCGGTCCGTTCGTAGATCTGCGGCAGCAGCTCCGAGAGCAGGCTCTCGCGGGAAACCTCCGCATCACCCTCCCAGAACAGCTCGCGGCGATCGAGGATCTGGCCGCCGCGCATGACGAGGATCGACACGGCCGCCTGGCCCCCGTGAATGGCGACTCCGAAGATGTCGGCGTCCTCGGCCGCGAGCGAGGCGAGCGTCGCCCTGCCGCCCTGCGCCTCGAGCTCCCGCAGCAGGTCGCGCAGCCGGGCGGCGCGCTCGAAATCGAGCGCCTCCGCCGCGCCTTCCATTTCGGAGCGCAGCCGGCGAACCAGCGCCTCGATCTTTCCGCCGAGCAGGAGCCGGGTGTCGTCGACCGCCCGCTGATAGGCGTCCGGTGTGGTCAGAGTCGCCACGCAGGGGCCGAGACATCGCTTGAGATCCCAGTACAGACAGGGGCGGGTCAGCCCGCCGTCGATCTCGAGATCGCAGACCCGCACGCCGAACAGCTTCTGGGCGAGCCGGATGGCCCGCCGCGCCAGCCCCCCCGGCAGATAGGGACCGAAGTACTCCCCGCCGTCGTCGACCAGCTTGCGCGTGAACACCAGGCGTGGCCACGCCTCCCGGGTGAGCTTCACGTAGGGATAGGTCTTGTCGTCGCGCAGCAGGACGTTGTAGGGCGGCCGCCGCTGCTTGATGAAGTTGTTCTCGAGCAGCAGAGCATCGAGTTCCGAGCCGGTGACGAGGTGATCCACCTCAACCGCCGCCGCGACCATGTTCGCCAGCCGGGGCTCGAGTTCGCGCTGGAGGTAGGACACGACGCGCCGGCGCAGGGATTTCGCCTTGCCGACATAGAGCGTGCGTCCCTCGGCGTCGAGAAAGAAATAGATGCCCGGCTGTTCGGGGAGCGATTCGACGCGCGATCGCAGGTGCGCCAGCCGGCGCTGTTCCTCGTCCGGGGAAGGTGGAGAGTCCGGCGACGGAGGGTCAGCCGGCATAGACCTGTTGTTCTCGCAACTCGCGCAGCCGGTCGCGCAACTCGGCGGCCTCCTCGAACTCGAGTCGCTTCGCCGCCTCCCTCATCGCCTTCTCCACCTGGCGGATGCGCTCGCCGAGGGGCAGCTCGGATCGCTCGGCGACCTCGAGCCGGTGGGCGCGGATCTCCTTCGGATAGTCGAGCCCGCCGAGGGCCACCAGGGGACTGTGGATGTCCTTGAGGATCGACGCCGGCTCGATACCGTGCTCGCGGTTGTACTGCTCCTGACGGGCGCGCCGGCGCCGCGTTTCGGCGAGTGTGCGGCGGATCGACTCGGTCTCCTGGTCGGCGTAGAAGATCACCCGGCCGCGCAGGTTGCGCGCCGCGCGGCCGGAGGTCTGGATCAGCGACGTCTCGCTGCGCAGGAATCCTTCCTTGTCCGCGTCGAGAATCGCCACCAGCGAGACCTCCGGAAGATCGAGTCCTTCGCGCAGCAGGTTGATGCCGACCAGGACGTCGAACTCGCCGCGCCGCAGCGCCGTGATGATCTCGATCCGCTCCAGCGTCTCGACGTCGCTGTGCAGGTAGCGCACCTTGACGCCCAGTTCCTCGAGGTACTGGGTGAGCTCCTCGGCCATCCGCTTGGTCAGGGTGGTGACCAGCACCCGCTCGCCTCGCTCGGTCACGGCACGGATCTCGCCGTAGAGATCGTCGACCTGGCCCCGCGCCGGACGCACCTCGACCTCCGGATCGAGCAGCCCGGTCGGACGAATCAGCTGCTCGGTGAAGACGCCGCCGGTCCGCGCGAGTTCGAATGGGCCCGGAGTCGCCGAAACGTAGATCCGCTGGCCGACCCGGAGGTCGAACTCCTCGAAGGTAAGGGGCCGGTTGTCGAGCGCCGAGGGCAGCCGGAATCCGAAGTCGACCAGCGTCTGCTTGCGCGAGCGGTCTCCGTGGTACATCGCGCGCACCTGCGGAATGGTCTGGTGACTCTCGTCGACCACCAGCAGCAGGTCGCGCGGGAAGTAGTCGATCAGAGTCGGCGGGGGCTCCCCGGGCTGCCGGCCCGTGAGATGACGCGAGTAGTTCTCGATGCCGTGGCAGAAGCCGACCTCGCGCAGCATCTCGAGATCGAAGTTGGTCCGCTGCTCGAGCCGCTGCCGTTCGAGCAGCTTTCCCTCCCCTTCCAGCTCGTCGAGGCGGCCGCGCAGTTCCTCGCTGATCGTCGAGACCGCCTGCAGCACCCGCTCGCGCGGCGTCACGTAGTGGGTCTTGGGAAACAGCGTGACGGAGTCGAGGTCCTCGATCACTTCGCCGCGCAGAAGGTCGAAGCGGCGAATTCGCTCGATCTCGTCGCCGAAGTACTCCACCCGGATTCCGCTCTCCTCGTAGGCGGGCTGGATCTCCAGAACGTCACCGCGCGCCCGGAAGCTGCCGTGGAAGAGGTCGAGCGGAGTCCGCACGTACTGCATCTCGGCGAGGCGGGCGAGGGCGCGATCTATCCCCCCGGTCGCTCCGCGCTCGAACTTCTCGAGCATGCCGAAGAAGGACTCCGGTGAGCCGAGGCCGTAAATGCAGGAGACCGAGGCCACGATGATGACGTCCCGGCGGTCGAACAGCGCTTTGGTGGCCCGCAGCCGGAGGCGCTCGATCTCCTCGTTGATGCTGGTCTCCTTCTCGATGAACGTGTCGGTCTGCGGGACGTACGCCTCGGGCTGGTAGTAGTCGTAGTAAGAGACGAAATACTCGACGGCATTGTCGGGAAAGAACGACCGGAACTCCTGGTAGAGCTGCGCGGCCAGCGTCTTGTTGTGCGACAGCACGAGCGTCGGCCGGCCGGCCGCCTCGATCACGCTGGCGATGGTGAAGGTCTTGCCCGAGCCCGTGACGCCGAGCAGGACCTGTTCCCGTGTCCCGGACTCCAGGCCGCGCCGCAGCTGTTCGATCGCCTGCGGCTGGTCCCCCTGAGGCGTGAAGGGCGAGACGAGCCGGAAGGGACGATTCACGGCGTATCGGCTGCGGGAGGCGCCGCGGCCTCCGACTCGCCGGGCGGCGCCTCGCCGGCGTCCGGGAGGGGCAGCAGCCCGCCGACCCGCTCGAGCGTCGACAGCAGGTCGAGGACGTCCTCGCGCGTCAGTTCGCCGCGCGGCGCCCGGGTGCTCGCGGACTGGAGCTGCAGCTGCATCGCCTTGAGCGCCGGCAACTCGACCTCTCCGGAGCGCACCCGCTCGACCGCGGCCGCGAATCCGCGCTCGAGTCGTTCGCGCTCCTCGGGAGTCACGTCGGCCGGCAGATTGGCGACGACCTGTTCGCGCAGCTGGTTCATCGTCCAGCCGAAGATCGCGCCCGCCTTGACCACGAAGACGATCGCCGCGATGCCGAGCAGCACCAGCATCGCCGTGCAACCGATCATCACCGGGCGGCCGCACCCTCCCGGGGCGCGGCGCGGCTCCGCGTCGAACGGCGGACGGGGGATCGCCGGCGGCGGCGCGCCAGGAGGCGGCGGGGGCGAAGGCGTTTCCACCATGCGCCCGAGTCTATAATCCGCGGGTGCCGATCGCCGTCGTTCGCTCCTCCACCCGCCCGGACGCCGGCCCCCGCCACCCGGCTCGGCGCTGGATGCGGTTCGTCCTGCCTCTCGTCCTCGCCGGAATCGCGGGTTCCGTGGTCGGCGTCGGCGTGGCGGCGGCGATCCGGGTGCCCAACGTCGACGAGATCGCGCGCTTCAGCCCCCGGCTGGTCACCCGGCTGGTCGATACCGGGGGGCGGACGATCGCCACCTACGCCCGCGAGCGCCGGCTGCTGCTGCGCGAGGGCGAGCTTCCGGTGCGGCTGCAGAACGCCATTCTCGCCGCCGAGGACGCCCAGTTCTTCACCCATGGCGGAATCGACCTGTTCGGCATCCTCCGCTCGATGGCGGTCAACTTCCAGCGTGGCCGGCGCGCCCAGGGCGCCTCGACGATCACCATGCAGCTCGCCCGTCAGCTCATGGGCCGCCGGGAGAAGACCTGGGAACGCAAGATCACCGAGGCGCTGCTCGCCGTCGAGCTCGAGAAACGGCTCTCCAAACAGCAGATCCTCACCCTGTACTCGAATATCGCCTTCGTCGGCCACGGCAACTACGGGATGGAGGCGGCGGCGCGCGACTACTTCGGCCGCGGCGTCGCCGAGCTGAGTCTCGCCGAAGCGGCGACCCTCGCCGGAATCGTCCAGCGCCCCGGGGACTTCAACCCCTATCGCCAGCCCGAGCGCGTTGTGGCGCGGCGCAACTACGTTCTGCGGCGGATGCTCGAGGAGGGGTTCATCGACCGGAAGACGCACGACGCCACGGTGCTCGAGCCCCTGGTGCTGTCGCGCCAGCGTCCGCCGCGGGAGCTCGGCGCCTACTTCACCGAGGCGGTGCGCCGCCGCCTGGAGGAGGAGTACGGCGCCGAACGTCTCTATTCGGAGGGATTCGAGGTCCGCACGACGCTCGACTCCCGGATCCAGTCAGCGGCCGAGACGGCGCTGCGCGAAGGACTGCTGCGCCTCGACCATCGGCGGGGCTGGCGCGGACCGCTGGCGCGCGGCGAGAGTCTCCTCCTGAACGCCGACGAAATCGATCTGCGTGCGGGGAGAAATCCGGTTCCGGACGAGTGGCAGGCCGGTCTGGTCGTCGCCGTCGATGCCGCCGCCGCCGTGGTCCGCACCGGCGCCGGTGAGGCGCGGCTCGAGCGCGACGGCGTCGCGTGGACCGGCCGGCGGGAGGTCGACGCGGTCCTGCGACCCGGCGATCTGATCTGGGTGCGGACCGAAATCGACGAGGCGGGCGTTCAGCGCTGGCGGCTCGAACAGGAGCCGGAGATCGAAGGCGCGGTGCTGGTCGTCGAGTCCGCCACCGGCGCCATCCGCGGACTGGTCGGCGGCTGGGACTTCAAGCGCAGCAAGTTCGACCGCGCCCTGCAGGCGGAGCGACAGGTCGGCTCGGCCTTCAAGCCGTTCGTCTTCGGCGCCGCCTTCGAGAACGGCTTCACCCCGGCTGACAGGATCTTCGACGCGCCGGCGGTCTTCCTCGGCGCCGACGGTCTGCCCAGCTACAGCCCGCGCAACTACTACCGGCGCTACTCCGGCATCCTGACGCTGCGCCGCGCCCTCGAGCAGTCGGTCAACGTGCCGGCGGTCAAGCTCCTCGATCTCGTGGGAGTCCAGCGGGTGGCTGAGTTCGCCCGCCGCTGCGGCGTGACGTCGGCGCTGCCTCCCTACCCCAGCCTGGCGCTCGGCTCGGCCGACCTGCTGCCCATCGAGCTCGCCGCCGCCTACGGCGCGATCGCCAATCAGGGCGTGCTCGTCCGTCCCTACCTGATCGAGGAGATCCGGCGGCCCGACGGCGGTCTGCTCGAGTCCCACCAGGTCGAGGCGAGCAAGGCGATGGACCCGGCGATCGCCTACCTGCTCACCCACGTCCTCGAAGGGGTGGTCGACCGCGGCACCGCGGGTCGTCTGGCCGACCTGCCGCTGGCGATTGCCGGCAAGACCGGTACGACCAACGACTACACGGACGCCTGGTTCGTCGGCTTCACGCCGCGCTACACCATCCTCACCTGGGTCGGCCGTGACCAGAAGAAGCCGATCGGCAATCGGATGACCGGCGCGGAGGCGGCCCTGCCGATCTGGCGACGGGTGGCCGAAATCGGACTGGCCGAAGAGTGGCTCGTCGCCGGCGAGAGCTTCCCGAAGCCGGCCGGCATCGAGCTGCGGGGGGTCGATGCCGCCACCGGCCTGCTGGCCGCTCCGGGATCGCCGAAAGTCATCGAAGAGGCATTTCTGCTCGGCACCGCCCCGGTCGAGCCCTGGCAGCCGCGGCAGGCCACGATCCAGTCTCTCCCCTGGCCGCAGCAGCTGGCGTTCTACCAGCCGCGTCCGGGCGAGCGGATGCCGGGCGACTTCGTGCTCGATCCGGAGATCCTCGCCGAGCGCGGCGAGGAGGCCGGCGACTGAGGCGCGTCAGCCGCGCGGCGGGCGGGTACCCACCAGGGCGTAGTCCTGGTGGCCCCAGATCATCTCGTCGAGCCGATCGCGAATCTCGTTGACGCGGTGCGCGAGGTCGCGCTGCTCGGCAGGCAGCTGCTCGAGGTCGATCTCGGGGAGGCGCTGCTCGGCGGCGAAGGGGCGCAGGTCGATGCGCTCGACCGGATCGAAGCCGGCGAGGTCGTAGATCATGCGCAGCGTGTCGGGGTGCACCGGGCGGCGATGCGTCGGGTCGACCCAGAAGTTGCGCGCCGCCACCACCAGGGACAACGGGTTCGGCGTCTCGAGGACCAGCACCCCCCCGGGCGCCAGGGCGCGCCAGGCCAGGCGGACGAGCCGGTCCACGTCGGCCGGGTCGAGATGCTCGATGACGTGGAAGGAGACGATGCCGCCGAGCGACTCCGGGGCCGCGGTCGCCAGCGCATCGAACAGATTCGCCCGCGCGGCGCGCAGGCCCTTGCGCAGGCACTCCTCCACCATCGACTCCGAGAGGTCGACACCGCGCGCCGCGATCCCCTCCTCGCCGAGGATAGCCAGAGCCTCGCCGCGTCCGCAGCCGACGTCGAGGACCTCTCCTTTGCCGGCGAGAAACCGGAGATAGGGACGGATACGCCCCGCGATGTCCTCCTGGGTGCCGCGGAAACGCTTCTCGAGCTCGAGGTAGTCCTGCTCCTCGCGCCCCCGCGCGGCGGCCCCGGCGCTCCCCTTCTCCACCGCCGCGACGACGGCCGAGAAGCGCGCCCAGGTCTCGCGCGACTCGCGGCGCAGGAAGTCGAGCTTCTGGTCGGCGCGCGCGAACAGGGCGTCGTTGTGCGACATCACCTCGTGAAGGCCTTCCGCCCAGACGGCCTCGAGGTGGTTGAGCCGGTGCTCGTGGATGTCGAGGACGACGTGCCGCGTCTCCTCGGCCCGCTGGAGATACTCGAGCAGCACCAGGTTGTAGACGCGCTGGCGCTCCCAGAGGTCGGCCTGCGGACCGACGACGAAGGGCCGCAGCAGGCGCTTGGCGGCGACGATGAGACGCCCCAGAACGCCGCGATGGCTGCGGATCGGGAACCGACGGTCCCCGTCCCACAGCCATCGCCACTCGGGCAGGTCGCGGGTCGGGGTTCCCAGGAAGCGCTCGATCGCCGGCGGCGCCGGCTCCCGCGCGTCCCCCGGTCCGGGATCCCCGCCCGACACCGGCTTACTCTTCGGCCTCGACAGTCACCGGCAGCTCCGCGACGACTTCGGAGTGCAGGTCGATCCGCACCACGTGCTCGCCGAGAGCCTTGATGCCGCCCCCCAGATCGACCTGGCGGCGGTCGATCTCGATCCCCTGGGCGGCGAGCATCTCGACGACTTCGCCCGCCGTCACCGAACCGTACAGGGCTCCGTTCTCCATCGCCCGCTTGCGCAGCGAGAGGCGCAGCGCCGAGATCGCAGCGGCCACGCCGGCCGCCGCCTCCCGCTCGCTCTCGTGACGGGCCTCGATCTTCTTCTTCTGGTGGTCGAAGTACTTCAGGTTACCCGGCGTCGCCTCGAGGGCGATGCCCTGCGGCAGGAGGAAATTGCGCGCGTAGCCCGGCTTGACGTCGACGACCTGTCCGCGCCGGCCACGATGGCGCAGATCCGAGAGCAGGATGACTTTCATGGGCGTGGTCTCCTGGCTCCGTCAGTCGGTCGTGAAGGGGAGCAGCGCCAGGTGGCGCGCCCGCTTGATCGCCGCCGAAACCATCCGCTGATGCCGGGCACTGTTGCCCGAGATGCGACGCGGAAGGATCTTCGCCCGCTCGAGAATGTACTGCTGCAGGAGCTTGACGTCCTTGTAGTCGACGTACTCGATGTGCTCGGCGCTGAAGCGGCAGACCTTGCGCCGCTTGAAGAACGTCTTCTTCTTGCCGGCCGGCTTCTTGCCGCGTGCTCCGAATCTTCCCGGCGGCATGGCTCAGGCCTCCTCGGTGGAATCCGGCGCCCCGGCGGCGTCCGGCGACTCTTCCGCCGCCGCGCTCTCCGCGGCCGGCTCGGAAGGATCGGAGTGAATGGTGCGCACAGGCTGACCGGGTCTGGCCCGCCCCGCGGCGCGCTTGAGATCGAGATCGGTGCGCACGGTCAGGTAGCGCAGCACCTTGTCGTTCTGGCCGAGGCGCAGCTCGACCTCCGGGATGAGAGCCGAGGTCTTCGGCTCCATCTGCAGGTAGAGGAACACGTAGCGCCCCTCGGACAGCTTGCGGATCGGATAGGCGAGCTTGCGCTTGCCCCACGACTCCTCGCGGACGACTTCTCCGCCGCGCTGCGTGATCATCTGCTTGTACTCTTCGACGAGGGCCGAAAACTCGTCGTCGGAGAGCCTGGGATCGGCGACGATCGCCAGTTCGTAGGTTCTCATCTGGCCTCCCTATGGCCGTAAGGTCCCGCCCCGGGGGCGGAACAGAGAGGAGCGGAAGGTGCCGGCGGCGCCCTCCGGTGCGCCGGCTCGGACGCCGGCGGACGCGGAATCCTATCCGAGGTCGGCTTCGTCCCGCAAATGGACGGCATTGAACCGGTTCATCACCGCTTCGATGCCGTCGGCGAGGAAGAGCTGCTGGGCCTCGACCGCGGCCGGCAGGACCTTCTCGAGGATCTTCTCCTCGGCTTCGCTGAACGGCGCGAGGACGAAGTCCGCCAGATCGGCTCCGGCCGGCGGCGGCTCCTGCGATCCGACGCCCAGACGCAGGCGCGGCGCCCGGTCGCTGCGCAGATTCTCGATTACCGACTCCATTCCCCGATGACCGGCCGCCCCCCCGGAGGCGCGGGCGCGCAGACGACCGAGCGGCAGGGCGACCTCGTCGTACACGAGCAGGACGTCCTGCGGCGCGACTCCGTGGCGATCCGCGAGACAACGCACGGCGAAACCGCTGCGGTTCATGAAGGTCTGCGGAAGCGCGACCACGACACCCTCCGCCATGCCGATTCTCGCCCCGCACTCCTGCCGGCCGAGCTCGATGCCGAGCCGGCCGGCCAGCGCTTCCACCGCGCGGAATCCGAGGTTGTGCCGCGTGCCGGCGTAGGCGTCGCCCGGGTTGCCGAGACCGACGACGAGGCGCGGCGGCGTCAGGATTCCTTCGCCTCTTCCTTCTTGCCCCGCGCCACGACCTCGGGCTCCGCCGCCGCCGGGGCCGCCGCTTCGGCGACCTCGGTCCGGGCGTGCTTGATCGAGACGATCACCAGATCGGCGTCGCTGGTCAGCTCCACGCCCTTGGGCAGAGTCAGCGCCCCCGCCTCCAGATGCTGCCCCACCCGCAACGCGGTCACGTCGACATGCACTTCCTGCGGGATGGCGGCCGGCAGACACTCGATCTCGATCTCGCGATTGACGAAATCGAGCAGGCCGCCCTCGGTCTTGACGCCGTAGGGCGTCCCGTCGAGCACCAGGTGAACTTTCACCCGCACCCGCTCGGTCATCAGGATGCGCTGGAAGTCGACGTGGACGATCTGGTTGGTCATCGGGTCGAGCTGCAGGTCGCGGATCATCGCGTGCCGGTCCTTGTCGGTGCCGGCGAGCTTGAGCAGGAAGATCCGGTTCTCGTGACCGCCGTCCTTGAACAGCTCGATGAGCTGCTTCTTCGGCACCTGGATGGAGACCGATTCGCGGCCACCGCCGTAGAGGACGGCCGGGACGAGATCGGCACGGCGCAGCTGGCGGGCGGCCGACTTGCCGGCGTTGTCGCGCTTCTGGACTTCGATCGTGGTTTCGGACATGGCTTCTTCTCTTTCTTCCTTCCGGCTTCGGGTCAGACGAACAGCGAGGAGACCGAGCTGTTCTCGTGGATTCTGCGGATCGCCTCGCCGAGCAGCGGGGCGACGGAGAACGCCCTCAGCTTCGAGCTCTTGCGGAGCTTCTCGTCGAGCGGCGTGGTGTTGGTGATCAGGACGCTCTCGATCGGCGACTGCTCGATGCGGTCGAGCGCCGGGCCCGACAGGACGCCGTGCACGCCGGCGGCGAGGATCCGCCGCGCGCCGCGCGCCTTGAGCGCCTCCACGGTCTTGGTGAGCGTTCCCGCCGTGTCGATGATGTCGTCGAGGATGAGCGTGTCGCGGCCGTCGACGTCGCCGATGATGTGCATCACCTCGGCGACGTTGGGGCCGGTTCGCCGCTTGTCGACGATCGCCAGCCCGACCCCCAGCCGCTTGGCGATCGCCCGCGCCCGCTCGACCCCCCCGGCGTCCGGCGAGACGATCATCAGGTCGTCGACTCCGAGCTCGCGGATCGCGTCGAGGAGCACCGGCGCCGCGAAGAGGTGATCGACCGGCACGTCGAAGAAACCCTGGATCTGCGGCGCATGGAGGTCCATGGTGAGCACCCGGTCCGCTCCCGCCGCCGAAACCAGGTCAGCCACCAGCTTGGCCGTGATCGGCACGCGCGGAGCGTCCTTCTTGTCCTGCCGCGCGTAGCCGTAGTACGGCAGCACCGCGGTCACGCGCGAAGCGGACGAGCGCTTGAACGCGTCGAGCATGACCAGCAGCTCGATCAGGTTCTCGTTGACCGGACGGCAGGTCGGCTGCACGATGAAGACGTCCGACCCGCGGACGTTCTCTTCGATCTGGCAGAACGTCTCGCCGTCGGAAAAGTTGTACGCCGTCGACTTGCCCTGCTGGATGCCCAGGTAGTCGCAGATCTCGCGGGTAAGCGACGGATGGGCCCGCCCGCCGAAAATCCGGATCTCACCGTAGCTGTTGCCCTGGTTGGCCTTCACGCGCGTCGATTCTCCTCCGGGTCGGCGACCGCGGGCGGCGTCCGTGAAGTGGTTGGGGCGGGAGGATTCGAACCTCCGAATGCGAGATCCAAAGTCTCGTGCCTTACCACTTGGCGACGCCCCACCGGTGCGGACCTCAGCTGACTCCCCAGAACGAATCGCGAAGGTGCAACCGCTCGACCTCTTCGAGGGTGCCCTCGCGCTCCTCCACGGCAGACCGGACGACCGGCGCCTCCCCTTCCCCGACCGCGGCCCGATACTCGGCCAGGATCCGGTCCTCGAACCAGCTCCGGGTCTCCTGGTTGAGCGGGTGCGCGATGTCCTTGAACTCGCCGTTCTTCTTGCGGCGCGACGGCATGCTGACGAACAGTCCGTCCTTGCCCTGGATCACCTTGATGTCGTTGACCATGAACCGGGAGTCGAGGACCACCGACACGAAGGCCTTGAGCTTCTCCTCGCGCACCGGAAACACCCGGACATCCGTGATCTCCACGTCACTCTCCTCCCCCGGACACAGGCTGACCGCCGGCCGCGCGCCAGGCGTCGCGACCGAGCGGTGACACCCGCCTCCAGACGGTCCCGGACGGCAACCGGCGCCCGGCTGCGGCGGCGGTCTCGGGGTCGGCGTACAGCGCGAAGATCGTCGACCCGCTTCCGGACATCCGGACGCGCTCGGCTCCGGAGTCAACCAGCGCAGTATACAACGCACCCAGTGCGGGACGGACGGCGAAGGCCGGTGCCTCGAGATCGTTGCGACCGATCAGATTTTCGAGGCTGACCGGCGCTCCGGCAGCGAGCGCGGCGACGCCCACGGGCAGATCAGCCGGCTCCCCCGAGACGGAGCAGCGCGCGAATACCTCGGCGGTCGAGAGCGGGAACGGCGGAATGGCGAGCATGAGGGTCCGGCCTCCGGAAAGCGGCCGCAGGAGGTCCGGCAGGGCCTCGAGGCGGTCGCCCCGCCCCCGCCCGACCGCCGTTCCGCCGACCAGGAAGAAGGGGACGTCGGCGCCGAGCGCCTCCGCCAGCGCCTGAAGACGGGTCGCGATTCCGGCCCGGCGGGTATCGAGTTCCGCCAGCCCGGCGAGCGCCAGCAGCACCGTGGCGGCGTCGGAGCTGCCGCCCCCCAGTCCGGCGCCGGCCGGGATCCCCTTCTCGAGTTCGATCCGGACGCCGGCGAACGGAGCCTCCGGAAAAGCGGCGAAGAAGCCCTCCGCGGCGCGCCAGGCGAGATTGCGGGAGTCGGCGGGAATGCCGCCCCCGTGCACGCTGAGCTCGATGCCCGGACGCCGCCGCGGACCGATCCGCAGGCGGTCGGCGAGGTCGATGGTCTGGAAGAGCGTGAGCAGCTCGTGGAACCCGTCGCCACGCCGTCCGACCACCGCCAGGTGAAGATTCAGTTTGGCGAAGCTAGAGAAGGTCCGCATAGCGGCACTCCGGCAGCTCCCGGGGCCCCGGCGGCAGGCGCGGGGCGAGGCGCAGCGGCTCGCGTGACACGGCTCGCCAGAACAGCTCGAAGAGTTCCTCCGACTCGACCCGCAGGCGCGCCCCCCCCTCCTCGCGAGTCCAGGTGAGGGGGCGCTCTCCGGCCACCTCGCGGCGCCAGCTCACCGGCCGGCCGTCGGCCAGTACCCCCTCCCACCGGCGCCCGAAGGTGTCCTCGAAGGCGAAGGTACGTCCATCGGGCGCCACCCCGACGTCTCCCGCCATCGGAGCGCTCGGCAGACGATCGAGCAGCAGGGCCGGCAGATCGCGCGCCGGCATGCCGAATCCGAGCCGCGGCCAGGGCCGGGAGACCTCCGGATCCAGGCGACAGGTCGTGCCGTCCCGGTCGCGCCAGATCCCGACCGCGCCGTCGATCGTCAGCGTCCAGAGCGAGCGCCCGAGCGGATCGGATGCCGCCAGTTCGAACCGACCGGCGTCCCGCAATCGCAGCGCCAGGCGGAGCGAGGCTTCGTCGGCCCCGGCGCGGATCCGGAGCCGGAAGAGCTGCTGGGTCTCCAGGTCGGCGGCAGGGAGCTGCCAGGGCGGCACCAGCTCCGCGGCCTCCCCGCGATCGACCCGGCCACTGCGGCACCCGGCGACCACACCCAGCAGGAGGAGAGCCAGAGCGGCCGCGACGCAATCGCGGCGAATGTGCGGACTCAGAGCCCCCCCTCGAGCTCGACCAGCTTGCGTGCCGCCGCGTCGCCGTCCGGCCCGCCGAGTCGCGTCGCCTCCCGGTAGGCCTCGACCGCCCGCTCGCGCGCCCCGGCAGCCAGCAGTGCGTCGCCGAGGTGGAAGCGCACCGTGGCGTCGTCCGGCAGCAGGCGGACGGCCCGCTCGAGTGCCGCCACGGCTTCGGTGAAGCGCCCCAGGCGGAAGAACCCCCAACCGAGCGAGTCGACGTAGGCGCCGTTGTCCGGATCGATCCGCACCGCGCGGTCCACCATGGCCAGGGCCTCTTCGATCTGCTCGCCCCGCTCGATCCAGAGGTAGCCGAGGTAGTTGAGGGCCGGCGCGAAGTCCGGCACCGCCGCGAGAATGCTCCGGAAACGCTCGACCGCTTCGCCGTACCGGCCGCCGCGTTCGAGTGCCGTGGCGAGGCGGAACGCCCCTTCGAGATCGTCGGGAGCGCTCGCCACGGCGCGCTCGAGGACGGCGATGGAGGCCGGCCAGTCGGCGCGCGCCGCGTACACCGCCCCGAGAGCGACCAGCGCCTCCCCCCCCTGCCCCTCGAGTCCGCGCGCCTCGCGCTCCGCTTCGGCCTCCCGCCCGGCGTCCAGCAGCAGGCCGACGCGCAGCGCCGCCAGCCGCGGCCGGGCCGGATCGGGGGGGCCGAGCCGGGCGAGCGCCTCGTCGGTCCGGCCGAGCTTCTCCAGGGCTTCGGCGGCCAGTGCCGCGGTGTCGTCGGCGAGATCGGCGGCGCCGCCCGAACGTGCCTCTTCGGTGGCCGCGAGCGCCTCGCTCCAGTTTCCGGCGCGCGCCCAGAGCTGCGCCCGCTCGAAGCGGCGGACGGCGGCCGCCGCGAGACTCCCCTCCGCGGCCAGCCTCCCCGCTTCCTCGGCCAGCCGTGCGGCGGCCTCCTCCGTTCGCCCCGTCGCTTCGAGGATCCGCAGCTCGAGCTCGAAGACGACCGGTGGCGCCTCGCCGCCGAACAGCGGCCCGAGCAGGGTCTCGGCTTCGGCGAACCTCCCCTGCGCGACTTCGATGCGGGCGAGCAGCACCCGGCCACCGCTGTAGTTCGGCCAGCGCTCGACGATCGCCGCCGCCTCTCCGCGCGCCGCCTCCAGGTCGCCCACCTGGAATCGGAGCAGCGCCATCCGGCGTCGCACGTCGAGGCCGTCGCGCTGAGCTTCGCTGGCCCCGGCGAGGACGCTCAGCGCCGCAGCAGGGTCGCCGGCGCGCGCCTGGAGGTCGGCGAGCTCGAGACGCGTCGCCAGGGACTGCGGGTCGCGCGCCAGGCGTTCGCCCAGGATGCGGGCCGACACCGCAGGATCGTCGCTCGCCTCGAGGGCGCGCTGCAGCAGCTGCTGGATGCCGGGGTGACGCGGGCGCAGCCGGTCCGCTTCGGCCAGGGCGTCGGCCGCCAGGCCGGGTCTGCCCGAACCGAGATAGACCTGGCCGAGCGAGATCAGCGCTTCGAGATCTTCGGGGTCGTGCTCGCGCAACTTCTCGAACGCCGCCTGCGCGACCTCGAACGCGGCGGGATCCCGCTCGGTGCGCAACAGCTCGACCCGCCCCTGGAGTCGCACGCCGTCGAGGTTGTCCGGCGCCAGACGCAGCGCCGCCGCGATCTCGCGCGAAGCCTCGTCGATGCGGCCGACCCGCAGCAGCAGCTCGGATCGTTCGAGCCGGACATAGGGATCGTCCGGTACCGCCGCGACGACCCGGTCGAGCAGCACCAGGGCGGTCTCGACCCTCCCCTCTTCGGCCAGCTGCCGGGCATCGAGGAAGTCGGCCGCCGGCGACTGGGCGGCGAGAGCGCCCTCCCCGGCGAGGAGCACCAGGGCGGCGAGCAGCGGGACGCGCAGGACCGGAGAACGTCGCATCGCCGCGATGCTATCCGCAATCCGCTTGCCACGGAGGCCTCCGGCCGGTAGGATCGTCGGGCTTTTCAACTCCCTCGCTCACAACGACTTATTCCCCCACCCATGCGCTCGCGCGGCCCCCGTCTCGGAGAATTGCTCGAACGTCGCGGCGTGCTCTCGCGCGATCAGCTGCTGCGCGCCCTGCGCCACCAGAAGGTGGTCGGCGGCAAGCTCGGAACCTGTCTGCTCGAGATCGACGCCGTCCCCGAGGAGGAGGTGGTCCGCGCCCTGGCCGAGCAGCAGAGCGTGCCGTGGGTGTCGCCGGAGGACCTGCGTGCGATCTCCGCCGAGGTCCGCTCCCTGCTGCCCGCCAAGGTGGCCCGGGCCCACTTCGTGGTGCCGGTGCGCGCCACGTCGACCCAGGTCGAAGTGGCGATGATCGACAGCCGGGACCTGCGGGCGCTCGACGAGCTGGCCTTCGTCACCGGCCGCCGCGTGCGGCCGCTCGTCGCCACCGAGGCGCGCATTCTGGAGGCGCTCGAAAAGCACTACGGCGAGGAGTGCCCGCCGCGTTTCGCCAAGCTGGTCGAGCGGCTCGACCGGACGCAGTTCGTGCGCCGCAACCGGGACGAGCCGGCGCGCCCCGAACAGCTCTCGTGGGACGCCGGACTCGGTGGACGGCCGACGCCGGCCGTCGATCCGGCCCCGTCCCCGGCGCCGGTGCCGGCGCCCCCCCCGGCACCGCACGCGCTCGCGCAGGCGGCGCCGCCCCCCGCGCCGGCCGCGGCCGCGGTCCAGGGCCCCCTGGCGCTCGCCGGCATCGAACAGCGCCTGATGAACCCGGACGATGCCGACGCGGTCGGTCGCGCGCTGATCGACGCGATGGCCGGCCGCTGCGGCGCCGCGGCGCTCTTCCGGCAACGCGGCAAGGAGCTGGCGGGCTGGTTCGCCCACGGACTCGACGCGGAACGCCTCGCCGCCCTGCGGGTCCCGCTCGATCGCCCGTCGATCTTTCTCACCCTGCGCGAAGGGGCGGCGCTGCATCGCGGCCCGCTCGCCGAGTTGCCCGCTCACCTCGAACTGATCGGTCTGCTCGGTCCGCGGGCGAGGCAGGACCTGCTGGCGCTGCCACTGCGCGTGCGGGACCGGCTGGTGGCCGTCCTGCTGGTCGTCCCCGAAGCGGCCGCTGCGCGCTCCGCCCAGCTCGCCGAACTGCAGAGCCTGGTCACCAAGGCCTCGATCGCGCTGGAGCTCTGCATCATGCGCAAGAAGCTGCATCGGGCCTGAAGGAAGGAGGCGTTCGTTGACACCCCCGGGAGCGTCGACTAGTCTGGTCGCGAGGATCCCCGAGCCATGATCAAAGCGGACATCGTCAACCGCGTGGCGGAGCTGTCGAACATTCCGAGAATCAAGGCCGTCCAGGCCGTCGACACGATCCTCGACTCGATGAAGGCGGCCCTCGGCGCCGGCAAGCGGATCGAGTTGCGCGGCTTCGGCGTCTTCCAGGTACGCGACCGCAAGAAGGGCGTGGGACGCAATCCGAAGACCGGCGTCGAGGTGGCGATCACCCCCGGTCGGACGGTGCGCTTCAAGCCCGGCAAAGACCTCAAGAATCTCTGATCCCCTGCGCCTCGACGACCTCCCCCCGCCGCCCGCGGCCGGCGCGCCCCCCCGGCTCCGCCCCGGATCGTGGGCGATCGCGGCGCTGCTGTTCGTCCTGACGTTCTTCACCTCCACGACGCTCGGAGGCATCTTCGCGGTGGTCAGCCGCACCGACCTGACGACCGAGCTCGGCCTCTTCCTGACCCCCTCGACCGTGCGGGCGGTGTGGACCGATGCGGACCTGCTCGCCTGGGGCCTGCGCTTCGCGCTGCCGACCCTCGCCATCCTCCTCGCGCACGAGCTCGGACACTGGTTCGCCTGCCGCCGGCACGGCCTGCCGGCGACGCCTCCGTACTTCATCCCCGCCCCCCTCGGACTCGGGACGTTCGGTGCGTTCATCCGCATCCGCGCCGCGATCCGCGGCAAGCGGCAGCTGCTCGACGTCGGCGTCTCGGGGCCGATCGCCGGATTCCTGGTCCTCCTCCCCTTTCTCCTCTGGGGCGTGGCGAGATCGCAACCGGTGAATCTGGCCGTGAGCGGGGATCTGGACGCTTCGCCGGTCTGGCTCTACCGGCCGGGGAGCAACCTGCTCACCACCCTGGTCGTCACCGCGCTGCACGGCTCCCGGGCTGTCGACGCGCTCAACCCGCACCCCTTTCTGCTCGCCGCCTGGGTCGGCATGTTCGCCACCATGCTGAACCTGCTGCCGCTGGCGCAGCTCGACGGAGGGCACGTCCTCTACGCCGCGGCGGGTCGGTGGCAGCGGCGGCTGGCCTGGCCGCTCTGGGGCGCGCTGGCGCTGCTCGGCCTGCGCTGGCCCGGCTGGTGGGTCTGGTGCGCCATCGTCCTGGTGCTCGGTCTGCGCCACCCGCCGGTGCTCGACGAGCGCGAGCCGCTCGACCGCCGGGGCCGGTGGCTCGTGGCGGCGGCGGCGCTGATCTTCACCCTCTGTTTCCTGCCGGTGCCGATCCGGATCGTGGCGCTGCTCGGCACCTGATCCGCCATCGCCGGCCCGCCGCTCAGCAGTCGAGGACGAACGTGACCGGGCCGTCGTTGACGAGCTCGACCTCCATCCGGGCGCCGAAGCGGCCGGTTTCGACCCGCACGCCGGCGGCGAGGAGGCGCTGCGCCAGCTCCTCGAATCGCGTGCGTGCCGTCTCGGGGGGCGACGCACCCTCGAAGGAGGGGCGGCGTCCGCGATCGAGCGTGGCGACCAGGGTGAACTGGGAGACCAGCAGCAGGCTGCCGCCGGCCTGGCGGAGATCGAGGTTCATCTTTCCGCCCGCGTCGGCGAAGATCCGCAGGTTCAGGAGCCTCTCGGCCGCCGCCCGCACCTGGTCGGAACCGTCGCCCGCCGCCACGCCGACGAGCACGAGAAGGCCGCGTCCGATCGCGCCGACCCTTTCGCCGTCGACCTCCACCCGGGCGCGCGAGACTCGCTGCAAGACCAGACGCATCGGTTTCCGTCCTCTTTCCTCGAAGGCCGCGCAGGGCGGCCCATGATACCGTCGCCCACCCCCGCGGCGGACGGAACAAGGAGAGAACCGGGATGGTGAACAAGGTGATTCTGGTCGGCAATCTGGGGCGCGACCCCGAGTCGCGCTCGCTGCCCAGCGGGCAGCCGGTGGTCAACTTCTCGCTGGCGACCTCGCGGCGCTACAAGGACCGCGACGGCAACCGCAAGGACGAGACCGAATGGCACAACATCGTGGTCTTCGGCAAGCAGGCCGAGATCGCGGCGCAGTATCTGACCAAGGGCAAGCAGATCTACCTCGAAGGGCGCATCCAGACCCGCTCCTGGGAGGACAAGGAAGACAAGACCCGGAAGCACTACCGGACCGAGATCATCTGCGAGAACTTCCAGATGCTCGGCTCGAAGGGGGATGGCGGCGGCCGCGGCTACGCCGGCGGTCCCGAGGCGTCCGGAGCGCCGGCGGGCGGCGGCGACGCCGACTTCGGCGACGACGACATCCCGTTCTGAGCCGCCTCGCGCTCAGCCCGCCGCGGCGGCCGTGACCGCGGCGAGCCGGGTGCGGATCTCCTCCGGCCCCGGCAGGCGGACGGCGGCTCCGCGCAGCCGTGCCAGGCGCCGGCGCAGCCGCGCGAGCCGCACCTCGGCCTCCTGCCGGCGCGCCGCGAGCGCCGGCAGGGCCAGGCGCGCCGCGATGTCCGGTGCCGCCTCGATCTGGCGGCAGAACAGCAGCGCGTCGCACCCCGCCGCCAGCGCCGCCTCTCCCCGGTCGGGGAGGTCGCCCCACGGCTCCAGGGCGCCCATCTCCAGATCGTCGGAGAACAGCACGCCGCGGAACGGCGAGCCGAGACCCCGGCGCAGGAGGCGGGTGGAGATCGCCGGTGACAGCGTCGCGGGGTGCAGGCCGGAGTCGAACGCCGGGTAGACGGCGTGCCCGGCCATGACCGCGCCGGCCAGCGGCGCCAGGCACCGGAACGGTTCGAGATCGAGCTCCAGCTCTTCGCGCGAACGGTCGATCCGCGCCGGTTCGTGGTGCGTGTCGGCCGGCGCAGCGCCGAGGCCGGGAAAGTGCTTCACGCAGGCTCCGATCCCCGCCTCGGCGAGCCCGTTCACGAACGCCCGGCCCCGCGCGACGACCCGGCCGGGGGCGGCACCGAGACAGCGCCCGTCGAGCGCATTGCCGCGGCACCCGTGCTCGAGGTCGATCACCGGCGCGAAGTCGAGATCGAAGCCGGTGGCGCGCAGGGCCGCGCCGATCCAGCGCGCCGCCCGGCGGGTCAGCGCGGGGGGGTGGCGGGCCAGCAGCGCGGCCGGGGGCGCCGCCCCGAAGAGGGCGCGCAGGCGATCGACTCTCCCCCCTTCGGCATCGAGCGCGAACACGCTCTCCGGGGTCGCGGCCCGCACCGTGGCCACCAGTTCGAGGAGCTCCTCCAGGTCGGCCGGGACGTTGCGCTGCACGAAAACGACGCCGAACGGGCGCAGTCGGGCCAGCAGCCGGCGCTCCCCGGCCGCGAGGCGTGTCCCCGCGAAACCGAGGACCAGCAGCGCTCCCCCCTTCACTTCAGGCGGTCCTGCAGGCTGGCCAGCAGGTTGAGCGCCGCCAGCGGGGTCAGCCGGTCGAGATCGGTCTCGCGCAGGATGCGGGCGACCAGTTCGTCGGCGGGCGCGAAGAGCGGCATCTGCCCCGGCTTCTGGGCCGGAAACTCGGTCCCTTCGGCGAGATTCGGCCGGCCGTGCGGATCGAACTCCTTCTTCTCCAGATTGCGCAGCACCTGCGCCGCCCGCTCCACCACCGCCTCGGGCAGGCCGGCGAGCCGCGCCACGTGCAGTCCGTAGGACTTGTCGGCGCTCCCCGGCACGACGCGGCGCAGGAAGAGGATCTTCTCCTCCCATTCACGCACCGCCATGGTGCGATTGACCACCCGCGGCAGCAGTGCCTCGAGCTCGGTCAGCTCGTGATAATGCGTGGCGAACAGGGTGAGCGGCCGCGGCCCCTCGTGCAGATGCTCGACGATGGCCCAGGCGAGCGAGAGGCCATCGAACGTCGCCGTGCCGCGCCCCACCTCGTCGAGAATCACCAGGCTCTCCGCCGTCGCCTGCCGCAGAATGTTCGCCGTCTCGATCATCTCGACCATGAAGGTGGACTCGCCCCGGGCCAGATCGTCCGAGGCGCCGACGCGCGAGAAGATGCGGTCGAGCACGCCGAGCTCCGCCGAGCGGGCGGGCACGAAGCAGCCGCACTGCGCCAGCAGGGCGATCAGCGCCACCTGGCGCAGGTAGGTCGACTTGCCGCCCATGTTGGGGCCGGTCAGCAGGACGATCTGCGATCGCTCCGGATCGAGTTCGGCGTCGTTGGGGACGAACTCGGCGCCCAGCCACTCGTCGAGGACCGGGTGACGCCCCTCGCGGATCGTCAGGCCACGGCCGCCCGGCAGAACCTCGGGACGCTGCCAGTTCCGCCGCGCCGCCAGCTCGGCCCAGCCGGCGAGCACGTCGATCTTCGCCACCGCCTCGCCCACCCTCGCCAGGCGGTCGGCCGCCGCCGCCACGTCGGCGCGCAGCGCCGCGAAGTGCTCCCGCTCGAGCTCGCGCTGGCGCTCCTCGGCGCGCAGGATCCGCTCTTCGAGACCCTGCAGCTCGGGGGTCACGTAGCGCTCGGCCTGCGCCAGCGTCTGTCGGCGCTGATAGTCCGCCGGCACCTTCGCGGCATTCGCCCTCGAAATCTCGATCGAGTAGCCGAAGACCCGGTTGTAGCGGATCTTCAGCGACGCGATGCCGGTGCGCTCCCGTTCGCGCTCCTCGATGGCGAGGATGTGCCGCTTGCTGTCGGTCGCCAGCGAGCGCACCTCGTCGAGCTCGGCGTCGACTCCCTCGGCGATGACGCTCCCCTCTTCGGGGCTGACCGCCGGGTCGGGGGCGAGCCGGCGTTCGAGCTCTCCGCGCAGGTCTTGCACGGGGTCGACCGCGGCGGCGGCCGCCAGCAGCGCCGAGGGGGAGTTCGCGAGAGGGGCGAAGAGCTCCGGCAGGCGACCCAGCCCTTCGCGCAGCGCCGCCGCCTCGCGCGGCGACAGCGTTCCGATCACCGCCCTCCCGGCCAGACGCTCGAAGTCGGCGAGGCCGCCCAGCTGCTCCTGCAGGCGCGTCCTCGTCGCCGCTTCGGCGCCCAGGGACGCCACCGCTTCCTGCCGTTCGGCGATGCGCGCCGGCTCGCGCAGCGGCCGGCGAAGCCAGTCGCGCACCCGCCTCCCGCCCGCCGCGGTACGGGTCCGGTCGACCGTGTCGAGCAGCGAGCCGCGCCGCCCGCCGTCGCGCGTCGAACGCAGAATTTCGAGGTTCGCCAGCGTGGTGCCGTCGAGCATCAGGCCGTCGGAGTTCTCGCGCAGCGCCAGGCCGCGCACGTGGGCGAGACCCGAGATCTGATTCTCCTGAGCGTAGGCCAGCGCCGCCGCCGCGGCCCGCACAGCCGGCTCGCCGTCGACCAGGCCGAAGCCGCGCAGCGTAGCGACGCCGAAGTGGCGGCGCAGCTTCTCCGTCGCCGCCGCCGGAGGCTCGAGACGCGCGCCGATGGCGGTGCGACAGATTCCCTCGCGCTCCGCCCAGGCGCGGACGATCTCGGGCAGCGCCGCCTCGTCGGCGAGCAGCTCGCTCGGCCGCGCCGTCTCGAGTTCGGCCAGCAGGCCCGCGGCATCGGCGAAACGCCGGGCCGTGAAGGCGCCGGTCGACACGTCGAGCAGCGCCAGCCCCGCCGCGCCGTCATCGCCGGGCACCACGGCCGCGAGCAGGCTCTCCTCGCGCCCTTCGAGCAGACCGCTGTCGGCCAGTGTCCCCGGCGTGTAGATCCGCGTCACCTCCCGGCGCACCAGGCCGCGGGCCTGGTGGGGCGGCTCGACCTGATCGCAGAGGACCACCTTGCGCCCCAGCTTGAGCAGGCGGCCGATGTACCCTTCGGCGGCGTGGTGGGGAACGCCGCACATCGGCGCCTCGTTGTCGGTACCCCTGCCGCGCGCCGTGAGGGTCAGGTCGAGCAGGCCGGCGGCGATCCGCGCGTCTTCGAAGAAGAGCTCGAAGAAATCCCCCATCCGGTAGAAGAGCAGGGCGTCGGGGTGACGCGCCTTGACCTCCAGGTACTGGCGCAGCATCGGAGTCGGCTCGGCGACGGACACGGCGCGCGAGTCTACCCGCACCAGCGGCTAGACTGCGCCCCGATGAGCACGCCGCGCATCGTCCTCGCCCTCGACTTCGGCTCGTCCGAGCCCTCGGTGGCGCTGGCCCGCGAAGGCCGCCTGCTCGCCGTCGAGACGGCGGCTCGGCGGGCCGGCGAGCCCGCTCCCGAGCCGCTCGAGCTGACCGCCCGCGTGCTGGCCGGTGCCGGGTTGACTTTCGCGCAGGTGGAAGGGGTGGTCGCGCTGCGCGGCCCCGGCTCATTCACCGGCCTGCGCATCGCCTGCGCCACGGCGCTCGGCCTCGCCGCCGCCGGCCTGGCCGCTACCGCAGTCTCGACCTTCGAGGCTCTCGCGCTCGCCGCCGATGGCGCTGGCGACGAGTGCCTGGCGGTCGTCGACGCCCTGCGCGGCGAGTGGTTCGTGCAGCCGTTCGGGCGCGGCGACGGTGGCCCGGTCGCGACGGGCGAGCCGCGGCGGATCGTCGCCGGGGAGGGGGCCGACCAGCCGGTCCGCCTCGTCGGCGCGGGGTCGGCGCGCCTGCGCGCCGCCCTCCCGGGGGCCGGCGCCCGCTCCACGGCGCTCGAGCCCGGCCCGCTCGCGCCGGCGGTAGCCGTCGCCGCTTCGCTCGGGCGGTGGAACTGGGATCCCGCCCCCCTCGCGCACCCCCTCTACCTGCGTCCGGCCGCCGTGACGCCGGGCCGATGACCCCCCCGCCGCTCACGCTCCGCCGTGCCGGGCTCGCCGACGCGACGCGCCTCGGCGAGCTGGAGGCCGCCTGCTTCTCGCCCCCCTGGAGCACCGGCGAGCTCGCCGCCCACCTCGCGACCGGCCGCTGGCTGGCCTGGATCGCCGAGCTCGAGCGGGAACCGGTCGCGTACGCGCTCTTTCTCGCCCTGCCCGGCGAGGCCGAGCTGCTGCGGGTCGGGGTCCCGTCCGTCCGGCGGACGCAGGGGCTCGCGACCCGCCTGCTCGGCCGCGCCTGCGCGGAGCTCGCCGCGGCAGGACGCGCGCGGGTCCACCTCGAAGTGCGGCCGGACAACGTCGCCGCCCTGGCGCTCTATCGCCGACTCGGATTCACCGCCGCGGGCCGCCGGCCGCGCTACTACGCCGACGGGGCCGATGCCCTGCTGCTGCGGCGCGACGCGCCGGTGCGCCACGCGCCGGCGGGCGGTTGAGACGGGCAGGACGTGGTGCTAGGGTCGCTTCGACCCACCTGCCGTACGCCATGAACCGGAAGGGGGCGGACAAATGCCGAATCTCGACGACCTCAGGAACGAGCTGCTGCGGACGCACCTCGACTTCAAGCGTCTGCACGACGAACACCGGCAGTGCGAGCAGCGCCTCGCCGAGCTGGGAACCCGGACGCTGCTCGGTCCCGAGGACGAAGTCGAGGAGAAGCGGCTGAAGATTCACAAGCTCGCGTTGAAGGATCAGATGGAGACGATCCTCCGCGAGCAGGGCACCGGCGCGCCGGTCTGACCGGCGCCGGGCGCCCCTTCTCCCGCATGCGATTCGCCAAGGAGGCCTGGCCGTTCGTCGTCCCGTTCCTCCTCGCGGGCGGTGCGCTCCTCGCATTCCGCCGCCCGCTCTGGGGAGGCGTGGCGCTCTTCGTCGGATTCCTCGTTCTCCTCTTCTTCCGCGACCCCTCCCGGCGCTACGACGGCCCGGCGGAGGTGGCCATCGCGCCGGCCGACGGCCGGATCACCGAGATCCGGGTCGTCGAAGATCCCGAGATCGGACCCGGCCGCCACCTGCGCATCGTCACGTTTCTGTCGGTGTTCGACGTTCACGTCCAGCGTTGCCCCGTCGGCGGCACCGTCGTCCATTCCGAGCTGCGCCGCGGCCTCAAGCTGGCGGCCTTCAACCCCGACGTCGGCGAGAAGAACGAGGGGCACACCAACGTCTTCCGCCTCGCCGACGGCACTCGCGTCGGCGTCCGCCAGCTGGCCGGCCTGATCGCCCGCCGGGTCGTCTCCTGGATCGGCGCCGGCCAGCAGCTGCGGCGGGGCGACCCGCTCGGGGTGATCAAGTTCGGTTCGCGGGTGGATCTCTTCGTCCCGGAAGGATGGGAGCCGCTGGTGCGCGTCGGAGACCGGGTGCGCAACGGCGAGACTCCGATGGCACGTCCGCGCGCGGCCGCCACGGAGGCGGCGGGAGTCCCATGACGCCCCCGCCCGCCGCGGCGAACCCCGGAGCGCGCCGCCGCGTCGGCGCCTACCTCCTGCCGAGCCTGTTCACCATCGGCAACATCTATCTCGGCTTCGTCGCCGTGATCCTGGCGCTCGACGGCCGCTACGGTCGGGCCGGCTTCTGCATCCTGCTCGCCGCCGTGCTCGACTTCCTCGACGGCAAGATCGCCCGACTGACCGGCACCGAGAGCGATTTCGGGCGCGAGTTCGACTCGCTCGCCGACGTGCTGACTTTCGGCATGTCGCCGGCGCTCTGCGCCTGGGCCTGGGGGCTGCACGAGCTGGGCCGTGCCGGCTGGCTGGTGCCGCTCTTCTACGTCGTCTGCACGGCCACCCGCCTCGCCCGCTTCAACGTGCAGACAACGCGCGTCGACAGCCGCTGGTTCGTCGGCCTCCCCTCGCCCGCCGCGGCGGGGACGATCGCCTCCTTCCTGCTCGTCGGCGCCGCGCGCGACTGGCGACCGTGGGCCAACGGCGCGATGGCGGTCGGCCTGGTGATCATCGGCCTGCTCATGGTCTCCACCTTCCGCTTCTGGAGTCTCAAAGCGCTCGACTTCAGCCAGCGTCGCAGCTATCGCATGCTGCTGCCTCTGGCGGCGGTGATCCTGCTGCTCGCCTTCTGGCCGGAAGTCGTTTTCCCCGGCCTGGCGGTGACCTATGCCGCCTCCGGTCCGCTGCTCTGGCTCTTCGGCCGCTTCGCCTCGCCGGCGCGCGTCACCCCCCACTCCAACCCGCCGGAGGACACGCCGTGAGGACGGTCGCCATCGTCCATCCGACTTCGCTGCTCGGCAAGGAGCTTCGCGAGCGGCTCGCGATGCGTTCCGACCTGGTGCGCGAGCTCCGCCTCCTGTCGGCCGACGAGGAGGAGGTCGGCCAGCTCACCGAGGCGGCCGGAGCGGCCGCCTTCGTCGGCCGTCTCGACGCCGACTCCCTCGCCGACGTCGAGCTCGTCTTCTTCTGCGGTGCCTCGTCCGCCGACCGGGAGGCGCTCGCCGGCCTGCCGCGCGGCGCGGTGGCCGTCCTGCTGGTCGACGACGCGGCCGCGGACGGGCTCCCCGCGGCCGTGGCCGGAGTGCGCGAGGACCTGCTCGCCGGACACGACCGGGTGGTCTCGCCGCCCGCCGAGGCGGTCCTCGTGGCGACGCTCGCCGGCGCGCTCAGCGCCTTCGAGCCGCGGCGCCTCGACGGCACGGTCTTCGCCCCGGTCTCCGATCAGGACGATGCCGGCATCGACGAGCTGTTCGAGCAGACGCGTCGCATCCTCGCCTTCGAGGGGACACCCAGGCCGAAGCTGTTCCCGGCCCAGATCGCCTTCAATCTCCTGCCCTCGGCGCGCGACGCGGCGGGAGTCGAAGCCGCGGTCCGCCAGGCGCTCGGCGATGCCTGCCAGATCAGCCTCCAACTCGTCCAGGGGGGCGTGTTCCACGGCGTTGCGGCCTCCCTGCGCGTCGAGCTCGGGCGCGACGCCGGCGCCGCCGAAGTACGCAAGGCGCTCGGCCGGGCGCGCACCGTCACCCTGGCGCGCGACCCGCGGCGCGTCGGACCGGTCGGCGTCGCCGGCGACGAAAAGATCACCGTCGGCGAGGTGCGCGCCGCCGGCCCGCCGGGCGCCTTCTGGATCTGGGCCGCCATGGACAACCTCGTGCGGGGCGGCGCACTCAACGCCATCGAGATCGCCGAAGCGCTGCTGCGCGCCGGCCGGCCGAGCTGAGGCCGGCTCAGCCCCCGGCTTCCGGCGCGGCGACCACCAGAGCGTTGCGCGAGAGGTAGTCCTCGACCAGGATCAGGTTGCTCCCCGCGCGCTCGACCAGCGCCAGGAGCTGGTCCATCAGCGTGACCTCTTCGAGCTGCTCCGTGACGAACCAGTCGAGGAACCGCAGGGCGATGTAGTTGCGGTCCCCCTGGGCGACCTCGACCAGGCCGTAGATCTGTTCGGTCACCGTGCGCTCCCAGTCCAGCGAGAGGCGGACGGCCTCGCTGGCCGATGCGAAGTCGGTGCGCGCCGCAGCGATGGCGGGAATCGCCACCCGCCCGCCGACGTCCACCACGAATCGGACGAACTTCAGCGCATGCTCGCGTTCCTCCTCGGCCTGGCGATAGAAGAACTGCGCCAGCTGCGGCAGGTTCTCCGAATCGAAGTGAGCGGCGATCGACACGTACTGCAACGAGGCGTGCATCTCGTTGCCGATCTGCGTGTTCAGCGCGGCGATCAGGCGCTCGCTCGCCAGCAGCGCCGGGTTCTTGTGCATCCCCTTCAGCGTCTTCTTGGCCATGCGCTCCTCCTCATTGCACCGGCGATTCTACGTGCGGACGCGGAATCGCGGCTGACCCGCGGTTGTTATAGTCCCCGGGCGCGGCGGCGGCAGGCATCTTCCGCGCGCGCCCGCAGCCCGGACAGGAGCGATATTCTTCATGGCGACACCGCAGAGCAGCGCCGTCCCGCACCACTCCCTCGTCATCCTCGGCTCCGGCCCGGCCGGACTCACGGCCGCGCTCTACGCCGCGCGCGCCGGCCTGGCGCCGCTGGTCTTCGAGGGGACGCAGCCCGGCGGACAGCTCACCATCACCACCGAAGTCGAGAACTACCCCGGCTTCGTCGAGGGGATCCAGGGCCCCGAGCTGATCGATCGCATGCGCGAACAGGCCCGCCGCTTCGGCGCCGAGGTGCGCTTCGAGACGATCGCTCGGGTCGAGCTCGGACAGCACCCCTTCCGCCTCGAGACCGACGAGGGCAAGGCGGTCACCGCCGACGCGCTGATCCTCGCCACCGGCGCGCGAGCCAAGCTGCTCGGGCTGCCTTCGGAGACCGAGCTGATGGGCTACGGCGTCTCGGCCTGCGCCACCTGCGACGGCTTCTTCTTCAAAGACAAGGAGGTCGCGGTGGTCGGGGGGGGCGACACCGCCGTCGAGGAGGCGACCTACCTGACCCGCTTCGCGAGCAGGGTGACGCTGATCCATCGCCGCGACGAGCTGCGCGCCTCGAAGATCATGCAGGATCGGGCGCGCAGGAACCCGAAGATCGAGTTCGCCTGGAACTCCGAGGTCGTCGAAGTGCTCGGCACGCGCGAGGACGGGGTGCGCGGCCTGCGCCTGCGCGACACGCAGAGCGGCCAGGAGCGCGAGCTCGCGGTGCAGGGTTTCTTCGTCGCCATCGGCCACGAACCGAACACCCGCCTCTTCCAGGGACAACTGGCGATGAACGCGGTCGGCTACCTCGAAGTCGCCGAGCCGAGCACGCGCACGGCGATTCCGGGCGTCTTCGCCGCCGGCGACGTCGCCGATCCGAGCTATCGCCAGGCGGTGACCGCCGCCGGCTCCGGCTGCAAGGCGGCGATCGACGCCGAACGCTGGCTCGAGGAGCGTCACGGATGAGCCCACGGGCGCGCACGCGCGGCGAGCTGGTGAGGTCCGGCTGGCGCCCGCGCAGCGTGCGCGCCGAGCTGCGCTCGAACCTGCTCGCCCGCCTGAAGGGCGGTGGAACGCTCTTTCCCGGCATCCTCGGCTATGACCGCACGGTCATCCCGGGAGTGGTCAACGCCCTGCTCGCCGGGCACGACCTGCTGCTGCTCGGCCTGCGCGGCCAGGCCAAGTCGCGTCTTCTGCGCGCCCTGGTCGACTTCCTCGACGCGGAGATTCCGGTGCTCGCCGGCAGCGAGCTCAACGAGGACCCGCTGGCGCCGATTACCACCTGGGGCCACCGGCGAATCGAGGAGGCGGGCGACGACGCCCCGGTCGACTGGCTGCCACGCGAGGCGCGGTACGGCGAGAAGCTGGCGACGCCCGACGTTTCGATCGCCGACCTGCTCGGTGACATCGATCCGATCAAGGCGGCGACGCGAAAGCTCACCTGGGCCGACCCGGAGGTCATCCATTTCGGCATCGTGGCGCGCACGAACCGCGGCATCTTCGCCATCAACGAGCTGCCGGACCTGGCGCCGCGCATCCAGGTCGGCCTGCTCAACCTGCTCGAGGAGCGCGACCTCCAGATCCGCGGCTTCCCGGTCCGCTTGCCGCTCGACATCCTCTTCGCATTTTCGGCCAATCCCGAGGACTACACGCACCGCGGCTCGATCATCACCCCGCTCAAGGACCGCATCGCCTCGCAGATCCTCACCCACTATCCGCCGGACGCCGCGGTCGCGGCGGCGATCACCGCGCAGCAGGCGTGGACCGACCGCGACGGGCCGCGGGTGCTGATTCCCGGCGCCGTGCGCGAGCTGATCGAGGAGATCCCGATCGCCGCCCGCGCCAGCGACCTCGTCGATCCCTCCTCGGGCGTCTCGGCGCGCGTTTCGATCGCCGCCCTGGAGCTGCTGGTCTCGAACCTCGAGAGACGCGCCCTCGCCACCGGCGACGATCCGGTCCTGCCGCGCGTCTGCGACCTGCCGCTGCTCGCTCCGGCGATCACCGGCAAGGTGGAGATGGTCTACGAGGGGGAGCAGCAGGGGGCCGAGGTGGTGGTCGGCAAGCTGATCGGCGCCGCCGCGGCGAAGCTCTTCCGCGACCGCTTCCCCGAAGTCGGCCGCGAGGCCGGTTCGGGGGGCGCCGACGACACCGGTCCGTGGGCAGCAATCCTGCGCTGGTTCGCCGCCGGCAACGAGGTGAACGTCTCCGACACCATGTCGTTCGCCGCCTACGCCGCCGAGCTCGAGCGGGTGCCGGGGCTCTTCACCCTGGCCGAGCCCCTCGCCGACACGCGCGAGGAGCGCGCGTTCTGGGCCGAGCTGGCGCTCGAGGGGTTGCACCAGGCGGTCAAGCTCGCCCGCCACGACCTCGACAGCAGCGTCAGCTACCGGGAGATGCTGCGCCTCCAGCTGCTGCGGCCGGCCCGCCCCGCCCGCCGGCACGGCGACGACGCGAACTGACGGCGGTGCGCCACCGCTACCGGCATCTGGACCCCGAGCTGCTGCGGTCGCTCCTCGCCGGGATCGACCTGATGCGGATCTGGAATCACCTGCTGCTGGCCGCCGGAGGCGACCCCGAGGAGGCCATGGAGTGGATGCGCCAGCTCCAGGCGCGCGGCTACCTCGCTCCGGACCTCGACCTCGACGCCTTCTTCGCCGAGCTCGAGCGCGAGCGGTTGATCGGGCGCGACGGTGACGGCACGCTGGTGCTGACCGGCGCCGGCGAGCGCCGCATCCGTCGCAGCGCCCTCGAGGCGATCTTCACCGGCCTGCACAAGGGGGACGCCGGCTACCATCCGACTCCGGGCGCCGGAGAGGGGAGCGAGCCGCTGCCGGAGACCCGCCCGTGGTCCTTCGGCGACGAGCCGCACCACATCGACGGCCCGCGCTCGCTGGCCAACGCGATGCGCCGCACCGCCGGCGAGCTGGAGCTGGCCGAGGAGGACCTCGAAGTCTTCGAAACCGAGCACCTGACCTCCTGCGCCACGGTGATCGCGATCGACGTTTCGCACTCGATGATCCTCTACGGCGAAGACCGGATCACTCCCGCCAAGACGGTTGCGCTGGCGCTCACCGAGCTGATCCGCACGCGCTATCCGAAGGACTTCGTCGAGGTGATCCGCTTCGGTGACCGCGCCGAGCGCATTCCCGACCGCGAGCTCGCCTTTCTCGAAGCCGGACCCTTCCACACGAACACCCGCGAGGCCCTGCAGCTCGGCCGCGCCATCCTCGAGCGCCGCCGGCAGCCCAATCGCCAGATCTTCCTGATCACCGACGGCAAGCCCTCGGCGATCACCGAAGGCGGGCGGATCTACAAGAACCCGATGGGACTCGACCTGAAGATCGTCAACCGCACGCTCGAGGAGGCCGATCAGTGCCGCCGCCAGCGGATCGTCATCACCACGTTCATGCTGGCCACCGACCCCACGCTGCAGGACTTCGTGGAGAAGATGACCCGCCTCAACCGCGGCCGCGCCTACTTCGCCTCTCCCGATCAGCTCGGCGAGTTCATCTTCGCCGACTACCTGCGCAACCGCCGGCGGCGAGTGCACTGACCGGCGCCACCCGGCGACCCCCTCGGCGGCCGGGGCGGCAAAGCGAGTAGGCTTGTGGCGCTGCCGAAGGGGGAAGAGATGACCCGCGACGACCAGCAGCTGCAGTTGCTCTCGATCTTCCACTACATCGTGGCCGGTCTCGTCGGGCTCTTCTCGCTCCTGCCGGTGATCCACCTCATGGTCGGACTGGCGATGGCCACCGGCGCCCTCGTCGAGCCGGACGCCGCGCCGGGCGAGCGGATGTTCCAGGCGATGTTCGGCTGGTTCTTCGTCCTGGTGGCACTGGCGATCATCCTCGTCGGCCTCGGCCTCGCCACCTGCCTGGCGCTGGCCGGCCGCTTCCTCGCGAGGCGCCAGCGCTACACGTTCTGCCTGGTCGTCGCCGGGGTAGGCTGCACCTTCTTCCCGTTCGGCACGGTGCTCGGCGTCTTCACCCTCCTGGTGCTGCTGCGCGACAGCGTCCGCGCCGGCTTCGGCCTCCCCCCCTACGCCCCGGCCGCCTGAACCCCGCACCGTGCACCTCCCGCACTCCCCGCTCCCGGCTCTGCTCGCCCTCCTCGTCCTCGCCGGCCTGCCGGCGGCCGGCCCGGCGCAGGAGGCCGAGCCGGCCGGCGTGCCGTTCGGCGAGCAGGTGGAGGTCGAGGTCGTCAACGTCGACGTCGTGGTCACCGACCGGGAGGGCAACCGGGTCACCGGGCTCGGGCGCGAGGATTTCGCGCTCTTCGTCGACGGCCGGCCGACGCCGATCGAGTACTTCTACGGACCGCCCTCCGTCACCGCACGCACGGCGATGCCGGCTCCGGCGCCGGCTCCCGGCAAGGCGGCACCGGCTCCCGGCGGGGCGGCGGAGACCTCCCCGCCCCTGACCGTCGTCTTCGTCGACCAGAGCGCCCTCGAGCGGCGGGTGCGCCGGGACACGCTCGCCGAACTGCGGCAGTTCGCCGGCACGGGTGAACCGGGCGAGCGGGTGATGGTGGCCGGCTTCGAAGACGCCCTGCGCCTGTTCACGCCGCCGACTTCCGAGCCCGCGACGATCGAAACGGCGTTCGAGTCGCTGGCCGAACTCCCGTCCCGGGGTTCGCTCGTCACCACCGAGCGCAACCGGCTCGAGCACGAGATCCGCGCCTTCGGCCGGGCCGGCCCGCTGGTGCGCTCGGCCGAGCAGCCGGAATCCAACGTCCAGGCGGTCCAGCGGCGTCAGGCGAGCGAGACCGAACGCCTGCAGAACGAAATCGGAGACTGGGCCGAACGCGAGATCGACCGCCAGCGGCGGGCGCTGCGCGCCCTCTCCGACATCGTCGCCTCGCTCGCCGCGGTGCCCGGCCGCAAGACGGCCCTGCTCGCCACCGCCGGCTTCGACGCCGAGCCGGCCCGCTTCCTGCTCCGCTTCCTCGCCCAGAAGACGAGCTACGACGCGTCGGTCTCGTCGATTCCGCGGGTCGCCGAGCTCGATCAGCTGGCCGGGCAGCTCAACCGCGACTACGAGGACCTCGTCCACGCGGCCCAGAACGCCCGCGTCGCCTTCTACACCGTGGTCGCGCGCGAGCCACCGCCGTCACACAACGCCGCCGAGTTCGCCACCGCCGGCCGCGACCAGGAGAAGGCGCCGCCGCGCGACTTCGCGGCGGTCGAACTGGCCTCGAGCGTGAACCGCCTGGCGGCGGCGACGGGGGGCCGGACTTTCGTTCTCGACGAGGGTCTCGACGCGCGACTGGCGGCGGTGCGCGACGACGCCCGCTCGCTCTACTCGCTCGGCTTCGCGACCGGACCCGAGGCCGGGAGCCGTTCGCACCGGATCGAGGTCCGCGTGCGGCGCGACGGAGTCGAGCTTCGCCACCGGGAGAGCTATCGGCGCCGCGGCGCCGGCGAACGCCAGGAGGCGGCGCTGATGGCGGCCGCGACGCTCGGCGAGGTCTCCGACTCCGCCGGCCTGGTGCTCGAGCTGGGCGAGGCCGTGCCTCTGGCGAGCCGCGACGGTCGCGCGTCGGTGCAGCTGGCGATCCGCATCCCGCTCGCCTCGGTGGCGCTGATCCCCGCCGAGGGGTATCGCCGCGGCAGCCTGCGGGTGCGCGTCGCGGTCTCCGATGCGCTCGGAACCGTGATCTCCAACGACGACGCGCCGGTCGAGATCGCCGTCCCCGAGGCCGACCTCGCCGCCGCCCTGGCGGGAGTCTGGGTGCACCGCGTCGAGTTGCGGCTGCTGCCGGGGCTGCACCGCGTCGCCGTGGTGGTCGCCGATGGCGGCGGCGACCTGGCCACCGCCGCGGTGCCGCTCGAAATCCCCCGCCCGGAGTCGTAAGCTGCGCCGCGACCCCGGACCGCGAGGAGCGTCACGATGGCCGATCCCGACAAGGCTTTGCAGACCCAGCTGGAGAACATCCAGAAGAAGACCGGCAAGTCGCTCGAGGCTCTCTTCGCCTGGCTGACGGCGACCGGGCTGGCGAAACACGGCGAGCTGCGCGACGCCGCCAAGCGCCAGCTCGGTCTCGGCCACGGAGACGCCAACACGCTGGTTACGCTTCACCTGCGCTCGACCGGTGTGGCGGCCGCCCCGGCGGCCACTCCGGAGGCGGCGGTGGACGAGATCTACACCGGTCCGAAGGCGGCGTTGCGTCCGATTCACGACCGGATCTTCCGCGAGCTCGGCGGATTCGGTCCTTTCGAGATCGCCCCCAAGAAGGGGTATCTCAGCCTGCGGCGCAGGAAGCAGTTCGCCACCGTCGGCCCGGCGACGAGGACCCTGGTCGAAGTGGGCCTCAACGCGAAGGAACTGCCTGCCGGCGACCGCCTGGTCGCCATTCCGCCGGGCGGCATGTGCAACTTCAAGGTCCGCCTCGCCTCACCCGACGAAGTCGACGCCGAGCTCCTCGCCTGGTTGCGCGCCGCCTGGGAGGCCGCCGGCTGAACGCCAGGATCGCCGTCTGGGGGCCCGATACCCGGGCGGCAGCCGGGCGAGGGGCGCTGCTGCTCGCCGCCAGCCTGGTCGCACTCTCCGGCTGTGCCGCCGCGGCGCCCCGCACGGTGGGCGCGGAGCTGGCCCGCGACCTGGAGCTGCGCGGCCTCTTCCCGGCTTCGATCCGGGCCGGCGCGGTATTGCACCTCCCCTGCGAGCTGGTCAACGTCTCGGACCGGACGGTCGAGACCTGTCTCACCGAGAGTCGCGGCCTGGCGGTTACCGACTCCGCCGGCCGGACCGTTTCGCACTGGGACTGGCTCGAGCAGCCCACCTGCACGGCGCGCGTGACGCTGCGGCCCGGCGAGAGTCTCTCGCTCTCCGAGCAGCTCGCCGTGCCGGCCGAGCTCGCGCCGGGCGCCGGCCGCATCCGCGTCCGCCTGGCGGTGCTCGATCTCGACCGCTGCGATGCGGCGGGTCTCTGCCCCTCCGTCGAGTTGCGGCAGGCCTCGGGCCGGGTCCGCCTGCTCGCCGCGGAGGCGGCAGTGCCCCCCCCGACAACCTCCGCTTCCACCGAGGAGGCCTCTCCGATGTCGCACCTCGCCCGCGGCACCTTCACCGTGACTCTGCAACCTGCCGGCGAAGCCGACGCGGCCGACGGCGTGACCCGTGGCCGGATCGCGCTGGAGAAGACCTTCACCGGCGACCTGGCCGGCAGCGGCCGCGGCGAGATGCTCACCGCCCTGACGGCGGTCGAAGGCTCGGCCGGCTACGTGGCGATGGAGCGCATCACTGGCACCCTGCACGGGAGACGGGGGTCGTTCGTCCTGCAGCACTCCGGCACGATGCAACGCGGCACGCAGCAGCTGACGATCACGGTCGTCCCCGACTCCGGGACCGCCGAGTTGGCCGGACTCGCCGGCACCTTCCACCTCGAGATCGTCGACGGCGAGCACCGCTACGCGCTCGAGTACACCCTGCCGGAGTGAGGCTGGCGTCCGGGCGGGTGGGGCCGGCGGGGCCGGCGCCGCCCCCACCCGGCCGGGGGGTGGACACCTCGCCTGTCGTCTTTTAAGATATCGGCATCCTAAATCGTCTTTGAACCCGGAGGCCCTCGATGCGGGTGGATGCCTGGACCGTGCACCAAGGCGGCGAGTCGATGCGGCGGGAGAGCCGCGAGGAGTCTCCCGGCGCCGGCGAGGTCCTCGTCGAGATCGCCGGCTGCGGCGTCTGCCACACCGACCTCGGCTTCTTCTACGACGGCGTCCCCACCCGCCACCCCTTCCCGCTCACCCTCGGCCACGAGATTTCCGGCGTCGTCGTCGAGGCGGGTCCCGGCGCGGCGCAGTGGGTGGGCCGTGCCGTCGTCGTCCCGGCGGTTCTGCCGTGCGGCGAGTGCGCCGCCTGCCGCGCCGGCCGAGGCGCCATCTGCCCGCGCCAGATCTTCCCCGGCAACGACCTGCACGGCGGCTTCGCCAGCCACGTCCGCGTCCCCGCCCGCGGCCTCTGCCCGCTGCCGGACCTCGCCTCCCCCGCCGCCAACCCGGCCGGCCTCGAGCTCTGGATGCTGAGCGTCATCGCCGACGCCGTCTCCACCCCCTGGCAGGCGATCGCGCGCAGCGGCCTCGCTGACGGCGATCTGGCCGTCGTCGTCGGCTGCGGCGGCGTCGGCGGCTTCGCGGTGCAGATCGCCGCGGCGCGCGGCGCCCACGTCGTCGCGGTCGACGTCGACGCCGGCCGCCTCGAGCAGATGCGCCGCAACGGCGCCGAGCTCGCCCTGCAGGCGGGAGTCCTCGATTTCAAGGCGATCAAGGGAGAGATCGAGGCGCTGGCGAAGCGCCACGACATCCCGGGATTCCGCCAGTACGTCTTCGAGACTTCCGGCACGCCGGCCGGCCAGACCACCGCCTTCGGCCTGCTCGGCCGCGGCGGCTACCTCGGCGTCGTCGGCTTCACGCCGCGCAAGATCGAGATCCGCCTCTCGAACCTGATGGCGTTCGACGCCACCGTGCAGGGCAACTGGGCCTGCCTGCCCGAGCACTACCCCGACATCGTCGCGGCGGTGCTCGCCGGGCGACTCGCCCTCGCGCCGTTCGTCGAGCGTCGGCCGCTGGCGACGATCAACGCAGTCTTCGCGCAATTACACGCCGCATCCCACGACCGCCGCATCGTGCTCACCCCGGAGAGAACCTGATGCCCTTCGCCTTTCACGATCACGATCTGCCGCTGCCACCGCCACAGCCGGACGGCGACGCCCGCGTCCTCTGGGAGCGCCTGCCGCTGCGCTCGCCCGACGGCACGCCCGATCCCGAGCTCAAGGTCGTCCGCATCACCCTCGAGAATCCGCGGCAGTTCAACTCCTACACCACCGAGATGATCAAGGCGGTGATCCTCGGCTTCCGCCGTGCCTCCAACGATCGCGCCTGCGTCGCCGTCGTCTTCACCGGCAGCGGTGACCGCGCCTTCTGCACCGGCGGCAACACCGCGGAGTACGCCACCTACTATGCCGGCCGCCCGGAGGAGTACCGCCAGTACATGCGGCTGTTCAACGACATGGTCAGCGCCATCCTCGCCTGCGACAAGCCGGTCATCTGCCGGGTCAACGGCATGCGGATCGCCGGCGGGCAGGAGATCGGCATGGCCTGCGACTTCTCCATCGCCCAGGATCTGGCGACCTTCGGCCAGGCGGGACCGCGCCACGGCTCGGCCCCCGACGGAGGCTCGACCGACTTCCTGCCGCTGTTCGTCGGTATCGAGGCGGCGATGGAGAGCTGCACCCTGTGCGAGACCTGGAGCGCCCACAAGGCCCTGCGCCTCGGCCTGCTCAGCCGGATCGTCCCGGCGTTGCGGGTCGACGGCGCTCCGATCCCCAACCCGCTCGTGATCACCGACCGCTGGCTCGACGAAGCGGGCCGTCCGGTCTTCGGAGAGCCCCGCGGCGGCGCCGACCGGGCCGCCGGCAGGGAGATCCTGGCGCGCGGGACGATCGACCTCGGGCCGCTCGACGCGGCGGTCGACGAGCTGGTCTGGAAACTCGCCCACACCATGCCGGGCTGCCTCTCGAAGACCCTCGAGAGCGTGCGCAAACACAAGCTCGCGCACTGGGATCGCAACCGCGAGTCGAACCGCGCCTGGCTGGCGCTCAACATGATGACCGAGGGACGTGCCGGTTTCCGCGCCTTCCACGAAGGGGACCGCAACCGGCGCGAGATCGACTTCCTCGACCTGCGTCGCCGCCTGGCGCGCGGCGAGCCATGGAGCGAGGAGCTCACCGAGAGTCTGATCGCGCCGCTGCGGCCGGCGCCGGTGGAGAGCGCGTGATCGCGGTCGCTCCGGCGGTCGCCGTGCGCCGCCTCGTGCCGGAGGACCTCGAGCGGGTGGTCGAGATCGACGCCCGGCATCGCGGCGACGCGGTCCCCGACTACTGGCGCGGCGTGCGGGAAGCCTTCCTGGCGCGCGGCCGCGGCCGGGTCCGCGTCGCCCTCGGCGCCGAGGTCGACGGCCGGCTGGTCGGCTTCCTGTTCGGCGAGTCGCGCGCCTTCGAGTTCGGCTCGCCGGCCTGCGGGTGGATCTTCGCCGTCGGCGTCGAGCCCGCTCACCAGCGCGGCGGCGTCGCTTCCGCCCTGCTTTCGGAGGCCTGCCGGAGATTCCGCGCCGCCGGGATCGCCACCATTCGCACCATGGTGCGCCGCTCCGACATCCCCGTCCTCGCCTTCTTCCGCGCCCACGGCTTCGCCGCTGGCGAATACACGCAGCTCGAGCTGGACCTGTCCGAGGGAGCCACCCGATGAGCGCCGCCGTCACCTCCGTCGTCGACCGGGCCGAGGCCCACTACCGCGACCTGGCGCTCGCCGGCGTCCGCCGCTGGAAGGACGCGACCGGGGGCCTGGCGATCGGCTTCCTGCCGATCTGGGCGCCGCGCGAAATGCTGCACGCCCAGGGAGTCCTGCCGGTGGGGCTGATGGGGGGTGGCGAGGACGTCGAGATCATCCGGGGCGACGCCTTCTACCAGTCGTACATCTGCCACCTGCCCCGCTCGACCGTCGAGCTCGGCCTCGGCGGCCAGCTCGATCCGCTCGATGGCCTGCTCTTCCCGGCCATCTGCGACGTCATCCGCAACCTCTCCGGCGTCTGGCAGCTGCAGTTCCCGGGCAAGCTGGTGCGCTATCTCGACGTGCCGCAGAACTTCGATCCGGAGATCGGCGGGCGTTTCCTCCGCCTGGAGCTCGAGTCGCTGGCCGCCGAGCTCACGGAGCGCGGTGCCCGGCCGCTCGAGGCGGAGGCGCTGCGCGCCTCGCTCGCCGCCTACAACGCCAATCGCGCCCGGGTGCGCGCCCTCTACGCCCTGCGCGAGCGCGAGCCCTGGAAGGTGCCGACCTGGGAGCTCTACCTGATCCTGCGCGCCGGCCTGGTCCTGCCGATCGAGGAGTTCGACCTCCTGCTCGACGACTACGCGGCGGCGGTGGCCGCCGACGAGGAGCGCCGGCCCATGGACCAGGCGCGCGTGCTGGTCGTCGGCTCCTTCTGCGAGCAGCCGCCGCTCGGCCTGATCAAGACCCTCGAGCGCTCGGGCTGTTACATCGTCGACGACGACTTCGTGCAGATCCACCGCTTCCTGCGCTCGGACATTCCGCTCGACGGAGATCCGCTCGCCAACCTCGTCACCGCTTTTCTCGACGACGCCGTCGAGAGCCCGACCCGCTTCTGCGCCGCCGGCCGCAAGACGGAGGCAATGGTCGAGCGCACCCGCGCCTGCCGCGCCGAGGGGGTCGTCTTCTGCGCCCCGAGCTTCTGCGACCCGGCGCTGCTCGACCAGCCGATGGCGGTCGAGGCGGTCGAGTCGATCGGCGTCCCCTGGACCGCTTTCAAGTACGCGGAGAACACCGGGCAGTTCCAGGTGATCCGCGAGCAGGCCGGCACCTTCGCCGACTCGATCAAACTGTGGAGCAACCCATGACCCCTCCGAGCCCGCAGACGGGAGCGCGCGAGGCGCTCAAGGACGCCAGCCAGTTGCGCCAGAAGCGGATGATCGCCGAGCACTACACCCGCCTGGCGAGGGCCCCGGAGACCGGCGGACGGAGCGTCTACACGTTCGTTCCCGGCAACCTGACCGAGCTGCTGCGCAGCTTCGACCTGCTGCCGGTACTGCCCGAGATCAACGCCCTGCAGTCGGCGATGCGCGGCAAGTCGAAGGAGTACATCGCCATCGCCGAGAAGGCCGGCCAGAGCGAAGACGTCTGCACCTATGTCAAGGCCGACTACGGAATGATGAAGGCGGGCAACCTCGGGCCGACCGGAGAGAAGCTGCCCGACCCGGACCTGCTCCTGCTCTCGTACACCGGCTGCTTCACCTTTCTCAAGTGGTTCGAGATGCTGCGCCAGGAGTACAAGGCGCCCGCGGTGATGCTGCACGTCCCGTATCAGGCCGACGGTCGAATCACCGAGGCGATGCGCAACTACGTCGTGGCGCAGCTGCGCGACAAGGTGATTCCGGAGCTCGAGCGCATCTCGGGCAGGCGCTACGACGAGGACCGCCTGCGCGAGAACCTCGCCCGCTCGGCGCAGGCCGAGGAGGATCTCGTCGCGGTCCTCAAGTCGGCCCGCCGGAGGCCGTCGCCGATCGACTCCTACTTCGGCGCCGTCTACTACGTCGGTCCGATCTTCTCCGCATTCCGCGGCACCGAGGACGCCTGCGACTACTACCGCGAGCTGCGCGCCGAGATCGACGACCGCGTCGCCCGGGGGCTCGGACCGGTGACCCCGGACGGCCAGATCGGGCACGAGCGCTTCCGTCTGGTCGTCGAGGGGCCGCCCAACTGGACCCACTTCCACGAGTTCTGGCGCATGTTCGCCGACGAGGGCGCCGTCGCGGTCGCTTCGACGTACTCCAAGGTCGGCGGCGTCTACGACACCGGCTTCCGCCACGATCCGGATCATCCCCTCGAGACTCTGGCCGACTACTGCATGGGCTGCTACACGAACCTGTCGCTCCCCTCGCGCGTCGACATGATCTGTCGCTACGTCGAGGAGTACGAAGCCGACGGCGTGCTCATCCACTCGATCAAGAGCTGCAACTCCTTCTCGGCCGGCCAGCTCGCCATGCTGCGCGAGATCGAGAGTCGCACCGGCCGGCCGGGAGGGTTCATCGAGAGCGACCTCGTCGATCCGCGCTACTTCTCGGCGGCCAACCTGAAGAACCGGCTCGAGTCCTATTTCCAGATGCTCGACCAGAAGCGCGGGAGGATTCCGGCATGAATGGTTACGTCGGCATCGATCTCGGTTCGACGACCACCAAGGCGGTCGTTCTCGGCGAGGGCGGGGGCATCCTCGGCAAGGGGATCACCAACAGCCGCAGCAACTACAAGGTCGCCTGCGACGTCGCCCTCTCGGAGGCGCTCATCGACACCCGCTTCGGTCGCATCGCCGCGGGACTCGCCGCGGGAGATCTCGAGGCCGGAGAGCGCGAGCGGCTCCTCGCCGACCTCGAACGCCGATTCCGCGAGCAGCAGTACCGCAGGCTGCTCGGCCTGTTCGCCGAGCGCATCCTCGCGCACGCGGAGTCCGCCGGCGACGGCGGCGAGATCACCCCGGCCCTGCGCGAGATCCTCGACTGCATGGAGAGCGAGAGCGGCAAGCTCTTCGCGGCCGGAGCGAAGCGGCGCAGCGACTTCTTCCGCGACCTCGCCGGTGGCCGGTATCTCGAGCTGGCCGAGCGGGCCGCGCGCACCCGCCAGGTCGGATTCGACCGGCTCGCCGGCCTCTTCGATCGCACCATTCTCGAGGTGGAGAACCTGCCCGCCGACGAGGACTCCTTCGCGGCGCTCGTCGCCGCGTCGGTTCCCGCCGACGCGCCTCCGGCCCTCGCCCTCGCGGTCTCGGCCGCGACCGCTGCGCCGATCGAGGTCGTGCGCTCGGTCGGCACCGGATACGGCCGCGCCACCCTCCCCTTTCCCAAGGAGCAGATCCGCTCCGAGATTCTCTGCCACGGACTCGGTGCCCACCACCTCTTCCCGGGCACCCGGACGGTTCTCGACATCGGCGGCCAGGACACCAAGGCGATCCAGGTGGACGCCGACGGCATCGTGACTTCCTTCCAGATGAACGACCGCTGCGCCGCCGGCTGTGGCCGCTACCTCGGCTACATCGCCGACGAAATGAACCTCGGCCTCCATCAGCTCGGCCCGCTCGCCATGACGGCCCAGCGCACGGCGCGCATCAACTCGACCTGCACGGTGTTCGCCGGCGCCGAGCTGCGCGAGCGGCTCTCGCTCGGCGAGAAGCGGGAAGACATCCTCGCCGGCCTGCACCGGGCGATCATCCTGCGCGCGCTGTCGCTGCTGGCCCGCTCGGGCGGCGTCGCCGACGAGTTCACTTTCACCGGAGGAGTGGCCAAGAACAGCGCCGCGACGGCCGCCCTGACCGAGCTGATCCGCTCCAACTACGGAGAGCGAACCATGAACATCTCCCCCGACTCCATCTACACCGGCGCCCTGGGAGCCGCCCTCTTCGCCCGCCGGGACGCCGAGGCGGCAGCCGAAAGGAGCGTCGCATGAGCTCCCGGAGGACGAACGCGGCGCTGCGAGTCGCCGGAATCGACGTCGGCACGGCGGCGGTCAAGCTGGTTCTGCTCGACGATCGGCCGGACGAGAGTCCGCGGGTGGTGCTGACCCGTCTCGAACGGATCCGCCGCCGCGATCCGCAGAAGGTGGTCGAGGAGATCTTCGCCGAAGCGCTCGGCGCGGCGGGAACCAGCCGCGAGGACCTCGCCTACGTGGCGACCACCGGCGAGGGCGAGATGGTGCGCTTCCGCACCGGGCATTTCTACGGCATGACCACCCACGCGCGCGGCGGTCTGTTCCTCGATCCGGAAGCGCGCGGCGTCCTCGACGTCGGCGCCCTGCACTGTCGCGGCGTGGCCATGGACGAGCACTCGCGCGTCCTCGGCTATCGGATGACCAGCCAGTGCGCTTCGGGTTCCGGCCAGTTCCTCGAGAACATCAGCCGCTACCTCGGCGTTTCGCTCGACGAGATCGGTCCCCTCTCCCTGCAGTCCGACCAGCCCGAACCCTGCTCGTCGATCTGCGCCGTGCTCGCCGAGACCGACGTCATCAACATGGTCTCGCGCGGCATTTCGGCGGCCAACATCATCAAGGGGATCCATCAGTCGATGGCCGGCCGCTATCTGCGTCTGCTCTCCAACCTCGGCATCCGCGGCGCCGTGCTGGTCACCGGCGGCCTGGCGGCCGACGTGGGCCTGGTCGCGGCCCTGCAGGAGGCGGCGGCCGGCGCGAAAGGCGGGCTGGAGCTGCGGACCCATCCGGAGTCGGTGCTCGCCGGCGCCTATGGCGCGGCGCTCTGGGGCGCCTTCCGCGCCCGCAAGCTGGCGAACCTGGGGCTCGAACTGGCGAGCGGCGAGGCGGCCTGAGGCGGCGGCGAATGCTCCTCCGGCCGGCGCTTCGTGCGAGGATCTCCCGCGGATGAAGTTCCAGCTGTCGACCCGCTACGCGCTCTATGCGGCGCTCGAGATGGCCTCGACCGAAGCGGGGCGGCCGGTGACCGCCGCCCAGGTGGCCGAGCGCTATCGCATCCCGCCTTCGGTGGTCGCCAAGGTGATTCAGAGACTGGTCAAGGCCGGCCTGGCATTCGGTACCCGTGGCACCACCGGCGGCTACCGGCTGGTCCGTCCGGCCGCCGAGATCACTCTGCTCGAGGTGGTCGAGATCTTCGAAGGGGGCCGGGATGCCGCCTCCTGCTCGCTCGCCGGGTGCGGCGAGGCGCCCTGCCGGCAGTTCGCCGAATGCCGGCTGCGCCGGCTCTTCGAGGAGCTCGACGAGCAGGCGAGGGTCACGCTGGCCTCGGTGACCCTCGCCACCCTGGTGGCGCCGCGCGCTCCCCTGGCGCCGCTGGTGCAGCTGGCCGCCCGCCGCGCCTGACGGAACCCGGGGGGCTCAGTTCGCCGGCGGCATGCCCGCGGTCTGTTCTCCCGCCTTCTTCCCTTCGATCCACTTGAGACGAGTACCGGCCGGCAGTGGCGCCTCCGGGTCGGTGACGTGGTTCATCAGCACCAGCTGCCGCGGGTCGGCGTCCGACGGATGCCGGCGGGCGAATTCGCTCCAGCTCATCGGCGCGGTGAGCTCGACGATGCGCACCTTCTGCGGCGCCACCTCGAGCCGCTGGCGCTCCTTGAGCGCCCGGAAGCTGCCGAGCGTGCTCTCGAACGGTTTCGCGGCGACGACCGCCCGGTCGGAGTAGACGAGGCCGATCAGCTGGAAGACGCGCTCGCCGAGCGCCACGAACGTGGCCCGCCCGGAGATGGCGCGCTGGCTCGCCAGCGAGAAGTCGGCGCGCACCGCGCGGAGTCCGTGGAGCCGCGTCGCGCGCGAGGAGATCCGGGTTACCCCCTGCTGGGCGAAAAACGCCTCGGCGGCCGCCTCCGGCGTCGCTCCCGCGGCGTGCCGGAGTTCGATCTGCGCCACCCTGTCCGGATGGACGGCGATCAGCCGCTGCTTCTCGTTGACCGCCAGCCAGCCGGCCGGGATCTCGAGCTGAAAGGCGAGACCCGGATGGTAGAAGGTCGAGCCGACGAAATACCCCTCGCGCGGATCGTGGCCGAAGATCATCCCGTCGAGGCGGTCGAGCAGGCTCGCCGCGCCGACCTCCCCGGGCGGGTACTTGCGTTCGGCGATCAGCTGCTCGGTGCGGACACGCCTCGCCGCCGGGTCGGGGTGGGTCGACAGCCAGTTGGGCAGCCGCCCGGCACCGGCCAGTTGCGAGCTCCCTTCGAGGAGGCTGAACATCCTCGGCATCTCGCGCGCTTCCCACCCGCCCCTGGTCAGGTAGCGCAGTCCGAGATCATCGGCCTGCCGCTCGTCGTCGCGCCCGTACTTGAGGAAGAGCAGGCCGAGACCGGCCTGCACGACCTGCGCCCCCTGCGCCACTTCGGGCGACAGAATCGCGCCGACCAGGAGCCCCCCCATCGCCACCTGCTGCTTGGAGAGCTGATTGAGGCCGTGCTGGGCGGTGACGTGCCCGATCTCGTGGCCGAGCACGGAAGCAAGCTCGGCCTCCGAGCCCATGTGGGCGAGGATGCCGCGGGTCACGTAGATGAAGCCGCCCGGAAGGGCGAAGGCGTTGACCACCGGATCGTCGACCACCTTGAACGACCACGGCAGCCCCGGCCGCTCCGAGCGGGCGGCCAGGTCGCCGCCCACCCGGCTGACGTAGGCCTGCAGCGCGGGATCGTCCACCAGGCCGAGCTGCTGCACGATCTCCGCATCGGCCTGGCGGCCCATCTCGATCTCCTGGGCTTCGCTGTAGAAATTCAGCTGCGACTTGCCTGTCGCCGGGTTCGAGGCGCAGCCGGCGAGCGTGGCAACGGCCAGCGCCGCGGCGCCGGCGAGGGTGCGGGCGCGGCGGCCGCGCCGGAGCCGCCCGATCGAATCGCGTCCGAAGTTTCGCATCATGCGCCGAGAATAGCCTTCCCGGCGACTGATGCTCAAATGACCCGCGCCGCGCCCCCCCAGGGGCCGCGCCCTCAGGCAACCGCGCTGACCGGCTCGTCCTCGACGATGCGCCCGTCCTGCACCCGCACGATGCGCCGGGTACGCCGGGCGAGGGCGTTGTCGTGGGTGATCAGCACCAGCGTGCGCCCCTGCTCGGCCAGCTGTTCGAACAGCCCCAGGATGTCGCGCCCGGCGCCGGTGTCGAGGTTGCCGGTCGGCTCGTCGGCGAGGATCAGCGCCGGGTCGCAGGCCAGCGCCCGGGCGATGGCGACGCGCTGCATCTGGCCTCCCGAGAGCTCCACCGGCCGGTGGTGCATCCGATCGGCCAGGCCGACCTGCTCGAACAGCCGTTCGACCCGTTCGCGACGCTCGCGTGCCCCCGTGCCCTTGAACAGCAGAGGCATCTCCACGTTCTCGTAGGCGGTGATCTGCGGCAGCAGGTTGAAGCTCTGGAAGACGAACCCGATCTTGCGGTTGCGGATGTCCGCCAGTTCGTCGATTCCGAGCTCGGCCACCTCCTCTCCGTCGAGCAGGTACGAGCCGTCGGTGGGCACGTCGAGGCAGCCGATGATGTTGAGCAGCGTCGACTTCCCCGACCCCGACGGGCCGACGATGGAGACGAACTCGCGCGGCTGTACCACCAGGTCGACGCCGCGCAGCGCCTCGACCTTCACCGCGCCGGTGTCGTAGACCTTGCGGATCCCGTTCATGGAGAGAACGGCGGGGGCCTCGGCCCCCGCCTGCGCTTCGCCCTTCCGGCCGTTCTTGCCGATGAAGAAGTTCATGCTCGATCGCCTTTCATTCGTAGCGCAGCGCGGCCGCGGGCTGGATGTTGACCGCCCGCCGGGCCGGGAACCAGCCGGCCAGGAAGCCGATGCCGCCGAGCAGCAGGATGGTGGTGAGCGCGACCCCGGCCGAGAAGGTCGGGGCGCCGAGGAACTTCAGCGCGTCGCTGTCCGACTTCGACTGCAGGAACGCCAGTCCCTGGACGATGGCGAGTCCGGCGCTGACGCCGATCACGCCGCCCAGAGCGGTGAGCGAGAGGGACTCGATCACCAGGGGCCCGAGCACCCAGCCGCGCCGCGAGCCGAGCGCCATCTGGACGCCGATCTCGCGCGTCCGGTGCTTGACCACGGCGTACATGATGTTGGCCACCCCGACGCCGCCGATGATCAGGGTCAGGGCGCCGATGAGGCCGAGGAAGATCTCGATTCCGAAGCCGATGTTGGTGGTGACCTTCTGCGAGCGGGCCGTGTCCCAGATCCCGAGGGCCCGCTCGTCCGCCGGATCGAAGCGGTACTTGCCGCCGAGGACCTCGAAGAGGCTCTGCTTGAGCGCCTCGTTCTCCTCGACCCGCGGCGCCCGGACCACCAGGTTCGAGACGTACGTCCTGCCGGTGATCGCCTTGAAGGTCGACAGCGGGACGAGCACGTGGTCCTTGTCCATGCCGCTGTAGGCGCCCATCTGGATCTTCGGCGTCATGACTCCGACCACCGTGAAGGGAACCTGATTGATCAGGATCGTCTCCCCGACCGCCTCGGCATCCCCGAAGAGCTCCTCCTTGATGCCGTCTCCGAGGAAGGCGACGCGACGCTTCTCGCGCTCGTCGCGCTCGTTGAGGAAACGTCCGCCGGGCTGCGGCAGCTGATTTCGCAACTCACCGTAGTCGGGCTCGACCCCCTTGACCGGCTTGGAGAACGTCTTGCGCCCCCAGGCGATGTTGTTGCCCCAGCGGATCATCTCGGCCGAGGCCCGGGTCACCTGGTCGGGCAGCGACGCGCGCAGCAGCCGGATGTCCTCGGGAGTGAAACGGAGAGCGCGTCCCGGCGGGAAGCCGGCGTGGGCGATCGACGTCGATCCGGGCCAGATCACCATGATCCCCTCGCCCAGGCCGCGGCTGCCGCGGGCGAAGTTGCGCTTGAGACCCTCGCCGAAGGAGAGCAGGAGGACGATCGACAGGGTGCCCCAGGCGATCGCCGCGACGGTCATCACCATGCGCTTCTTCTGAATCTGCGCGGAGCGGCGGAACAGCGTCCAGACGAGACCGAATCGGGGCATGCGGAGGGTGCTCGCCATGGCTACATCCTCAGGGCTTCAACCGGGCGCAGCGCCGCGGCGGTGCGGGCCGGAAAGTAGCCCGCCAGCAGGCCGATGCCGCCCAGGATCAGGGTGGTGACGGTCGCCACCTGGCCGGAGATGGCCGGGGTGCCGACGTAGTCCTCGAGCCCCAGTCCGGGGAAGACGGCGCAGATCCCCCAGGAGATGAGGAAACCGAGAGCGCCGCCGACCAGGGTGATGGTCAGAGTCTCGAAGAGAAACTGGCCGATGACGTAGCGCCGGCGGGCTCCGAGCGCCATCTTGATGCCGATCTCGCGGGTGCGCTCCTCGACCGCGACGTTCATGATGTTCGACACTCCGATGCCACCCACGACCAGGGTCAGCGCGCCCACGATGCCGAGGAAGGCGCGGAAGGCGACGAAGAACGTGGTCAGGAACTTCATTCCCTCGGTGGTGTCCCACATCTGAACCGCTTCCTCGTCGGTCGGGTCGAAGCGGTGCCGGCTGGCCGCCAGCTCGATGACCTTCTTCTTCGCCGCCGCGACCTTGAGCGGGTCCTCGACCTGGAAGACGAAGAGGTCGATCTCTTCGGGACCGTAGACCGCCTTGTAGGTCGTCGACGGGATGAAGATCTTGTCCTTGTCGCGGCCGCTGTAGGAGGAGTCCTGGTCCTTCTGCACCATGACGCCGACCACCACGAAGGGCGTGCCGTCGATGCGCACGCTCTGCCCGATGGCGTCGGTCTCGGCGCCGAACAGATCGACTTTGATCTGGTCGCCGAGGAAGGCCACCCGCCGCCGCTCGTCGAGGTCCTGCTGGTTGAGGAACCTCCCCCCTTCGGAGGCGATCAGATTGCGCATCTCCCCGAACTCGACGTTGGTGCCGCTGATGTCGCTCGCCAGCGTCTTGCGCCCCAGCACCACCCGGGCATCGGAACGCTGATACTCCTCGCTGATCCGGTCGATCTCCTCGACCTCGCGGTCGATGATCGCGACGTCCTCGTCGGTCATCCGCACCGGGCGGCCGCGCGGCAGACCTTCCCAGGGCTTGGTGGTCCGGATCGGCCAGGCGATGACGATCGCGTCTCCGAGTCCCTTCTGGCTCCTGACGACCCGCTTGTGGAGCCCCTCGCCGAAGGCCAGCAGGAGGGTTACCGCCGCGGTTCCCCAGACGATTCCGAACACCGTCAGGAAGAGCCGGAGCTTCTGCGCCCGGACGTCGCGCAGGAACTGGCGGACGTAGTTCTTCAGCGGCATGGTGAGCTCACTCGATCTTCTTCGGCGGACGCTGCACCAGCTGCTCGCCTTCGTCGAGACCGGCGACGACCTCCATGTTCAACCCGTCCGAGAGCCCCACCTCGATCTCCCGCGTCACCGGCTCGGCCTCCGGAGTCGGTCCGGGCAGCTCGACCGTCGCCTTGCCGTCCTCGAGCTTCACCAGCCGCTCGGGAATCAGCAGGACGTCGGCCTTCTCCTGCACGATGACGTCGGCGTTGGCCGAGTATCCGGCGCGCAGCGTGACCTCCGAGTCGGCGGCGTCGATCGCGACCTCGACGTCGAACACCGTCGCTCCCTCCTTCTCGCGCGCCTTCGGGGCGATGCGGACCAGCTTGCCCGGCACGGTGCTTCCCGGAAGGGCACCGATCTGGATGCGCGCCGACATCCCCTCGCGCAGTTTGCCGACGTCGATCTCGTCGACCGTGCCGCGGAACTCGAGGGTCGACATGTCGGCCAGCGTCATCATGACCGTGCCATCCTGGAAAGTGGTCAGCGGCACCACCGGGTCGCCCGGATTGACTCGCCGCTCGAGCACGGTACCGGCGGTCGAGGCGCGAATCACCGAGTCGACCGTGGTCGCGCCCTTGCGCTCGATCCGGCCCTCTTTGAGCAGCGCCAGCCGGTCACGTGCCTGCTCGAGCCCGATGCGCGCCTGCTCGAACTCCTTCTGCCGCGAGTCGAACTGGTCGCGCGCGACGATGCCTCCGGTCCACAGGCTGTGCGAACGCTCGAGGTCCTGCTGCGCCTTGTCGTAGGCGACCTGCGCCATCTCCACCTCGCGCTCGGACTCGGCGAGTTCGAGCGGCGTCGGATCGGGCGTGATGGCGAACAGCGGCTGTCCCGCCTCCACCCTCTCGCCGACCTCGACGTAGCACCTGGAGACGATGCCGGAGATCTGCGACTTGACCTGGATCTCCTGGTCCGGCACGACCTGTCCCGTGGCCAGCGCCTTGTCGACGATCGTGCCGCGCGTCACCTCGACGGTCTTGAAATCCGGCTGCTTGGCTCCCGCGTTGCGGGTCCAGAGAAAGAAGCCGACGGCGGCCACCCCGACCACCATCGAACCGACGACGACCTTCTTCATGGGCTTGCTCATTCGCGTCCTCCCCGACGGACCTTCCGTTGCCCCTAGTACGCCGGTCGCGGCGCGGAGTTTCGCGGCGGGGAGGCTCCTGCGGAGGGTTGCCGCGGCGCGGCGGCCGGATCAGCCGCGGGCGGACAGCGAAGCGCGCAGGCTGCGGTCGAGCTGGCGAACACGCGGCTGCAGCGGATCCTGCTTCTCGGCGCGGCGCAGGAAGCGTTGAGCTTCGTCGACACGTCCACTGGCGAGCGCCCACTGGCCGAGGGCGGCGAGCGGCTCGGCCTGCCCGGGGAAGAGCCGGTGGGCGCGCCGGTAGTAGCGCTCCGCCTCGGCGAGGCGCCCTTCGCGCAGCGACAGGTCGCCCAGGGCGAGGAAGGAGAACGGATTGCGGTTGCCGCGCCGGTCGGCGAGAGCCAGGAGCTCCTGGGCCTCGCCCGGACGGCCGGCGCTGGCGACCAGCGCCGAGAGGTTGTAGTACGCCGAGGTGGCGCCGGGATCGGATTCGAGCGCCCGCCAGTAGGAGTCTTCCGCTTCGGCCACCCGCCCGCTGCGCCGCAGGGCGACACCGCGATTGAGCCAGCCGTCGGCGAGGTCGGGGTCGAGCCGCACCGCGACCTCAAGCAGCTCGAGGGCCCTGCGGTGGTCCCCCTGGCGGATCTTCTCGGCCCCCTGGTTCGAGTAGAAGAGCGCCAGCGCACCGAGGTCGCTCAGCGGCTCGGTCGACCGGTACGGCATGACCTGGTCGGCGCTGAAATCGAGGATCTTGCGGTTGGCCGGCGGCCCGTACGCCGCCGTGACGTGCTCGGAGGCGACGACCAGGTCGCCGTCCTTCTCGAAACTCTGCAGATCGGAGACGCGCAGATAGTAGACGGGGATGTCGACTTCGCGGGCGAGGCCGACGAAGAGGTGCGTGAACGAGAGGCAGTTCGCCCGTCGGCTCGCCCAGACCTCGCGCGCCGTCAGGGTGGTGCCGCGCTGGTACGTGATGGGGGTCTCGCGGTCCTCGATCAGCAGGGCGTTGAGCAGCCGCTGCAGACGCAGCAGTGGCGACCCGGTGCGCGGCACCCGCTGGCGCACCCAGCTGCGCATCTCTTCGGAGAGCTCGAAGGGGTAGACGATGCTCTGCGGATCGAGTCCCGCTCCGGAAATCTGACGCTCGAGACGGATTCGTGCGCTCCTGGCGGCTCCCGAACTCGCACAGCCGGTGGCGAAGAGCGCCAGGCCGAGCGCGGCGGCCAGTCCGATGGCACGACCCCGAACCGCCGTCATGCCGCTTCCCCGCCTCCCCGTCCTCGTCGCACCATCTCCATCCATGAAGGCAATCCCAGTGCCAGGCTGGCGACGGTAAAAGACGCCAGAAAGGCGCCGCCGGCCGCCAGGGCGGTCAGCCAGGGCGGCCAGCGCGCGAAGACCGGCGCCGCTACCGCCAAGCCGGCGGCGGCGCCCGCCGCGCTTGCCGCCAGCAGGCGGAAGCGCTCGCGCACCGGGACGCGGAAGTGCGACAGGCGGCGCGAGAGGGCGCGCGACAGCAGCCCCCACTCGACCCAGGCTCCGACGCTCGCCGCCAGGGCGAGGCCGAGGGCGCCGAGGCGCAGGTCGCCGTCGAGTCCGTGCAGGCCGGGCAAGTCGGCGAGCAACCGGCGATCGAGCAGAAACATCGCCGGCAGCGCCACCGCGGTGCCGACCGCGACCCGCATGGCCGCGATGCGCGCCGGCGTCCGCGTGTCCGAGAGAGCGAAGAAGCTGCTCTGCAGAACCCGCGAGCCGGTCGACGCGGGCAGGCCGAGCGCGTAGCCGCCGAGCACCAGCCCGACCAGCCAGGAGTCCGCCTCGCCGAATCGTCCGGGAAGCAGTCGATAGAGCGCGCTCACGATCACCGGCCCCAGCACGAGATACGCCACCGCGGTGGGAAAGTTCAACAGGCCGGCCTGAGCGAGGGCGCGGCGGGTGCGCCGGGCGAGCTCCGGCTCCCCGCCTCCCGGGATTCCGGCGGTCGCGCGCGCCAGCGCCGGCAGCGCCGCGGCGGCCACCGACTGGCCGAACAGCGCCACCGGCAGGAGGTAGAGCAGCTGCGCATAGCCGAGGGCCGAAACCGCTCCGACCGCGAGCAGCGACGCGAGCAGCTGGTCGAGATAGGAGGAGAACTGGACGACTCCGCGGCCGGCCACGGCGGGACCGAAGGCGGCGAGCGCCTCGCGTACGCCCTCCGGGCGCAGCGAGAAGCGGACCGGTATCCCTCGCGTTTCGCGCAGCACCGTCGGCAGCTGGACGAGGAACTGCAGCAGGCCGCCCACGAGGGCGCCGACACAGACCGCCACCAGGAGTCGCTCGTCGCGCCGGCCGGAGAGCAGGCCCCAGGCGAAGGCGGCGATGATGGCGGCGTTCCAGACCACCGGCGCCACGTAGGCGAGGAAGAAGCGGCCGTGACTGTTGAGCACGCCGAGCGCCCAGGCCGAGAGCACCAGCAGGCCGGTCATCGGGAAGATCCAGCGCACCGCCGTGACCGCCAGTTCGAAGCGATCGACGGCCAGGGTGCCCGCCGTCACCGCCGCCGCGTCGCGCAGATAGCCGGCGGCGAACAGCGCCACGAGCGGCCGGGCGGCGAGCACGCCGGCCAGGGCCGCGCCTCCGGCCACCGCGAGCAGGAGACCGAAGACCGCGCCGGCGAATCGGCGCGCGGCGTCGTGCCGGCCGGCCGCCAGCAGCCGCGAGTAGACGGGGATGAACGAGGCCGAGAGCGCCTGTTCGCCGAGCAGGTTCTGCAGCAGGTTCGGAGCGCGCAGGGCGGTCTGCAGGACGTCGGCGTGGGGGCCGACGCCGAACGCCGCGCTGGTCACCGCGGCGCGCGCGAATCCCGCCAGACGGCTGGCCAGGATCCCGGCGCCGACCGCGAGTGCCCCGCCGCGCCGGCGCCCCGCCCCGCCGTCAGCGCCCGTCCGGTCCGCCAGCGCGCGGCGCCCGGCCATCGGGGCTCAGCGAATCCGTTCGAGCGCCGCGAGGGCGAGGGGACGGACGATCACCGACTCGGCGTCGAGCCCGTTGGCCGCCGCGAGGGCCTTCTCGTACCAGCCCCGGGCCGCCCCCCGCTCGCGGTTGCGCGCCTGCGCCTCGCCCAGCAGCCAGGCGATGAAGGGGCGCTCGACGTCGGACTTGCCGAGCTCGACCGCCGCCTCGGCGCTGCGCCGCTCGGCCAGGAGCAGATACCCCTCGAGATACGGTCCGATCCAGGCGTAGTGTTCGGCGTTGGCCGCGTCCCCCTCCATCAGCCGGCGCGCCTCGGCGGCGAGTTCGCGCGCCCGCGGCAGCTGGCGCCGGGACGCGGCGACCCGGGCGAGACCGTGCAGCTCGCGCACCCGCCAGAGTGTCCGCTGCTCCGGCGCGACGCCCGAGGCGGCGATCAGCTGCCCGCCGCGCAGGTACCAGCTCTCGGCGCCCTCCGGGTCTCCGGATTCGAGCAGCACCCTGCCGGCCGCGTTGGCCAGCGCAGCCGCCATCTCGCGACTGCCGGCCTCCTCCCAGGCGCGCACCGCCGCCTCGGCGCTGGCGAGCCCCTCGGCGGCGCGGCGCTGGTAGGCGCGCACGTAGAAGATCCCCATCCGCGCGCGGGCGAAGCGCTCGGACCCGGGCGCGGCGCTCTCGGCCACCTGCTCGAGCTCGGCCACCGCGCCCTCCGCGTCCCCCATGTAGAGGCGCGCCGTCGCCCGGCCGTAGCGGGCAGCGAACGGTTCGCCCCGCTCGTCGACCGCATGGTTGTACGCGTTGAACGCAGCACCGAAATCGCCGCGCCGGCGCGCCAGCTCCCCGAGCGCGATGTTGGCCGCCGGGTAGTCGGGGCGCAGGGCCACCGCCTGCTCCCACGCGAGGCGCGCCGCCTCGGCGTCGCCGCCGGCGTGCAGCTGATCCCCCAGGAGCTTCCAGAGCCGGGCCTCGCCGGGCGCCAGGGCCGTGGCCTGGCGAAGCGCGGCCACCGCCGCGTCGCGGTCGCCCTCCTCGGCCGCCACCAGGGCGCCGGCGGCCGTGCGCATCCACTCCGCAGCCGCGGCGTCCGCCGCCACGTCACGGGCCGCGGCGAGGCGCTCCTCCCCGCGCTCGGACACCGCCAGCCAGAAGCCGGATTCGGCCCGGCGCGCCGCCAGATGCGAGCGCGCCGCCGCGTCGTTGCCGCGATCGATCGCCGCCAGCGCCGCCGCGAAGTCATCCGCCGGGAGCAGGGCCGCCGCGAGCCCGAGCAGGAGACCCACCCACGCCGTCTGTCGCTTCATCGAGCCTCTCCTTCGCCTGCCGGAGAGCGGCGCGCCGCGCCGCGTTCGTCGAGTCGTGGCCGCCGACTCTACCGCAGGCAGGGCGCCCCACCCCGTAGAATCGGCGCACCGTGGCGCTCCCCGACACCGACACCGCTGGCGCCGGGAGGTCCGCGCGTCCGCGCCTCCACGTCGTCGCGCTGGCGCATCTCGACACCCAGTGGCGCTGGACCGAGCGCGACACCGCGGCGCACTTCCTCCCCGCCACGGTGCGCGAGAACGAAGCCCTCTTCGACCGCCACCCCGCCTACGTCCTCTCCTTCGAGGGGGCGCACCGCTACCGCCTGCTCGAACAGCTCCACCCCGAGCTGTTCGCTCGCGTGCGCGCCCGCGTGGCCGCCGGCCGCTGGCACCCGGCCGGCGCTGCGGTCGAAGCCTTCGACGCCGTCCTGCCGGCGCCGGAGTCGCTGCTGCGCCAGATCCACCTTGGCCAGCGCTGGTTCGCCGCCCGGCTGGGCGTCGAGAGCGTCGACCTCTTCCTGCCAGACTGTTTCGGCTTTCCGGCCAGCCTGCCGCAGCTCGCCGCCCACGCCGGCCTGCTCGGCTTCGTCACCCAGAAGCTGCGTCGCGGCGAGC